>PUNC01000166.1 GCA_003551625.1 PVC group bacterium | reverse complement strand
GAATCGAGATCGGGGTGTAACCCATCTCCTCGATCTTCTGAAGGACGGCCTGCTCGGAAACCGCCTCGATCGCCCCCGAAAGCAGCTTCCCGGTATCGCTTCTGGCTTTGTATTGGAAGAATGGCATTACGCTGAACTCCGTTCAGGTTGATAAGATGATAAGTTTATAAGTTGATAAGGCACCGGGGATAAAGCCATTGAACAATAATTCTGTCATTCGAGTTTCGGGTTTCGTCATTATGCCTTGTCTTATCTGCTTATCTCTATCCCGTAATCCTTCACTTTCTTGTAGAGAGTGGCGCGGGTGATGCCGAGCTGGGCGGCGGTGCGGCTGACGTTCATCCGGTTCTTCTTCAACGCCGCCCTGACCGCCTCCTTCTCCAGTTCGGAGAGTGGAAGCACCGGCCCTTCCTCAAACTTCACGGCCGGCGGCAGGACTTCGGCCGCGAACGGAGCGCTCTCGATCTGAATCTGGCCCGGCGTCAACACACCGTTCTCCGAGAGAATGGCGGCCCGTGAAACCACGTTTTCCAGCTCCCGAATATTTCCCGGCCAGGAATGATTGAGCAACTTCGCCAAGGCGGCCGGTTCGACCGATTCGACCGGCGCCGGCGCGGTCCGGTTAAAGTTCCGAATAGTGTTGGCCGTAAGCAGCGGCAGGTCCTCCATCCGGTCACGCAGGGGGGGGATCTCGATCGGGAAGGCCGCCAGGCGGTAATATAGATCTTCGCGGAATTCTCCTTCCGCGACCAGCTTCTTGAGATTCTTGTTCGTCGCCGCGATCACCCGGACATTCACCTTGATCCCTTCTCTACCCCCCACCCGCTCGAATTCGTGGCCCTCCAGTACTCTCAAAACCTTGGCCTGGGTGGCCAGGCTCATATCGCCCACTTCGTCCAGGAAGAGGCAACCGCCGTCGGCCTGCTCAAAACGGCCGATCACGCGGGCGTCGGCCCCGGTGAAGGCCCCCTTTTCGTGGCCAAAAAGCTCGCTCTCCAGAAGCGTTTCGGGGAGGGCGGCGCAGTTGACCATCACCATCGGCTTGCCGGCACGCCGGCTGTGGCGATGGATCGCCCGGGCCGCCAGCTCTTTCCCGGTTCCAGATTCCCCCTGCAAAAGAACGGTAACCTCCTGATCCTTAAGCTTGAGAATCAGGGAAAAGATGCCGCGAATCGGCAGGGAACAGCCGACCATTTCCGGGAACCGGTCCTTCCAGGGAGAAAAATACTCTGCACCGCCCTTCTGGAAAAGAACACCTTCCTGGAGCAGCAGGCAACCCAGGATCTCCTGGAGCGTCTCCGGGGTGAGAACCGCCGGAACCGCCGGCCGGTCTCTCCGGGTCAATTCCGGCCGGGAGGCGTTCCGGCCTTTTCCCGCGGCCAGGATAAGGCGAACGCCGGAATGCTCCTTTTCCAGCCGGCGAGCGAACTTTTCGCCGGAAGTCATCGGCAGGTCCTCCCGGCAGATCACGGCGAAGAACCTCTTGATCTCGAGAAATTGAAGAGCGGAGAAGACGTCGCGGACCCCCTGGCAGGGAATCTTCCAGTCCCGGAGCAGCGATTCCCAGTCCTTAAGCTCGGCCCGGTCGTGGCTTGCCAGCAGTATTTCAGGCTTCATCGGTTCCGCTTTCCGCCGCCGCGGCCGACGCGAAGACCGTCTGCGATTCCTCGAAAATCGCGCGATCGATCTTTTGCTGTTGCCGGGCGAAGCCGGTCATCAGGCAGAGATCACAGGTGTAATTTATCCTCCGGGGAATCCCTCCGCTGGCTTGGTAGATTTCGGCAATAACCTCGTCTGTGAAAACTTCGTCAAAGCGGCCGGCCACCTTCAACCGGTGGATAATGTATTCCTTTGTCTCGTTCTCACTCAGGGCCGCCAGATGGCACTTGACCGCGATCCGCTGGTCAAACTGCCGGAGATCGGCCACCTTCGGCCCCAGCTCCGGCTGGCCGACCAGGATCAACGTGATTAGAAAACGATCGTCCTTCTGGAAATTCAGGAGCAGCCGCATTCTCTCGAAGATCTCGTTCTTCGTAATCGAGTGCGCCTCGTCGGCGATGACTACCGTTTCCCGGCCTTCCCGCTCATTGTCGGTGACAACTTTTTCCAAAGCTTCCAGCAACGCGTCCTCCATCAGTTCGCTCTTGATCGAGGGCAGCTCCGAAGGGCGCAGGGCCCGGACCAGGGAACGGAGGAACTCCTCCCCGCTGGACGGAGGAAAGACCAGGTTGGCGAAGCGGTATTTCTGCGCCGCCAACCCCCTGGTCAGGCTCCTGATAAGCAGGGTCTTGCCGCAACCGAATACGCCGGTCAGGAGCCCCGCCCCCAGGTTCTCCCGGATGACGTAGTTAAGCTTCATCAGGGCGTCGCGGTATTGCGGAAAGGTGCACAGAAACCGGGGATCCGGCGTGTTTTTAAAGGGCTTCTCCTTCAGCCCCCAGAACTTTTCGTACATTTTTCCGTTCCCTTAGCCCGGATTAGGTCGCGGTTAACGTTGAACGGTTGCGCTGCTGGAATCGTTAAACGGCAAACGGTTGCGAAAAAACCAACGGATCACTGATCACAGATTACGGATAACGAGCTTTTCAGTTTTGCGTCCCATCACCTCCGCGCCAGCCAGTGGGTGATTTTCTCCCGAAAGTCCTCCAGGTCCTTCTCCTCCAGGCCCGCCGCCGCCTCGGCCGGGGTCTCCCCCTCCACCGGCGGGCCGGATTCCGGTTCCACCTCGGGAAGCGGTTCCTCTTCCGCCCGGCCGATGTCGATCTTAACCCCGGTGACCCGCGCCATCTCCTCGATCGTCGTCAGGCCTTCCCTGACCTTCAGCAGCGCGTCCTCGCGCAGAGTAACCATCCCCTCATTGACGGCCGTTTCGCGGATTTCATCGACCGAGGCCGTCGCCAGCGTCAGGCGTCGAAGACGGGGCGACATATCGATCAGCTCGTAAACGGCCACCCGGCCCTTGTAACCCGTCCCGCGGCAAAAATCGCATCCCTTCCCCCGCCAGAACGCGATATCCTCATCTTTAATCTTCAAATGCTTGAGGATAATCTTTCCAGGCCGGTAACTCTCCTTGCAGCGCGGGCAAATCCGGCGCACCAGCCGCTGGGCCATTATCCCCTCCAGCGCCGCGGCGGCCAGAAACGGCTCCACCCCCATATGGATCAGCCGCGGGATGGTCCCAGCGGCGTCGTTAGTGTGGATGGTACTGAAGACGAAGTGGCCGGTCAGGGCGGCCTGAATGGCGATCTCGGCGGTCTCCAGGTCCCGAATCTCGCCCACCATTATGATGTCCGGATCCTGCCGGAGAATCGCCCGTAACCCGTTGGCAAAGGTCACGCCTGCCCGCCGGTTGACCTGGATCTGCCGGATCAGCCGGAGACGGTATTCCACCGGATCTTCGACGGTGATGATGTTCTTGTCGATCGAATTCACAGTCTGTAAGGCGGCGTAGAGGGTGGTGGTCTTTCCCGAGCCCGTGGGGCCGGTGTTGAGCAGGACGCCGTGCTGCCGGAAGATTATGTCCTTGAAGAGATCGAGGTTGTAATCCGAGAAGCCGAGATTCTCCAGTCCGATCAGCAGACTCTGGGGGTTGAGAATCCGCAAGACGGTATTCTCGCCGTGAACTGTGGGCAGGACCGAGACCCGGACGTCGATCTCGTTGCCTTCGATCCGGATCCGGAAATGGCCGTCCTGGGGGACCCGGGTCTCGGCGATGTTGAGGTTGCTCATCACCTTGATCCGCGAGGTGATGGCGGCTTTCAAATGCTTAGGCGGCGAGGGAATTTCGTAAAGAACCCCGTCGATCCGGAAACGGACCCGGAGTACGTTCTCGTCCGGCTCGATATGAATGTCGCTGGCCCGGTCGCGGACAGCCTGGGCCAGAATGAGATTGACCAGGCGGGTGATCGGGGCCTCGTCCCCGAGTTCCTTGAGTTCGGGGATCGCCGCCTCTTCCTCCTTAAGTCGGGTGACCTCGAGGTCCTCGAACATATCCTCCACCGACTCCAAGGCGCTGTAATGGCGGTCGATCAGTTTCCGAATATCCTCCTCCGCCCCCAGGTAAGGTTCCACCTGGAGGCCGGTATGGACCCGGATCTTGTCCAGCGCCTCGACGTTCCGAGGATCGGCCATCGCCACCGCCAGCGTGTTCTCGACCAAGAAAACCGGGACGGCGGCGAATCTTCTCGCCAGGTCTTCCGGTATCCGGGTGAGCACATCCTCGTCCACCCGGAAGTTCGGCAGGTCGATATAAGCCACACCGTACTCTTCGGCGATAAACTCGTAAACCTGGTCCTTGGTCAGAAATCCCAGTTCGATCAAGGCCCGGTAAACCGGAACGGTGCCGGACTTCTCCGCCCGGTCAAGCTGCTCGGCCGTAATCAGCCCCTTTTTAAGCATCCCGGCGGCAAAATCCCGGCCTTTTGGTTTAGCCATTTTTCACCTTCTTTTGATCGAGGAGACGCTTGACCCGGCTGAGCAGTTCCGCGGAGTCGAACGGCTTCACCATAAAGTCGTCGGCCCCCATCTTCAGGGCCCGCTGCCGGTCCGCCTCCAGGCAGCGCGCCGATAGAATCAGGATCGGGATCGAGGAGTAACGGTTATCGTGCTTGAGAAGCCTCGCCACCTTGTAACCGTCCATCCGCGGAAGCATCAGGTCGAGGATGATCAGGTCGGGAGAAAGTGTCCGGGCGGAACGCAACGCCTCCAGACCGTCCACCGCGACCTTCACCCGGTAGCCGGCGGAGCCCAGCCGGGAAGCCAGCGCGGCGGTTAAATCCTCCTCGTCATCGACCAGCAGAATGGTTTTCGCCTCTTCGTTCATATCAGGAGCGGGCCTTTTCCAGCGTTTCGTTAACCGTCCTTAAGAAATCCTGCAACCCCACCGGCTTGAATAGCGTCGGCCAGACCCGCGAGTCCAGGCTGGTCAACAGCTCCTCGTCAAGGCTGTATCCGGTCAGGATAACGATCGGGATGTGACAGGTCAAACGGTTCTCTTTGAGCCTTCCGATAACCTCATATCCATTCATCTTCGGCATCACTATGTCCAGGACGATCAGGTCCGGTAGCTCCTTGATCGCCTTGCTCAAAGCTTCCTTTCCATCATAAGCGCAACAGACCTGAAAACGGTTGGGATCTAAAAAATCCCGGAAGGTGTCCACCAGATCGGGATCGTCATCCACCAGCAGGATCTTGGGAGCCTGGACAAGCGGCAAAGTGAAGATAAACTTGCTTCCCCGGCCCAGCTCGCTCTCCACCCGGAACTTGCCGCGGTGGAGTTCCACGATCTCCCGGGAAATCGACAGGCCCAACCCGGCGCCCTTGCGGCCGAACTTGTGCTCATAGGGAACCTGTTGGAAGGACTCAAAGATGCTTTCCTGGTCGGCCTTGGAGATGCCGATGCCGGTGTCGCGCACCCAGACCTCAAGGACATCGTCGCCGGAGTCCATTCCCACAACCACCTCTCTCCCCTCGGGCGTGAATTTCAGGGAGTTCCCGATCAGGTTGGTCAGCACCTGGAGAATGCGGTCCGGATCGATATAGACCCGGACCGGTTCGGCGGGTAGGGCAAGTTCAAGCTTAACTTTCTTTTTGTCGGCCGTGGCTTGGAAGTCATCCCGGGCCTGAAGAATCAACTGCCGGACATCGGTCATCTCCTTGTGAAGAACGATCCGCTTCTCCTCGGACTGAAGCGCGAGCAGGACATTATCCACTATCCGGTTGAGCCGCCGCAGATTGGAGGAGACACGGTTCAAATTCTCCTTCTGCCGATCGTTGATCGGGCCGGGGACCTGATCGAGAAGCAGCGAGACGAACTCCTTGATCGTCGCCAGGGGGGTGAGAAACTCGTGGGAAACGTGAGAGATGAACTTGCTCTGCAGTTCCTGGATCCGCTTCGACTCGGAGGCGTCGCGGGCGATCCCGACCACCCCGGTGATCTCCCCCTCGGAGTCCCTCAGGGGGGAGAAGGTAATGGAGAGGGGAACGACGTGGCCGTCGCCGTGAATCGCGTCAAGCTCGAATCGGCACTGCTCGCCGCCCAGGGTGGCGACATAACACTTCCCGGCCTCTTCCCGCGAAAGGCCCGCGAAAAGATCGAAGAAGGACCGCCCGCGCCACTGCTCGATATCCCGGTCAAGAATCTCCTCGAACTTGGTGTTGATCTCGGCGAAGCGGTGGTCGGCGTCGAGAGTGAAGATGATGTCGTTGGCGCCCTCGAAGAGATTCTTGTAACGTTCCGCGGTGGTGATCAGCTTCTTCTCCCCCCCGCGGAGTTTCTCGGTCAACTGCTCCTTCTTTCGGGCGAGATTCTCAATCTTGGTTCTCTCGAAACCGCTGAGCAGCCCGATTCCAAGCCCGACCATTGTGAATATCACCCAGTCCAGCCGGGCGGTGGCCAGCGCGGTGAAATAACTGCGCAACACCACGCCGACCAGGGTCCCCATCAAGGTTCCGACCAGCGTGTTTTCCAGCACCGTCCGGTCGACCTCCCAACGCCTCTTCAGCCCCCGCCCCCCATCGGCCGCCTTCTTTTCGGCATCTTTCGCCAATGGCTTAGTCTCTCCGGTCAACGATCACATTCAAGGATTCGAGATATTCGAACAACCTTTTGATGACTTCCTCTTCCCCCTCCAGCGTCACGTAAGCCCAGCCGGTCGAAGAAGAAAAGGAGGCCTCAATAATGGTGGGCACGACATCGAATTTTTTGATTATCTCGTAAAAAACCGGCCTTTGTTTCAGGTCGTGGGGAAATGTCAACTCGGCGGTGATTCTCATCTTAAAAGCTCCTTGTTGATAAGAAGGTTCAGAGGTTCAAAGTTCAAAGTTTGAAAAACAGATTCCAGATTTCAGAATCCAGAATACAGAAGTCAGAATCCAGAATATTCCCTGCTTTTCCAAACTGGTTCGTATCTGCGTAAATCTGCGTGATTCGGAGTTTAACTTTTATCTAAAAGCGTTTCGTAACCTCACATCTCCAGCCACAACTCGAATCCATTTCATTATACGCTATGTTTAAAAATTAGTCACCCGCCTTCCTCTTCCGCTTCCTCCTTCAGGCTTTTCAACCTTTGCAGGGCCTCAAAAGGAGTAATCATATCCAGGTTGATATTCTTCAACTCTTCCACGATCTTGCTGGTCCCCGGCGAGAACAGATAAAGCTGCTGGTTGGCGCCGGTGACCTCGGGTGAGGCGAAACGGGGAAGGCCTTCGGGGGAGATCGTATCCTCCTCGAGGCCGGCCAGGATTGTTTTGGCCCGTTCAATGACTTTGCGCGGAAGCCCGGCCAGGCGGGCCACCTGGATTCCATAGCTTTTGTCGGTCCCGCCCCTGATTACCTTTCTTAAAAATATTACCCGGTCGTTCCATTCTCGGACCGCGACGTTGAAATTTTTCGACCCGGGCAGAACCTGCTCCAGCTCGGTGAGTTCGTGGTAATGGGTGGCGAACAGGGTCCGGGCCTTCTTCTCCGGGTGGCCGTGCAGGAACTCGACCACCGCCCAGGCGATGGAGATTCCGTCGAAGGTGCTGGTTCCCCGCCCCACCTCGTCGAGGATCACCAGGCTTCGCGGGGTGGCGTGGTGCAGGATATTGGCGGTCTCGGTCATCTCCACCATAAACGTGCTCTGGCCCCGGCTCAACTCATCGGCGGCGCCCACGCGGGTGAAGATCCGATCCACCAGGCCGATCCGGGCCGAATCGGCGGGAACAAAACTGCCGGCCTGAGCCATCAGGGTGATCAGCGCCACCTGACGGATGTAGGTGCTCTTGCCCGCCATATTGGGTCCGGTGATGATGTGGATCTGGTTCTTGTCCCCGTCGAGAAAAGTGTCGTTGCCCACGAAACGTTCGCTTTCGAGCGTCTGTTCGACCACCGGGTGCCGGCCTTCGGTGATCTCTATTTCCAACCCTTCCTCCACCCGGGGTTTAACATAGCGGTTTACCCGGGCCGCCTCGGCCAGGGCGGCGACCGCGTCGAGCGTGCCGATCTTCTCCGCGCAGTTCTGGATCTCGGCCGACCTTTTCTTGGCCTCTTCCCGGATCTCCTCCAGACAGACCGTCTCCAGGGCAAACGCCTTTTCCTGCGCCCCCAGGACCTTGTCCTCGTATTCCTTGAGTTCATCGGTGACGAACCGCTCGGCGTTGGCCAGCGTCTGCTTGCGGATGTAATCGGGCGGCACCTGGTCCAGGTTGGTTTTTGTTACTTCCAGGTAGTAACCGAAGACCCGGTTGTGCCTGACCTTGAGGGATTTGATACCGGTCCGGACGATCTCTCTTTCCTGGTAGCGGCTGATCCAATCCTTGCCCTGCCGGGCCATCCCCCGCAGGCTATCAAGTTCGGCGTGATAGCCGTCCTTGATCATCCCCCCTTCCCGAACGGTAACGGGGGGGGTGCCGACCAGCGATCTTTCCAGCAGCTCCAGCAGGGCGGGATCGACTTCCAGCGCCGCCGGCAGTCCGCCCCAAAAACCCGCCCTGAGCTTTTCGGCCTCCTGGCGCAGGGGTGCGACGGCCTTGAGCGACTCCCTCAGGCCGACCAGGTCACGGGCGCTCAGGCCCCCGCAGACCACCCGGCTGATGATCTTCTGAAGGTCCCGGATGTTTTTGAGTTTTTCGCGAACCCGGTCCAGGAGAAAACCGTCGCCGTGCAGCTCCTCGACGGCTTCCAGACGCAGCCTTACCGGGTCCGCCTGGAGGAGCGGCCGGATAAGCCAGCTCTTGAGGGTCCGGCTCCCGATGGCGGTCCGGGTCCGGTCGAGGACCCCGAGCAGAGTGCCGGAGCGGTCGGAACCCCGCATCGGCTCTACCACTTCCAAATTCCGCAGGGAGACCGGATCGATCGCCATATAGTCGGCGGGCTGGTAAACGGCGAGAGCGGTTATGTGTTCCAGCGAGGAACGGAAATTATCCCCGAGGTACTGGACCACGGCTCCGGCCGATCCCACTCCGGCGACCAGGCCGGAACAACCGAAGCCGTCGAGCGTGGCCACGCCGAACTGCTTTTTCAGCGATTCGAAAGATAGGTCGAAATCGAACTTCCAGTCGTCCACCAGCGTGACCGCGGGAGGCGGCACCAACGCGGCGGTCGCTCTTTCTTCGATTTCCGGCGCGAGCTTCTCCGGCAATAGCAGTTCGCGGGGCTGAATCCGCGACAGCTCGGCCAGCAGCTCGGAGGGCGAGTGGAATTCGGCCAGGCGGAATTCCCCGGTGGAAAGATCCAGGAAGGCCAGCCCCCAGACCATTCCCAGTCGGTTGACCGCTGCCAGGTAATTGTTCTCCCCCCGGGAGACCTCGATCTCCTCCACGGCCGTTCCGGGCGTGATCACCCGGATAAGCTCTCTCTTCACGATGCCCTTGGCCGCTTTCGGGTCTTCGACCTGCTCACAGACCGCCACCCGGCAGCCTTCTTTCAGCAGACGGCTGATGTAACGGGAGGCGGCGTGATACGGTATCCCGCACATCGGGACGCCCTGCCGGGCGGTCAGGGCGATCTCGAGTATCCCGGAAGCCCGCCGGGCGTCATCGAAAAACATCTCGTAGAAGTCGCCCAGACGAAAAAGCAGGATCGCGTCCTTAACCGAGGACTTGATCCTCTGATACTGCTTCATCATTGGGGTAAGTTTGGACATTGTTTCTCCTCCGCGGGAGTGCCGCGGAATCACACCATCATAACGGCACTGGGAGGGCGCTTCAAATGAAATTGGGGATTTCAGATTAGAGATTATGGATTCCGGTTACGCTCCGCACCCTCTCCCCCTTTTATAAACTACGAATCACACAGATGGACACAGATGCTAACCGGTTTGTGCTCCGCACCCTCGGACCCATTATTCTCACGCAAAGGTTAAATGAGAAGGCTGGCCTCCTGCGAGCTGTGATAGTATCGCGCTCGACCAACCCGGGCTCTAAGGCCCAAGAAAGGAGACCAGCCGTGAACAAGGATATCATCGTTGGGAT
>PUNC01000167.1 GCA_003551625.1 PVC group bacterium | reverse complement strand
CCTCGCCCGTTATCTCGACCCGGCCGCGGCCATCGTCGTCAACTCCCGCCTTGACCTGACTCCGGAATGGAACCGGCGGATAACCGGTCTTATCCGGAGGCTGGCGGACTCCTTCCCCGACGGCCTTCCGGGGTATCTCGCGATCGGCGGCGACCTGGAGCTGCTCGCCTACCCCGAGGAAACCTCGGAGGTGGAGACCGCCTTCTCCCTCCGCGCCGCCGGGGAAGAGCGGTTCTCGATCCTTTCGGTCTCCCGGCTCTCCCCGCCCGCGCCCTACGCCGCCTTCGATAGCGACCGTTTCCCCGTCGAAAGCGTCCACCGCGGCACGGAGATCCGAGTCTGGCGCCCGGAGCCCGCTGAAGAAGATCCGCCCGGGGAAGACGCCGGGTCGACACTCCACTCGCTGCGGATCGCGGCCGCCGGCGGACTGATGGTAACCGAGATTCAGAGGGGGGAGATCGAGAGCGGAATCCCGGCCGCGATCGACCGGATTCTCGATCGGGAGGACCTCTTCGATCTCGACCGCCTCGCCCCCTGCCGCGCCGAAGCCAGCTATGTTTACTATTATTTTCCCCCCGCGATGACGGCGGCGGCGCGGGGGTCGAGGGTGCCGGCCCAAACCCGGCAATTCCTCCGGAAACTGGAAGAGGCGGATATTTCCCTTTCCGGCTGCGGCCGGGTCAGGAACCGGCGTCTGGATTACGACCTGTTTCTCTCCATCGACCAAATAAAAACCCTTATCGAAATCTTCGGTCAACCCTGACCGGCGATTGCCGCTGGATTGTCGAACGGCAACACTTTAGCTTTTTAATCTTTTTCAACCATAGGAGTTGCAGTGAAGGTACTTGTTACCGGCGGCGCCGGGTTTATCGGGAGCTTCATCGTTGACGAACTGGTCAGACGCGGACACCGGGTCAGAATCTTCGACAACCTCGAACCCCAGGTCCATCCCGGCGGGGAAAAACCGGACTATCTCAACCCCGACGCCGAGTTCATCCACGCCGACCTGCGCGACCGCGACGCCCTGGCCCGGGCGGTCAAGGGGATGGAGATTATCTTTCACCAGGCGGCGATGGTGGGCGTCGGCCAGTCGATGTACCAGATTTCCCGCTACATCGAGGCCAACTCCCTGGGAACCGCCAACCTCCTCGATATCCTGGTCAACGACAAGCACGAGGTGCGCAAGCTCCTGGTGCCGTCTTCGATGAGCACCTACGGCGAAGGCGCCTACGACTGCCCGGCCTGCGGACCGGTCTCGCCCCCGTTGCGGACCGAGGAGCAGATGGCCCGGGGAGACTGGGAGGTCCGCTGCCCCGCCTGCGGCGCGGCCTGCCTGCCCGTCCCCACGCCCGAGACCAAGCCCCAGGAGACCAACTCGATCTACGCTCTCTCCAAGAAGGACCAGGAGGAGATGAGCATCCTGATCGGCCGGTCCTACCGCCTGCCGACCGTCGCCTTCCGCTACTTCAACGTTTACGGCCCCCGCCAGTCGCTCTCCAACCCCTACACGGGGGTGGCCGCGATCTTTTTAAGCCGCCTGAAAAACAACCATCGTCCCCTGGTATTCGAGGACGGGCACCAGAGCCGGGACTTCATCTCGGTCCACGACGTCGCGCGCGCCAACCTGGCGGCGATGGAGGATTCCCGGGCCGACGGGAGAATCTACAACGTCGGCGCCGGGGGCCAGGTAACCGTTCTCGACATCGCCGAGACCCTGGCCCGGCTGCTCGGCCTCGAAATCCAACCCGAGGTGCTGGGCAAATTCCGCAAGGGCGACGTCCGCCACTGCTTCGCCGACATCACCCGGATTAAAACCGACCTCGGTTTCGAGCCGGAGGTAACGCTGGAGGATGGTATGGCGGAGCTGATCGAATGGAGCCGGACGGTCGAAGCCGAGGACCGGGTGGAGCAGGCCACCCGGGAGCTGGCCGAAAAGGGGCTGGTGGAATAGATTAAGGCGGCTTCCGGATTTTAGATTGCGGATTGCAGGGTTGCTCCGCGCGGGGGCAGGGCATAAAAGCCCGTGATCGCTCCCGACGAAAGACTGTCGGGATCTCCGTCGAAGCCGGGCAGGTCCGCTTCGCTCCGATAAACGGTGAACCGGGAAAGGCCCGCAATTAAAGAGAATAATCAATGTCCAATCTTCAATTTCCAACTTCGAAGTACCCGCCTCGCCCCCTATTTTCACTACTAATAGCGCCCGCCCTCCATTACTTCGTTCAGCAGAGGCGGGCAAGCAGATTTACACAGATGCGAATCAGTTTATTGCTCCGCACCCGCGGACCCTCAATTCAAACAAACGATTGAATGTGATGGAATGTGATTAAAAACAAATTTTAATTCCGGGTTTACTCCGCGCCTTATGAAAGGACGCAAAGCGCATGGCGCTTGGAGCATAGCATAAAAAGAATCGGAACCGTCTGACGGGTCCGAATGGTCTGACTGATCAACCTTTGAACTTTGAACCTCCGAACCTGGAACCTGGAACTCTGAACCTTACAGCCTAAAGCATTTTGCTACAATGCAAGGACCGACCCCTCTACCAAAAATAAACGGCCGCCTTTCCCGGGGACTGGCGGCGGCGGCCCTGATCCTGATCGCGGTCTCTTTCGCCTTCCGGGCCCGCCTGGTCTTCACCCGTTACTTCGACCCCGACGAGATGGAGCACCTTCACGCCGCGCTCAGCGTCCGGCGGGGAATGGTTCCGGCGCGCGACTTCTTCCAGCACCACCCGCCGCTCTATTACTACCTTCTCGCCCCGCTGGGATTCCTGGAGCCCGAGATCCCGGTCCTCTTCCTGGCCCGGGGCGTTTCGCAGGTCTTTACCCTCCTTGTCCTGTTTTCAACCTACCGGCTGGGAAAGCGCTGCTTCGGCCGCGAGGCGGGGGCGCTGGGAGCGGCGATGCTGGCTTTCAATTTCGTCTTCCTCTGGCGGACGATCGAGATCCGGCCCGACATCCCGGCGGCGGCGCTATTGCTGGAGGGGATCATCCGCCTGTGGGACGGGTGGCGGGACGGTTCCGCCCGGCGATGGCTGGGGGCGGGGCTCCTTTTCGGAACCGCCTTTCTCTTCACCCAGAAGGTGGTCTATCCCCTTCTGGGAACCGGCGCGGCCGTGGTTCTCTGGCTCCTCTCTCCCCCGCCCGGGATCGGCTTCCGGGACCGGCGGCGGGCCCTCATCCTCCTGGTCGCGGGGGGCCTGCTGCCGATCGCCGCGCTCGCGCTGTTTTTCCATCTCCAGGGTGGCCTGATCGACCTGGTCCGGACCAACATCCTCCTGCCGCTGCGCTGGCGGCGCAAGGTCTGGCCCTGGCACCTGCGGACGCTGGTCTTCTACAACCCCTTCTTCACCGCCGCCGGCGGGATGGGGATACTCTACCGGCTGCGAACGGCGTTTAAGAGCCGGCCGGAAGGTTACCGGGAGTTTCTCCCGGTCCTGACCGTTTCCGCCGGCATCGCCGGATCCTGGCTGGTCCCGATCGCCCAGCCGCAGTATTTCCTCTCCTTTCTCCCCCTGGCCGCGGTCTTCTCCGGATTCGCCTTCCTGGCGTTTGCCCAGTGGGCGACACGGACCGGACCGGCCGGAAAAAGCGCCGCCTACCTTCTCTTTATCGCCGTCGGGGCGGGAATACCGGTAATCTTCAAGACCCTGTTCAACTACAGGCTCGGGATCAACCTTGGTGATTTCTGGACGGGAGTAGTCATCTCCATCCTGGCCGCCGTGATCGCTTTCGCCGCTCTTCTCAAGCCGAAGATCGTCAAACCGCAGACCGCCGTGCTCCTGCTGGCCGCCGCGGTTCTGGTCCGACCGGCCTGGACCTTCGCCCACTACCACCTGCTGCACAACCGCGACCAGCTTAAGGCGATCGACTACCTTCACCGGATCACCGCCCCCGACGACCGGGTGATGGACGGCTGGACGGGGATCTCGGTCTTCCGGCCGCACGCCTATTACTACTATTTCCTCCACGAGGGGATGCTAAAGATGCTGAGCGAGGAAGACAAGGGGGAGAGGCTGCTGGCGGCGCTGAAGGAGAACCCGCCGAAGGTGATAATCAACGACGTCTATCTCAACTCGGTCGGGGAAGAGGTGCGGGAGTTCATCGCCCGGCGTTACCGAGCTTCCTGGCCGATACATCACTACTTCCTGATGCCTTATCGGGAGTCCGAAAGGCATTTCTTTCCCCTCCCGGAAGAGAAAGGCGAAATCCGATATCACATCGAACGTCTCGATACCGCCGATGACGCGATCGTGGAATTGCGGGGATGGGCGTTCATTCCGGGCGAATCCGCGACCGACCGGGAAACGTTTATCGCCCTGGAGTCGAAAGAAGGGGTCTACATTTTCGACGCTCAAGACCTGCCCCGGCCGGACGTGACGGATGCTTACGGAAATTCAAGGCTGAATCTTGATATGTCGGGGTTTCTGGCCTTCCTGCCCACGGCCACCCTGCCGAAGGGTTCATACCGGATCGGCATATATATCAGGAAGCCCGATGGGGAGGCATTGGTTTACACAACCAGGGAACTCGCCAGCCCGGAATTCAATCACCCGCTCCACCCCGTCAAGCGGAGCGGGGACGCGGGGCTTTAACCCCGATAGCGGTCAAATTGCCTTACCCGCTCCGCGCTTACTCCGCTCCCAGCAACGGAAAGCCCAGGCTGGAGTGGCCCGTCCGCCATTGCCCGATCCCGTCCCCCGGCGAGTAATACATCGCCCGGTCCACCACGATCGGGCCGCTTCCCCGCGCCACCGCCGAAACCTGGTCCACCACGCCGACCGCCTCCCGCACGTTGACCGTGAGCCGGCTCAGCGGGCCGACGATGTAGGTCGGGTCCGCCAGCGCCCCTTCCTTGCCCAAGAAGCTGATGGTCACTTCCACCGCGTTCTCCCCGTCCGGGTTGAAGACCAGGAGGTAATGGTCGAAGATATGCGTCGCCCCCTCGGTCACCACCCAGTCGGCCGGACTCCTCAGCGCCGCCGCGGTTATCTCCGGGTCCAGACCCGGCATACCCGCGCTCGAGTGGCCGGCGGTCCATTCGCCGGCCGCGGCGCCCCAATATATCGAGCGTTCCGCGTAAACCGGCCGGTCGGACTGGATCAGTGCCGAGACCTGGCCGCGGGCGCCGACGTAGTCGTTGACCTTTATCGTGGCCCGCCGGCCCGCCGGGATCAGCCGCTCGGCCGTGGCGATCGGGCCGCCGGGGCCGCTGAAGGTCACCTCGACCGCCGCCGCCTGGTCGGAGAAGTTGGCCAGCAGGAGGTAATAATCGAAGATATGCGTCGCCCCCTCCCCGAACAACCAGGTTTCGCTCAAGGCCGGAATGCCGACCGAGGCGTGGGCGTCGAAGGCCGGCGGCGACGACTCGCCCTCGGGCGCTTCGCCTTCCGTCGACCAGAACATCTCCCGCTCGGCCGCGATCGGAACATCGGAGACGATCCGGGCGCTGAGCTGGCTCTGGCCGTCGCCGACGACATTGTTGACGAACAGGTCGTAGTTGGACAGCGGCGGAATGACGATGCCGTCTATCGTCCAGAACTGGCCGGCCGCGTTGATGAATCTCACCTCGACGTTCGCCTCCTGCGATTGGTCGGGGTTGAGCAGGACGATGTAATATTCGAACAGGTGCGTCGCCCCCTCGGCGAAATGCAGTTCCGTGGCGGCGTAGGGAATCCCGCTCGAGCCGAGCGCCGCTCCCCACTGCTGCCCGGGGTCGCTGACGTAGGTCGAACGCTCGCAGAAGACGCCGGGCGCGCCGTTCTCCGCCGACGCCGCCCAGACGGGCGCCAGCACCGAGACGATCGTCGAGACCGGGTAATTGTCCACGCCCGCCTCCGACATCTTCACCGTCAGCCGGCTCCGGGCCCCGACCGTCCTCTCCAGGGGAGGGCCGAGCGGGCCGTTAGCGTCCACGAAGAGCACCCGGATGTCGGCGCCGGCGTCACCGGGGTTGGCGACCAGGATGTAGGTCTCGGTCCCATCCCCCTCCCCATCATAGGCTCCCCCCGCCGGCAGGTACCACCAGGCTACCTCGGCCAACGAATACTCCCCGAACCTGGCGACGAAGATGTCGCTCTCTCCCGCCGAGGTCAGCTCCGTCTCGTTGGCCTCGCCCGGGCCGAAGGTGGCAGTCTCTCCAAAACTTCCCGTAACCACGAAGCCGTCCTCGAAGGCAGCCACGCCCCAACCGTAATCACTATCTTCCCCACCGGCGCGCACGGCCCAGGCCAGTTCGCCCGTGTCCGCCCGGAGAACGCCGGCAAAAGACCAGACCAACAACGCCGCGACAAAAAAACCGATAATCCGCGGGCCGATTCTCATTTTCACCCTCCTTTTAGGGTTTCGGGTTTCAGAACCCATTTCTTTTCCCGAACGGTTCCGAAAAAAATCAGCCGCCCTTCCACAAGAAAGGACGGCTCAGCCTTCGCTAAAGCTGCGGCAAGCAGGCGAGGTCGCGGGGAATAAAGCGTGAGGGCGGCCCAAAAAAAGAAGGCGGCCACGATGCCGCCTTCAAAGAGAGGGGAGGCGCCGGAACGGCCGAAATACTCCCGGCCGGCTGAAGAGACCACCGATCCCCGTTCACGACCCGCCCGTATCGAGCTTATGGAAGTCGCCTTTCGATTTAATTTAACCCGCCAATATCCTCCTTCGCGATGTGCTTGTCAATAATAATTGTTAACTTCTTTGGGAAGTTTTTCTCCTCTGGGTTCAGCAGCGCCGAACCGCGATTAAAGAGTCAGACCGGCTGGACCGGTCCGACTCTTTTCTTAGCCCAATCTCATTTATCCGTACGTAAAGAATGCCTGCTTATTGCTAACCGCTTACATTCTTTACAAGGGAGCTTGGTCTTTTCAGGATCACCGAGCATGGATGACAGATCACGGTTCCTTACCTCACCCCTCATCCCTCGCGCCTTATACCGTGTTTTCAAGCTTCCCGGCTCTCCCTGCCTTTCCTGAAATTTCAGGAAAGCTCAAGGTTCGGAGGTCCGGTCTTGCTCAATCCGCACCTCCAGCGAGGTTTCCGTCTTCCTGACAATGTTGCCGGTAAGGGACAGGCCGCCGGCATCTCCTTTTCTGGCATAAATGCCCACCTGATATTCTCCTTCTTCTATCTCTCGTGCCGGCAAGACCGCCTGGAAGCCGGACAAGTCAAGGTCCCATCCGGTTTCCCGGAAGTGTTCCGTAACGTCCGTCCGCGGCCAGGCCGCGGTGTCGAAAACATAGGTCCGGTCCTCGGATTTCAGGACTATGTATATCTCCTGCCCGACCGCGTCTCCCCCCGGATGGAAGGCCCATCCCCTAAGCTCCACGATCGCGACTCCGTCGGTTTCCAACCGGTCGATAGAATACCGGATCTCCTTCCATCTGTCCGGCAACCGGATTGCCTGAGCCGTGGATTCGCCCGGAGTCCCTCCAATAACTTCAACCCTTCCCCGCGATTTAACGATTAACCTGTCCGCGTAAACCAGCTCTCGCGCTTCCCCCTTCCTGACGTGAATGCCGACCCGGTATTTCCCACTCCTGATTTCTCGTAACGGGAGAATCGCCCAGAAACCGGAAGAATCGAGGTTCAGCCCGGTCTCCTGGAAGTAGTCCGTAATGTCCCTCCGCGGCCAGCGCATAGTGTCGAAAACATAGGTCTCGTCCCTGGACTCCAGAACAACATAGGTTTCCTGGCCGACCGCGCCTTCCCCCGGAAGGAAAGCCCATCCCTTCAGTTCCAGCGCCGTTTCCCCGTCGGTCTCCAACTGGTCGATCCAGTATCGGATATTTAACGCCGCCGCCGGCAGGCGGACGGCGTGAATCGCGGATTCGCCGGGGATCTTCTCCAGCCTTTCCAGAAAAGGAACCAGCAGGTGGCGGGCCAGCAACCACATCCCCACCAGCACCAGGATGTGCCTGAGAATCTTCGAACCTCGAAAGTTTATCCTCTTCCGGTTCATTACCTCATCCGGTCGCGGTTTTAATCGTCACCAAGCAAGTCGTAATCCAGGCCGAAATAATGATTGAACACAAACCGGAATGTATCAACCGGGCATATCGCGTCGCTCAACTCCTCCCGGCCGGGGCCGGGCAGATACCAGGCGTTAAGTATCTTCTTCCATTCTTCCCTGCCGATATCCATTCCCGGCCAATGGCAACGGAGACCGTGATCGGACTGGATGATCACGATCGGGGGGGGGTCGGAATCGCGGAGCAGAGAATCGACAAGCTCGATTATCCGGTCGGAGACGTAAATGTATTGCCCGAGGTAAAACCTCGGATCGGAAAAATTATTATGATCCCCGGGTCCGACAAACTCCCCCCGCGGTCCGAAAACAAACGGCGAATGGGGGAGCATTAAATGAGCAAAGACGAATTTCGGCCCCTCTTCCGACGGCATCATTTTCAGATGGGCCAGGGTTTCCAGCGCCCCCTGACGATAATACGACTCGAAACGCCCGCCGATGAGATGGAAATACGCCGGTCCCAGCATCGTCGAGCTCCAGAGCACGCTCTGAAACTCGCTGACCGGCCTTCGCCCCGAATCGGCGTGGTAATAATTGTAGTAGGAATCGGCCCTCTTCCGCATAAAGTCTTCCCATCTTCCCAGCTCGACATAGGACCCGAAATAGACATATCGATAACCGCGCGCCGTTAAAAAAGCCGCCGCCGCGCTGTCGGCGATAAGCCTGAAGACCTCCTCGCTCCACGGACGCGTTGTCGGACCGAAATCAATACACTCCCTCTCCTCGAATCTTCCCTGGTCTTCGCGCCAGCGCCAGCCCGGGGTCAGCCGCCTCATGTTCAGAACCTGGGCCAGCGCCTGGGGGGTCATTGGGGTGAGCGTCCTGCTCTGCCGGGCGACGAGGAAACCCCTTGCTTCCAGGCTTTCGATGAAGGGGGCGCAGTCGTGGTCGTAGTAGCGGGCCATCGTATCGGGATGAGCGTATTCATCCAAAACGATTAAATATATGTCCGGGAGGTCGTCGCGGACGGCATCCGGCTCCGGCACGAACAATTCCTTGCCGGCAACGAGATCGGGGGCCGTCAAACGCCGAGAGAACGAATATATCGCTATATTTCCCGCGTTTACGGCAACCAGCGCCGCGGAGGCAATATTCAATACCCTGGTCAGCACGCGCGGCTCCCATCGGGCGAAACGAATGAGATAAACAAAGTAGCTCCAACCCAGAACTACCGCGGCGATCAGCCGGGAGTGACGGACGACCAGAAGGTCCCGGCTCGCGAGCAGCTCGTAAAGATGGCCGTAAGAGAAGAATAGAATCACAAAAAGTGTGGCGGCAAGCCCCGCCTTGCGGACGCCGCGCAGAAAAATCGCCAGCACCGCCCAGAGTAAAAACGCCCCCGCGACTGAAACGGCCAAGGGGAAGTAAATCTCCCCCAATGCCATCTCCCTGATATTGAACGAATAAAGAAATAGAACCGGAAAGACCGCGAACAGGATCACGTGAAAGGGAAGCGGGCGGTCCAGGAGATTTTTTTTCAAGCTGTTACGCTCCACATTGATGCCTACCGAAAACAGGCGGCCCGGGCCTTTTGTCGAAGCGGGCGGGGCGCCGGCACCCGGAGGGAAAGGGGGATGTTGAACAATCCGGGCTAACGCTGTAGCAGTGTTTTGATTATATGCCGGGCTAGATGTTCGTCAATCTCGCTATGTCTCGAAACCAGCTGTTTCTTCCCCGTCTTCGGTGATCTTCCGGATGGCATCACGTAGTCCAACCCTTTAGGGTTGGCGGCCGCGGCTCTTGGCTTCCGTCAAAAAGCCACGGCTAAAGCCGTGGACTACGAACTTCGGCTAGAAAAAGCCACGGCTAAAGCCGTGGACTACGAATATTGGGTAAGGTTTCAGCCGTGGACTACGAACTTCGGATGGAAAAAGCCACGGCTGAAGCCGTGGGCTACGAACGGCGGGGGAAACTTGCTCAAAAACGAGATCCTTCGCTGCCGCTCAGGACGACAAAACTGCCGGTTTTTTCACCCCACGCCCAAATGCGGGTCCTTTCCCGCTTCACCGATTATCGTAGCGAAGCGGACCTGTCCGGCAAAAACTGACGGAGAAAACCTCGCCGGCATTGCAGCGGAGCTTTCGCTCCGCACTCCAGGGTGCTTTCCTGCGCGCGCTTGGCGTTCTTTGT
>PUNC01000043.1 GCA_003551625.1 PVC group bacterium | reverse complement strand
GATTCTCTATTCTCTACTTTCCCGGCCGGAGACCGGATGGGATAGAGCAATCGAGCAATAGAAAGTCGAGCAATCGAAGATTGCGAGACCGGAAACTGCGAGATTGCGGTCGATTCTCTATTCTCTACTTTCCCGGCCGGAGACCGGATGGGATAGAGCAATCGAGCAATAGAAAGTCGAGCAATCGAAGATTGCGAGACCGGAGACTGGGAGATTGCGGTCGATTATAGCGCTATGGCCTTCCTGTTTGAAAAGCTCAGGGTTTACCAGGAAGCCATTACTTTCGCCGATGACGTTATCGTCCTCACCAAGACCTTCCCCCGAGGATTCTATTTTCTTGCCGACCAGCTGAATCGGGCGGTTGTCTCCATCCCCGCCAACATAGCCGAAGGAAACGGCCGCTTCACCCGCGCCGACCGGGCGCATTTCTTCACCATCGCCCGGGGTTCTTTGTTGGAGACGGTTCCCCTGCTTGATCTCGCCCGCCGAAATCAACTGGTCGAAGCCGATCGGTATCAACTGTTGCGGGACAACGTTGAATCGATCTCCAGGATGCTGAGCGGCCTGATCAAAGGGATTGAGAAAAGACCGAAGTAGTTCCCGGGAAAGAATCCTGTCTGGTCTCCTTACAGGCCCGGAAAGTTGTTTACCACCGGCAACAGCCAAACCGGACAAAATATTTCTCCTCACACCATAAAAAACCCGGCGTCAAGCCGGGTTTTTTATGGCCCGCGATTTTCTTAAGTTTAAAAGGAAACTTTTAGTATCCTATGAATGGAGCGGAATCAGATTTTACCGTCTACTATAAAAGACATTCCTTTACAAACTAGAAAATATGCACTACTCCAATGTTTGCGGTAGTAAAGCGAATATTGGACACGCTTCCATATCCGATATTGTAGGCTATCTCAAAATTAATTCCAAAATTATCGCTGAAAAGAAAATCCCCTCCAGCCCCAAAGCGCATACACATATCCGACATTGATTCCGAATAAGTCTCATAAAATGGAGCAGCAAACCAACTATAAGGGTTAAATGAGTATTCTTCCTTTACTTTTCCATGTAATATTCCAGTGCCAACCACAGCATAGGGCACGATATTATCCATTGGATAGCGACCTTTAATATTCAAAGTAAAATCATACGCTCGCAAAGTCACTGTATGGTCGTAATTTCCTTGTTGCATAGAAAACTCCCCAGTCCCACTTACATAAAGATGGGAGGTAGTTCCAGATTCTTTCGCCTTGAACTGATTGTGATACTGAAAACGAAGATCAAAAGCAAGATAGTCTAATGCAATATAGCCAATATTTACATTGATCCCCCATGTATCGTCCAAGTTATAGTCGCCTAATTTATTGCGAAAGTTTTCAATAGAATAATGCAAACCACCTCCAACATACCAACGACCCTCCCAAATCCCCTGTTCAGGTATCTCCGTAATTGTAACTTCTGGACCTACTAATTTTTCTTCAGGCTCCATAATATTATCAGGCTGAATAGCTTCCGGCTCCATCTTCTCTTCAACAATCTGCATATCAAGCTGCTTTAGAAGCGCATTTCGCTTTGCCTGGTATTCCTCTTCTGTCAGAATATCCAGATCCCTTAATTCCTTTATTTGCTTAAGCTGCTCGATAGCTGCAGTAGAAGGTGTTGCCTCTAAAACAATTGTGAGACCTACTGGAAGCAAAAGCGCCAGAAAAACAATTACTAATCTTTTCATAACAGGCCTCCTTCCTAGTTATAAACTTTGTCGTTAATCTGAGGGTGGTAAATCCAGCTGCCTAATCAGCCCTTGTCTTCTCTCCTCGTATTCCTCTTCGCTCAGAATATCCGCGTCTTTAAGTTCCTTTATTAACTTGAGTTGTTCGACTATGGAGCCGAAAGATACTTCCGGGGCTTTGGGAAGGCGAGGATCTGGCTTCGGCGGTATAGGGGTTGGAACCTTATAGTCCGAAACTGGCGAAAGATTTCCAATAACCATATCATTCAGTCTCCACATTGCTCCGGTTGCCGGATCCACAATAAGCAATCCTATAAGACCGCCAAACACAATATTGCCTATATACCAACCGTCAATTCTTGCTGATAAAGAGGTTGTCCCTGGAAAATATCCATCCTTCGAAAAATCTAAAGAATACCTTGCGGGACTAAAGAACCCGGCATCGGCACTAAGCATTATTGTTGCCGGCGTTATTGCTTTATGAACCTCAATCCCCTTTTTGTTCCTAACCGTAACCGTGGCACCGCTTGGATTAGAGTTGATTGTGACAGGGTAATTGGACCTACTTACAATACTTGCGCATCCGCTCATTATTGCTAGCCACATAAGGATAAAAATAACTTTGAATAGCTTACCCATGGCCTTTCTCCTCGCAAAAAATCCCAGCATAAATGAAAAGGCGGCCAACTGGCCGCCTCAAAATAATCAAGAATACAGGAGCCCCTTAAGACTATCCAGGAACCCATTTATCAAAATAACATATGTTCTGTCGGAGCGAGTCACACACCACTCCTTCTTCAAATTCCCTTAAATAATAACCAAGCGGGTAATTCCCCTTTGGTCTATCGTTTATATGCCCTTCTTATTCTCAAGGCAAGGCCTGTAGAAACCTCTATCCAATGATTTCATTGAAATGCTGCTGTAGATTGCCTTGGAAAATTAATTTTGAACTCAAGCGGGGATCGAAGTCAAGGAGAATTTTGATGTCTGTCAGGGATAATCAGCCAACTGGCAGGCAAAATTACAAGGAAATATGAAAAACCCAAAGAATTTATAGTGTAACCATTTTGTTACCATTTTAATGGCAGATTACGGCATCTGGCGCCAAACGGCAACACGCTTCACCGTCGGAATATTATTTCCCACCACACCATAAAAAACCCGGCGTTAAGCCGGGTTTTTTATGGCCCGCGACTTTCTTAACCTTGCCCTTCTCCCGGTCAGGAAACCTCCCCGGTTTCCACCCGCCGCAGGAAGTCCCGCAGAACCTGTAGGTAACGCTCCGTCTCTTCCAGGTGCGCCTCGTGCGCGCTCTCTTTGAAAATATGAAGTTCCGCCCGTGGAATTCCACGATGCAACGTCTCGGCGCACGCGGCGGTAAACTCGTCGTAGCGGCCGAATGTGAGAAGCGTCGGCGCCGTGATCTCGCCGAGACGGTCCGTCCGGTCCCAATCCTTGAGATTGCCCGTAACCGTGAACTCGGTCGGCCCTTGCATAGTCAGGTAGGAGGCGTGCGCCGCCTCGCTGCTCATAAGATTGTTCAAGCTGCGCATAAGCGGCTCCGGCCACGGGTCCCTACGGCACACATAGCGATTGTAGAACTCCATCATAGCGGCCTCGAACTCCGGGTGATCAAACCGGCCGGCAGCCTCGTGCCGTCGTATCGTGTCCTGAACTTCCCGGGGAAGCGTGGTCTTCAGATACTCCGTCTCGCGGGCCCATTGCGGCACACTGGCGGAGGTGCTCGCGAGGATGAGACTGACTATGCCGGACGGCTTACCCATCATATACTCGATGGCCAGCCACCCGCCCCAGGACTGCCCGAGAAGGTGCACACGGTCGAGATTCAGGGCGTCGCGCACGGCGGCGACCTCGTCCACGAACCTCTCGATGCGCCAGAGCGAGACATCGTCGGGCTTGTCGGACCTGCCGCATCCCAGCTGATCGTAGAAGATGACGGGCCGGTCCGCCCCCAGCGCTTCGAGAGGCTCCAAGTAATCGTGCCCCACGCCGGGGCCGCCGTGAAGCGTCAGCAATGGGACCGCCCGACCCGAGCCCACAATCTTATACCACGCCCGCCCTCCGGGGACGGGCACGTAGCCTTCACGTGCGCTCCGAGTCATAGTTTTGTCCTCCTCTCGGTATAAATCGCCGGCGCGCGACAGAGCGGCTCGAGTGGACGCGCCGGTCGATTAATCCCATTCGTTGCTTACAGCCTGTCCGTGCGTAAACGTTAAGAATGGAGCCGCGTGATTCGCCGTCATTGGACGGGCCTGATCCAGCGACTTGGAAGCGTCCCGGTTAGTCCAGCGGGTATTCAGCACCTCGAAATAGGAGAAGTACCGGACGCCTTTCAATTCGCTTGGGTCGCCTTCCCAATGCGGGAAGGTGTCCGGCCGGATAGTCCATCCCGCGATTCTTTCAAACGCTTTCTTCAGGCTGCCGCCGAGTTCCGACTCGTAATCATAAAGATTCCGCCCATTGATTCTGAGGATTTCGGCAGCGACGGTCTGAGCCATAAGGCAGAAGTGCGAATACCCGATTCCTTGCCGCCCTCCCGAACGCTTCACCTCCATAGGAAGAGTCCCATCACCGGCGATCTGATGGGCAACAAAGTACTTCCACCGATCAGCGCATTCGTTAAACAGCTCTTCATCCCCCAAATAGACGGCGCACGAGACCGCGAGCACCAGCCCCCAGTTCCCCCAGTTGTTCGTCCGCGCCATTGTGTTCATGGGGAGCGCATCATTTCGCAGAAATGCTTTGAAGCGTTCCTGTTGTCTCTTTCCCCATACGCCTTCGTCTCTCAGCAAATCCGCGGCGAATATCAGCACGGGAAAATGGTAGCTGAATGAAAGCGCGGAATCATCCCGGCGGCTCATTGTTTTTATTCCGGAAGTCCACGCGTCGATAATGCGCACCGCGGATCGCGCGTATTTCTTTTCGCCCGTGATCCTGAAACACAGCGCTAAGGCGTACGCGGCGTTGGCGTCGTCGCGCAGACCGTTCTTGGCCTTGTAATGCCCTTCCTCATCCTGGTAATAAGCGGGGACATACCAATTTTCCGAAACGTTAGGCTTTCGAGCAAGGTTGTCTTCCGCGCATTGACGCAGCGCCTGAAAAGCCGAGTAGGCAGGCTCCCGTTTTTCCGATATGACCTCTTTCAGCGTCTTGATGCGGGAATCGGAAATAAAAACCGAGGAGAACCGTTCCCTCTCTTTCGCCTGTTCCATTCCTTGAACTGCCGGAGCAAGCAAAAGGGCGTAAACTGCGATAGCGGCAACAATCCTGAAGGTTTTCACAAAGGTTTTATTTCTACCGCTACGGGTGGTTCAGCGTTATTTCCGCGCTTCGGCGGGCGTGCCGCTACACGCCGTACCAGACGGCCCAGCCGCGTTTCCGCAGCCGCTCCGCCGCGCGGGACTCGGCCTGCTCGGCCCGCTCGCGCGTCCGGTATCCCTGGAAATGCCGGTAGAGTTCCGGGCAGAGCCGCAGACCGTAGCGGCGGGCGTAACGGTTGGCCTTGTAACCGGCCCGATGCTGACGGAACCGCTCTTCGGGCGTATGGACCGTCGAGCCGACATAGACGCAGGGTTTGCCCGGATGTTTGTTCGGATTGGCCTTCCGGAACCGGGGGCAGATCAGCACCCTCGGATCCAGCTCGATAACATACAGGTTATACGACCGGGATCGTTTCTTCGGCGATTTTGAGCGGCTCGACGGCATTTTCCCCCTTAACCGAAATCGGGAATCAGCGGCGCGTTTTGCCGCGAGCGCCGGATTCTCTCCGCTCGAACCCTCTCGCTTGATGTGCGATTTCAGTGCGATTCTTTTTCCCTGCCTAATAGCTTACCGTCTCGGTGACGTCGAGCGGCTCGGTGTTCTGGAGGAGATAGCTGTTGTCGGGCAGGAGTTCGTAATCGGTATCGAAGTAAAGGTTAAAGAGCAGCCGGAAGGTATTGACCGGGCTGATATCGGCGTACAGTTCGCCGGAGTCTTTCCCGGGCAGGTAGAAAGCGTTGAGTATCCGGAATTTCGCTTCCAGCGTCTGCAGCCGATCGGTCTCCTCGAAATTATGCGGCGGGTGGGGACCTTCATCCGCCTGGACGATAATCACCCACGGGCGGGAAGCGTCGGCCAGCCGGTCCGCCAGGGCCAGAACGCGGCGGTTGACGTATTCCACCTGCCCGACAAAACCCTTATAAACCCCGCGGCGGAACTGTTCGCGGCGGCCCACGAAGCCGCCGCGGCGGTCAAAGACGTAGGGTTCGTGGGGCAGGAGAAAATGGGCGAAAGCGAAGACCGGCCCCGGAACAGTGTCCAGGGTTTCGAGCCGGTCGAACTTGTAGGTTTCCCTCTCCCACTGCTCGCGGTCGGAGGTAAACCCGAGCACGGACCCGATCGGAGAGAAGAGCGTCGTGCCGTAAAGCATCGTCCCGAAACCGGAGATCAGAAAGAGGTTGTAGTTCTCGTCCGCCCGCCGGCCCCGGCTGGTTCCGTGCCACCAGGTGCCGAAGTGGAGATACCGGTACCCCCTCGCTTTGAGGAACG
This sequence comes from PVC group bacterium, assembly GCA_003551625.1. Lineage (GTDB taxonomy): Bacteria > Auribacterota > Erginobacteria > Erginobacterales > PUNC01 > PUNC01. The sequence goes on along the minus strand of PUNC01000043.1, from coordinate 76,795 downwards.
AGACGACCTCGCTGTCCTGAATCGCCCAGTAAAGCGCCCGGCGCAGGTAACGCTCGTCGGGCCGGTCGAGCAGGTCGTCGAGGTAGCTCATATTCAGGGTCGCGGCCAGCGAGAGGTCGGTCCGGCCGTAGTTGCACAGGCTCTCCTCGGCGACGTAGAAGCCCCGGTCCCGAAGTCCGTCCAGGAAACCGCTGTTATCGAAATCGTAGATTTCAAGCAGCGTGGACCGGCTCGGGTAGCGGTCCGGAACCAGAAACAGTATGTTCGGCATAACTCCGCCGTCGTCCCCGGGCGCCGGAGCGGCGGCCGATTCGAAGACAACGTCCCCCCGGCGGGGGGCCCGGAGTTCGTAGGCCAGGATCCGCGCCGCGGGCATCGCCAAAAGCGCGATCGAAACCGTGTTCAGGATCTTCGTCGCGGCCCGGTAACGGGCGCGCGTCCCTTCCCGGGACCCGGCCCGCGTCCTTTCGCGGACCAGGAGCGCGGCAGTCGCGACGGCCGCGAAGGTCAGCCCCATCAGCAACCCGTGAATCAGCAGGAGATGGGTCGCCCGGTGGGCCGTGAAGAGCTGCCGGATATGGCCGTAAGTGAAGAACAAAACGATGAAGAGCGCCGCCGGGATCGCGGCCCGGCGAAAGCTCCCGCACGGCCATCGCAGCGCTGCAAGCGCGGCCCCGGCCAGCCCCAGGGCCAGAAGCGAGGGCGGGACCAGGGTCTCCAGGGTGAGCTGGTCGATATTGTCCGCGTACATCGCCAGCACGGGATAGAGACCGAAGACGAACGGATAGACGGACACCGAACCCCGATCTTTTAAACTTTTTTCCTGCCCGTTCAGCCTTCTTCTCCCGGTTGACTTCTCCAGCGCTGCAAGGCTTTACCTGGAACGATGTTTGTCAGCGAATCGCGCGAACGGTCCCGAAACCGGCGGAGATTGCTTCGGCCTCGAGAAGGCGACGGCCGGGATTTGACTTCCACCCGGCGCTTGAGGGTATTGCGTCCGCCCGGGGACAGACCGGCGGGAGGGAAGGCGGGGGTTGAGCCGGAGGCGCATTCTCCTCCGATGGAAAATCCCGGCGATGCTACGGAGAGGAGGCCCCCGCCGCCTTGAGGCGCGCGGCCGCGTCTTCGTGTCCCCCCTCCAGGGCCAGAACCAGCGCGGTCTTTCCATCCCTGGCCGCCGTGTTGACGTCGGCGCCGTTCCGGATGATCAGATCGATCACGTCGACATACCCCTTTTCGGCGGCATAATGCAGCGGGGGGCGGCCGGTGTTGTCAACCACGGCCGTCTCCGCCCCCCGGGATATCAGCGCCTCGGTGACTTCGTAGCTTCCGGTCATCACCGCCCCGAAGATCGGCGTGCGATCCGAGACGTCCCGGGCGTTGACCTCGGAGTCGGCGTCAAGCAGAGCCAACACGTTGTCTTTGTCCCCGGCCCCGGCGGCGGCGTGAAGAGGCGTCCACCCAAAGCGATCCCGGGCCGTCACATCCGCCCCCAGTTCGATCAGGAAAGCCACCATATCTCCCCCCGGCCGGCGGGCGGCGCTGTGAAGAGGGGTCTTCCCGAAACGGTCGATGCGGTCCTTGGCGTTGATATCCGCCCCCATTTTAAGCAGGTATTTGATTTCGTCCTTTTTTCCCCTTCGCGCGGCGACGTGAAGCTTCTTGTCCAGGCGATGAGCGGAGGACGTCCTGCGAACAGCCGGTTTAACTTGTCTTGCTTCTTCCATGGAGTTTCCCCCAAAAAGACCGGATTCACGAACAATTCGATTAATGAACGCATTATACCGGGATCGGCAGAATTGTCAATCCTTATGTCAGGAGGATTTCTCCTCTTCCCTCGCCTCTTTCTTCTCCCTTTCCGCGATCTCCTCCCAGGCCCGGTCCAGTTCCTCAAACCCGCTCGCTTCCAGGGTCTTGCCCCGGCTTTTGACCAGGCTCTCCATCTTCTGGAAACGGTCGATCCATCTCTCAATCATCCGGTGCAGGCAGCTCTCGGCTTCAAGCTCGTAAAACCGGACCAGGTTGACCACCGAGAAGAGCAGATCACCCAGCTCCTTCTCCACCTCCCGCCTATTGCCCTCCGCCATCGCTTCTTTGACCTCCGCCAGTTCCTCGGAGATCTTGTCGCAGACCCCGGAAACTTCGCTCCAGTCGAAGCCGACCTTGCGGGCGCGGGACTGGATCTTCTGGGCCCGGCGCAGGGCCGGCAGGTGGCGGAGCCGGTCTTCGAACAGGGTCTTCGCCCGGGACCGGTTCTTCTCCCCCCGCTTGATCTCCTCCCAGTTTTCCAGGACCTCGGCCACTCCGTCGACCTTCCGGTCGGAGAAGACGTGGGGATGACGGCGGACAATTTTTTCCTCAATCCCGCGCGCGATCTCCGCCAGGGTGATGGAGGACTCGGCTTCGGCCTGACGGCAGAGCATCAGTACTCCGAAGAGCAGATCGCCGAGTTCTTCGCGCAGGTTTTCCGCGTCCAGCGAGTTGATCGCCGAGAGCACCTCGTAAGCCTCGTCCAGGAGACCGGGCCGCAGGGTCTCGATGGTCTGCGCCCGGTCCCACGGGCAACCGCCGGGAGCCCGCAGACGGTCGATTACTTTGAGCAGTCGGTCTATCTCCTTCATCTTTGTCCTTTCATTATGTTAAGATCGGCAAAAGTCGTTTATCCTGAAAGCCGATTATAAGGAAAGGCATCCGATTGTGGAATCAATTCCCTTCCACCGCCGTCAAATCCGTCCGCTTAAACTCCATCCGCCGCGGCCGTTCTTCGAACGGCCCTCTCTTTTGTGAAACGGCGAATTTTCAGACTCCTCAAGTGGCTCATCCCTCCGGCCGCGGCCGCCGGGATAATCGCGGCCTCGGGAAGGGTCGGAGAGGCCCCCGGGGACAAAAAGCCGGCCGGAGAGCGTACCCCCGAAGCCCCGGCGAAACAATACAACACCATCCCGTATCGCGCCGACGCGGAAGCGGCCCTGAAATCCGGCCGGGCCGCCGGGATAACCTTTCACGGCGCGGCGCGGTTGGTGGGCGGGAGCTGCTTCCTGGTGGAATACCGGGGAAGAAAGATCCTGGTCGAAGCCGGCCTCTTCTATGAAACCGCCCTGGAACCGCTGGACCGGAGGTTCGAGTTCGATCCGGCCGAGATCGACCACGTCATCATCACCCACGCCCACGGAGACCACGCCGGGCGGGTCCCCCTCCTCTACCGGCTGGGCTACGAAGGAAAGGTTTACGCCACCCCGCCCACCAGGGATATCGCCGAGATTATGTTCCAGGTCGGGATCGGCATCGGCGCCGGCCCCCGGCTGGTGGATCTGGCCGGGAAGGTCGTCCACAGCCGGGACTGCGAAGCGGCCGCCGAGGTCTCTCCCCGCGACTCCCTGGAAACCTTTAACGCCGCCGTCTGGGAGAGCAACCTGAACTACGGCTGGTGCCGGGGGTGCCGGGATATCACCCGCGCCCTGGAGGCGCGGCTGAGCGCCGAGATCGACGACTGGATAGAGACGGTGGACTACGACAGCCTCTTCCGGCTTGAAGAGGGGATCGCTTTCCGTTTTCACGACGCCGGCCATATCCTGGGGAGCGCCCAGGTGGAGTTGATCCTGGGTGACGGCGACGACCCGCTGCGAATCGTCTTCACCGGCGATTACGGAAACAAGATCTCCCCCCTTTACCATCCCCCCGCCCGGCTCCGGGAGGCCGATTACCTGGTGATCGAGTCCACCTACGGCGACACCGAGAGGAGTTTTGAGAAGCCCTACTTCAAGGAATTCGAAGACGAACTGCTGGCGGCGATCCGGCGGCGGGAAAGGGTGATCATCCCGGCCTTCGTCCTGAGCAAATCGCAGAAGATCGTCTCCGTCATCTCCGACCTGATCTACGACGAGAAGATACCGGGGAACTGCCCGGTGATCGTAACCTCCCCGACCGTGGACCGGCTGAACCGGGTTTACAACCGTTACCTCCGGCAAGCGGGCCGCGAATACTTCAACCCCGCTTTCGCGAGGAGAGAAAGCCGACGCAATCCGTTTGAAAACCCCGGGATTTTCTACGGCTCCCTCCGGGCCTACGAGCGTGAACACGGCGAGGTCGGCCGCCCGGCCGTCATCATAACCTCTTCGGGAATGATGGATTTCGTCGCCGCTCTCGAGCTGGCCGAAGAATACCTTTCCGACCCCGCCGCCAACTTTTTCATCGTGGGCTGGCAGAGCCCGGAATCGGTGGGAAGGGCCGCGATGGAACTGCCTGAAGTGGTGATCGGGGGGAGGGTGATACCGGTGAGGGCCCGGGTGAAATATTTCGGGCAGTTCTCGTCCCACGCCGATCTTAATATGCTCCTGGAGTGTGTCGGCGGTTACCGGGACCTCAAGGGGGTGATCGTGGTCCACGGCGAAGCCGGGCCGGCGGTAAACCTGGCCCGCCGGGTAAACGAGGACCTCGGCATCCCGGCCTACGTCCCCGCCTTTCTGGACACCGTTTGGCTGGACCGGGAAACCTTCATCCGCCGGGATGCCGACAACTCCTCTCCGGTGGAGCGGCTGCGCCGCTTGAGTCCCCTGCTCCGGCAGCCCGAAACTTCAGCCCCCCCGTCCCAGCGCGTGGCCCTGCTCAGCCTGAGCCGGGCGGAGCAAGCCCGGGAAGAGGGAAATCCCAAAGCGGCGCTCCGGCTGCTGAACGAAGCGACCAGGCGCTGGCCGGAAAACGACTACGCTCACTACCTGGCCGGCAGGATCCACGAGGAGGCCGGCAACCACATTCCCGCGATAATCGCCTATCGCCGGGCGAAAAACATCCAGCCCTACGATTACCGCTACCCGCTGGCCCTGGGCCGTCTCTTCGCGCGACGGGGATGGAGCGGCCCGGCGGCGGGCGAGCTGAAAGACTGCCTGCGGGTAAAAGGCGACGAGCCCGAGGCGCTCGCTCTTTTAGGCGGGATTCTCTGCGAAGAGGGTCGGCACGAGATCGGCATCGAGTTGTTGAAGGCGGCCAACTCCGTCGACCCCTACTCGGTCGACACCGACCACCAGCTGGCCCGACGGCTGGAGGAGCACCTGGGGCGGGAGGTCTATTACGTCTCCAGCCGCCACCGCAGTATCTTTCACTATCCCTGGTGCGAGCACGCGCGGAGAATCGCGCCGAGAAACCTGTTCCGGATCGCCCACCGCTCCCGGGCCCTGCAGGAAGGTCTCAGCCCCTGCCGCGCGTGCCTCCCCTGAAGAGAGCTACTTCAAGGCCCGGACTTTGTCCCGGCTCAATTGCTCCGCCCGCAGCACTTCCTCCCGGTTAAAAGCGGGAGCCCGGCGTTTCAGTTCGCGGATCAGGGCCAGCGCGCGGATGTAGTTTTTCTCCGCCAGCTCCCGGCGCCCCCGGAATTCGTTGGCCCGCGCTTCATCGATCAGCTCCCGAACCTCCTCCCAGGCGGCGGAAGGATCGAAAGCCCTCTCCCGGGCCGGGGTCTCCATCCAGGCCGGGAGCATCGTATCCTCGACATACCTGATCGTCAGGTAAAGGCCGCCGGCGGTCAAAGCCAGCACCAGAAAAACCTGGTAGAGAATCCTCCTCCTCCGGCGTCGGCGGATGCATTCCCGCACCAACTCGGCTTTTCGTCCTTTTTTAAACGCGGCCGCCATCTCTTCAGGTCATCCGGCGCGACGCGGCTACGTTTTCGAATCTTCCGAAAAAGACGCCTTCTCCCGCGCCGCCTTTTTTTCCTTCTTCATCCCCGCGCGACGCAGGCGGTCGTGAATTCCCGCGACCCCGCGGCTTCCGAAGAACAGCCACGCGCCGATGACGGTCTGAACCGCGGAAGCGATCAGCCCGGGCAGGTATCTCAACCTCGTTTCCCGAGCGATGGGAGGAAGACCGAGCCGCCGCGCAATCAAAGCCTCGGTCAAATTCCCGGCGAGTCGGGGAAGAGCGATCGCCAGAACGCAAGCCCCGATAATGGCGATGGCGACGCGCAGCAGTTCTTTTTCCCGAACGGCAAGAGAGGCTTCCGACTCGTCCCGGCTGATGAACGCCCCCACCTTCTCCCCGGCGAACAAGAAGAAGAGGCCCGCGCCGAATATAACTCCGTAGGCGATCACGGTGAACAAAGCGACAAACGCCGAGCCCTCATCCGGCCCGCGGTAGAGCTGATATTGAAGCACGACTATGACCGAGTAAGGCAGGCGGAACAGCCCGATGACCAGAAAAACGATCCCGGTGATCTTGACCGCCACGACAGCCAGGCTTTTTGTCTTCACGAGTCCTCCCCGGTATCTTGACTTTCGGTGTTCCCTCATTCCCCCCGGGGCAGCCGGCTCCGGGCAATCGCCCGGGCGCGGGAGAACTCCCCGGCGGTAAGCGGCCGGTCGAGCCGTGGTTCTTCCCCCGCCCGGAACTCCGGGCGATACTGGTCCATGAGGTTGAGATAGGTATTCGGCGAAAGCTTCTCGAGAAACTCCACCACCCCTTCGGTGCCGGCCAGGTCCTCCGGCAGGACCAGGTGGCGGACCAGCAAGCCCCGCCGGGCCACGCCGTCGGGACCGATGACCAAATCGCCGACCTGGCGGAACATCTCGGAGACCGCCTCCCTCGCCCGCTCGGGGTAGTCGGGGGCGTCGCTCAGCCTGGCGGCGGTCGCGGGGTCGGAGTATTTGAAGTCGGGCATATAGATATCGAAGAGCCCATCGAGGAGACGCAGGACGGGGGCCGAGTCGTAGCCGCCGCTGTTGTAAACCAGGGGCAGCCGCAGACCACGGGGAACGGCCAGCTCCAGGGCGCGCAGGACCTGGTAAACCTGGTGGGTGGGGCTGACGAAATTGATGTTGTGGCAGCCGGTCTCCTGGAGCGAGAGCATAATCTCGGCCAGCTCGGAAAAACCGGTCTCCCTCCCCCGCCCCAGCTGGGAGATGTCGTAGTTCTGGCAGAAGATACAGCGGAGGTTGCAGTGGGTGAAAAAGATCGTCCCCGAGCCGCGGCGGCCGACCAGGACCCGCTCCTCCCCGAAATGCGGCCCGTGCGACGAGATCACCGGGGCCGCGGCGGTCCGGCAGTAGCCCGTCTCGCCCTTGATCCGGTTTACGCCACAGTTGCGCGGGCAGAGGGAACAGTCCGCCATCAACTCCTCCAACCGGCCGAGCAAGCCCTTGAAGCGGCCGGACTCGAAAAGGGAGAGATAAGAGGGTCCTGAAAGAAACTCCCGATCGGTTTTTGTCGATTGCCCTTCGGTCATCTCCGTCCTCGATTCGATCCGGCGTTTACTTCGTCATATTATACGATAATAACAACGAAATCGAGGCTTTCAACGGGCCATATCCCTTTGACCGATAAGGGGGCGATTGGATAAAATTTTCTTAGCGGAGAAAGAAACCGTAACGGCCCGGGCGGTAACTTGAGGATTCTAATGGTCGCCGATTACCAGAGCATCATCTCCCATTTCAGCGATTGGGAACTTGACGACGAAGCCCGGTCTTACCTGCGCTTCCACGCGCGGCGTTACGCTTTCCTGCTCGACACCCTGCGGGCCTGTCTCGACGCTTGCCGTTCCGACCCCCGACTCGCGGGCGGCCGGATCCTGGATGTCGGGCCGAGTTTCCCGACCCAGCTGATGCGCGACGACAACCTCGCCGGGACCGTCGACAGCCTGGGGTTTCAGGACCGGCGTTTCCGGTGCCGGGAGAGCGACCGGCATATCGAATACGATCTCACCGAAGCCGGCGACGCGGCGGACCGGCCGCGGCCGGCCCCTTACGATATCATCGTGATGGCCGAGGTCATCGAACATCTTCCCGTCGCCCCGGGCCCGGTCTTCGAGCTTTTGTCCGGGATGCTCAAACCGCGCGGTTTCCTCATCGTGCAGACCCCCAACGCCTGCTCCCTGCCCAAGCGGTTGCGGATGCTGGTCGGACGGAATCCGTTCGAGATGATCCGGGACCGGCGGCAAAGCGCCGGACATTTCCGCGAATACACGACGCGCGAGCTGGCGGACCTGGTGCGGGCGGCCGGCCTTTCCGTCTCTTCGACGGCCGCGGCGAACTACTTCCTGCGGAAGACCCGGTCCTCGCGCCTCTTCCGGCTCCTGGGCCCCTTATTCCCTCCGAGCCTGCGCGACGGAATAACCGTCTGCGCGAGGAAGGCCGATGGCGGTAATCCCGACAACGGTTTCGTAAACGAGTAGGTGTAAGAGTAGGTGTAAGAGTAAGTGTAAGAGTAGGTGTAAGAGTACGTGGAGGAGGACGGGAACGGGAACGGATAAAGGGAGAGCCTTTCCTTATCAACTTATCAACTCTTCCAACTCTATCAACTTGCGGCTTTTCCCTTTCTGAAAACCATCTTCTCTTCCTGGGGATCGTAGTCGGCCTCGACCGCGTCGCCCTCCCCGATTCTCCCGGCCAGGATCTCCATCGCCAGGGGGTTCTCCAGCTCCTTCTGCAAGGCCCTTTTCAGCGGCCGGGCGCCGTAGACCGGGTCGTAGCCGATCCGGGCCAGATGCTCCTTGGCGCGCTCGGTGAGATCGAGCGCGAGCTTCTTCTCCTCCAGGTGACGGCCCAGGAACTTGAGCTGGATGTCCACGATCCGCTTGATCTGGGAGGGGTCGAGACTGTTGAAGACGATGATCTCGTCGACCCGGTTGAGGAACTCGGGACGGAAGAGCTTGCGCATCACCGCCATCACCGCCTCCCGCATCCGGTCGTGCTCCTTGCCGGAGAACTCCTGGATGACATCCGATCCGACGTTCGAGGTCATAATGATCACGGTGTTCTTGAAGTTGACCACCCGGCCCTGGCCGTCGGTCAGGCGGCCGTCGTCGAGGATCTGGAGCAGGATGTTGAAGACGTCGTGATGGGCCTTTTCGATCTCGTCGAGCAGCACCACCGAATAGGGGCGGCGGCGGACCGCCTCGGTCAGCTGTCCGCCCTCCTCGTATCCCACGTAGCCGGGCGGGGCCCCGACCAGCCGGGAGACGGTGTGCTTCTCCTGGTATTCCGACATATCCAGCCGGACCATCGCCCGCTCGTCGTCGAAGAGGAACTCGGCCAGGGCCTTGGCCAGCTCGGTCTTGCCGACCCCGGTGGGACCTAAAAAGATAAAGGAGCCGAAGGGACGGTTGGGATCGCTCATCCCCACCCGGGCCCGGCGCATAGCGGCGGCCACCGCCTCCAGCGCGTGATCCTGGCCGAGGACCCGCTCCCGCAGCCGCTCCTCCATCCGCATCAGCTTCTCGGTCTCGCCCTCGAGCATCCGGCTGACCGGGATCCCGGTCCAGCGGGAGACCACCTCGGCCACGTCGTCGGCGGTCACCTCCTCCTTGAGCATAGCGCCGTCCTTCTGCAGTTCGGCCAGCTCCCGGTTGGCCTCCTCGAGCTTCTTCGAGATCTCTACCTTCTCCCCGTAGCGAAGCTGGGCCGCCCGCGCCAGGTCGCCTTCCCGCTCGGCTTTTCCTTCCTCGACCTTGATCGCCTCCAGTTTCTCCATCATTCCGCGGATCCGGTCGATCGCCGCCTTCTCCGCCAGCCATTGTTTCTTGAGGATCCCGCCGCGGGATTTGAGATCCTCCAGCGACTTTTCGATACCTTTGAGCCTTTCCCGGGCGGCCTTATCCTTCTCCTTCTTGAGCGCCTGCCGCTCGATCTCGAGCTGGACGATCTTGCGCTCCACCTCGTCCACCTCGAGCGGCATCGAGTCGATCTCGATCTTGAGCCGCGAGGCGGCCTCGTCGACCAGATCGATCGCCTTGTCGGGAAGGAAGCGGTCGGAGATGTAGCGGTGAGAGAGGGTCGCCGCCGCCAACAGGGCCGAGTCGGTGATCCGGACGCCGTGATGGGCCTCGTAGCGCTCCTTGATCCCCCGCAGGATGGCGATGGTATCCTCCACCGAGGGCTCACCCACGAAGACCGGCTGGAACCTTCTCTCCAGGGCGGCATCCTTCTCCACGTGCTTGCGGTATTCGTCCAGCGTGGTCGAGCCCACGCAATGCAGTTCTCCCCGGGCGAGGGCCGGCTTGAGCATATTGGAAGCGTCAACCGAACCTTCGGCCGCCCCGGCCCCGACAATGGTGTGCAGCTCGTCGATGAAGAGTACGATCGAACCGGCGGCCTTCTCGATCTCCCGCAGTACCGCCTTGAGCCGGTCCTCGAATTCGCCGCGGTATTTCGAGCCGGCGACCAGGGCGCCGACGTCGAGGGCCAGCAGCCGCTTGTTCTTGAGCGAGTCGGGCACGTCGCCGGAGACGACCCGCTGGGCCAACCCCTCGGCGATCGCGGTCTTGCCCACCCCCGGCTCGCCGATCAGGACCGGGTTGTTCTTGGTCCGCCGGGAGAGGACCTGAATCACCCGGCGGATCTCGTCGTCGCGGCCGATGACGGGATCGAGCTTCCCCCGACAGGCCAGATCGGTCAAATCTCTGGTGAAGCGGGCCAGGGACTCGTATTTTTCCTCCGGGTCCTGGTCGGTCACCCGCTGGGTTCCCCGGATCTCGACCAGCGACTTGAGAATCGAGTCCCGGCTCAAGCCGTATTGCTTCAGGATCTTCCCGGCCGGCGCGTCACTCTCGGCCAGGGCCATCACCAGATGCTCGACGCTGATGTAGTCGTCCTTGAGAGCGGCGGCCTCGTCGCGGGCGAGGTTGAGCAGACGGTTGAAGGCGGGGGAGAGATAGACGGTCCCCGCCGCCCCGGATACCCGGGGAAGCTTCTCAAGCTCTTCGCCGACGCTGCGCTTTACCGCCTCGGGGGCGGCGGCGTGGCGGCCCAGGATCGAGACCGCGGTCCCCTCCTCCCGGCCGACCAGCGCCAGCAGGAGGTGTTCCGGGGTTATCTCCTGGTGGCCGTATTCGGTCGCCAAGGCGGAAGCGGCCTGAATCGCTTCCTGGGCCTTGATCGTAAATTTTCCGGGGTCCATTTTCTTTCTCCTGTAATCCGGTTCCGCGGTTAAAAGATTCGCCGGATTCCGCTTCCCCGCCTACCGGCGACGCGTTTGGGGAGTGGTCCAGCTCTTCCTCACCGGGAGGTAAGTGTAGGGGACCTGGATGTAGTCGAATACCCGCCCCGCGTCGGTGCCGACGGTCATCTCCAGCAGCGAGGTGACGTTTATTCCCACTCCCGCGTAAACCACCCGGCGCTTTTCATCGAAATAATGATGGTCGGGGCTGAGAAATCCCCGGGTGTAATAGCCGAGGTGAAATTCGAGCAGGCGCATTGCCGGATGGCCGGTATCGAATATCCCTTCCGGCTTGAAAGCCAGCAGAAACTTGTAACCCGAATAATCGGTGACCCAGTCGCTTCTTCTTCCATACCTCAGGGAAGGAGAAGGAATCCATTCCATCCGGAAGTCGGCCACCCGGGCCACCTCCGGGACCCGGAGCCGGAGATAAGCCATCCCGGCCCCGACAAAATTCGCCAACTGATCCTCCCAGGAAAAACCGTGGGCCCGGCTGAAGCCGTCTCCGACCTCCACCACGGTCACCATACCCAATCCGCTGAGCGTACCCCGGAGCGCCGCCTCTTCCGGTTCGTACCCCCAGTGCCGGTAGATAGCGTTGAAGACATTGCAGAGGAGGTAGGTGGTCCAGGCGTGACCGACCTTGTCCGTCCCGCCATAATCGGTATCGGCTCCGAACCAGCCTTCGCTCCCGAAACGGAAAGAAGAAGTCCCGTAATCCCAGAACAACAGGCCATAGAGAGCCGTCGCCCCCAGCAGGCCCAGGTTGAAATACTTGAACTTATCTTCTTTGGGCAAGTAGTGGGGCCAGCCGGGATACCATCTTTCCGCCAAGTCCAGCTTAACCTCTCCCCGTTCCTCGTCCACTTCCACCACCCGGAAAAAGTAGCGCCGCCGGCCGATGGGATCCAGTTCGATCTCCTCGCCGACCCCGGCGACAATACCGTTCCTTCCGGCCCGCCCGGCCGGATTTAGAGCGGCGGCGATGACGGCGGCAAGCAGCGCCAGAACCGGCAATCGTCCCTTCCGGCTATTCAACTTTCCCCCCCGTTCCTTTCTCCGGCGTCCGGGAATCCATTTTTCCCGACTCAAGCAGCATCGCGACTTCTTTGAAAGACAGCTTCCTCCATTGCCCGGGCTCCAGCCCCCGCAACCGCAAAGGGCCCAGGCTCACCCTTTTGAGGGCGGTCACGCGGTTTCCCGCCGCCAAGGCCATTCTCTTCACCTGGCGTTTTCTCCCTTCCCGGATCGAGATCTCGACTCGGCGGCGGTCCGGCGATACCACCCTCACCCGGGCGGGCAGGGAGGTTATTTCGGCGTCAAGCTTCACTCCCCGTTTCAAATTTTCGGCCTGTTCCGGCGTCAGCGGATCGCGCAGATCGGCCCGATAGGTTTTCCAGACCTGATGGCGGGGATGGATCATTCGCTGGCAGAACTCGCCGTCGTTGGTCAGCAACAACAGCCCTTCAGTATCGAAATCAAGCCGGCCCACCGGAAATATCCTCCCCAACCGCGGGGGAAGAAAATCTCGAACCAGCGGCCGCTGAAAACGATCGGAAAGCGAAGTCAGACAACCCCGCGGCTTGTTCAGGAGCAGGTAAACCTTCTCCGCCGGGGCAACCTCCTCGCCATCGACCTTCACCCGGTCCTTTCCCGGGACGACTTTGGATCCCGGCTCCGTCGTCTTCCGCTCGTTGACCGCGATCCGCCCTTCCCGGATCATAACCTCCGCCGCCCGGCGCGAGGCCACGCCCGACTCGGCCAGATACTTCTGAAGCCGGACCGGCCGGCTTTCGGTTTTCGTCATCCGTCGGCTCTCACAGTCTTACCCGGGCCAGCGTCAGAACTTCCACCGCCGCCGCGCCCGCCGATTTCAGCGTTCGGGCGCACTCGTTTACCGTGGACCCGGAGGTATAGACATCGTCGATCAGGAGCAGGCGGCGGCGCCAGACCTTTTTCGGTCTCCCGACCCGGAACGCCCCGCGGACGTTCTCTCGCCTCCGGGCGAGCGTCAGCCGGGTCTGGGTGCGCGTGAACCTGCTCCTGGACAGCCCTCCCCCGGCCGCCGCCAGCGAGACCAGGCGGCTGAAACGGCGGGCGAGAAGAAGACTCTGGTTGAAGCCTCTCTCCCGGCTCTTCCGGGGATGGAGGGGAACCGCCAGCCAGCCGTCGTAATCGTCCCACGAATAAAACCGCCCGCCCCGTTCCGCCATCCAGCGGGCGGCCGGACGGCAGAGATGGAGGTTCGACCCGTACTTATACTTCAGTATAAATTCCCGGCCCGCCCTTTCCAGAAAAAAAACCGAACGCGCCCGGTCGAAATGCGGCGGGTTCTCGAGACAGGCGGAACAGGTCACCGGCTCGACCACTTTGCCGAAAAGCGGACGCCCGCAGACCGAGCAAAGCGGACCGCTCAGCCAGTGGATCTTTTTCAAACAGTCCCGGCAAAGATAATCGTCGTTGTCGAATCGCAGGGACGCGTCGCAGGCGGCGCAGCGGCGGGGAAAGAGGAGATTCAGGAAAAAGGAGGCGGTCGTCCTGGAAAAAGCCTGCCGCTTCATAAGGAGAAACCCGCGATGGCTTCCCACGACGGCTTGGCCTCGCCTTCCGGATCAAAGAGAGCGAAGGCCTTCCACATTCCTTCGCCGTACCATTCCGGGCTCCAGTAATAGACGGCCTGGATCGCGGGATGGGAAGCGCAGAACGAAAGAAAATCGGCCAGCCACCGGCGCTGGCCTTCCGGCGTCAGCGAATAGCCCGGCGCCTCGTGTTTCCAGCCGGCAAACTGGCCCGCAAAATCCGCCGTGCTGGGGTAAGCGGTCTCCGCCACCACCACCGGGCGGCCGATCGCTCCGGCAAGCCGGGAAACCACATCCCCGAATTGATCCGTTTCCAGAGATCCCCCGATGCCGGAAGAGGGGAAATAGGAAAGGCCGGCGTAATCCACCCGGACCCCGCGGCCGATCATAAAATGAAAGAAGGCCTCGCAGAAATCCGCGTCCCACCAATGGGCGATATGCAGCATAAAACGCGCCTCGGGATCAGACTTCAGGACTCCGGCCTGGCTCGCTTTTATCAGCTCCGCCGAGCGCGGCCAATAACGCTCCCGCAGGGCCGCCGGGTTTTTGTCCGCCTCATCACCGGGATACTCGCCACAGATACCGAAATCGATCTCGTTGCCGATCGCGTAGATATGTCCCCGCAAGCCTTCGTTCCGCAGATAGGCGACGATCTCCCGCGAGTAGTCCTTGACCGCGGCCGTCCGCTCTTCAAAAGACAGATCCTTCCACGCCGCCGGAAGCGGCTGCTTCAACATATCCGCCCAATCATCGCTTAAGAAGATTACCGGATAAGGTTCCAGCCCGGCCGCGGCGGCCCTTTTAATTACTTCGGCGGCGTATCGCCTCCCATACGGGCCGTCGTCGGTGGTCCACAGGCGGACCCGGAATCCCCTTACTCCCATCGCCGCCATTCCTTGAAAGAGATCGGTTTCCCTGCCGTCCCACTTCCACTTCGCGCCGGCGCGCTCCATCTCCAGGGAGTAGTTGGCATCCACGCCGACCAGGAGGGGTTGCCGGGGCGGCCCGGAACGGCATCCCGCCGCGGTGATTACCGGCACAAACGCGAACAGGCAAGCAATAAGTATCTTCATTATAAAGTTGAGAGAGAGCGGATTTTTTAAGGCGACGACAAACCGCCCCGGCGGGCGACCTTTCACGGCACTATATCGTAATCGAAGATGACGGCCCGCTCAAGGCCGGACTGGCGGGTTTAATGACATCGAGGGACAGAAAACGGCAGTCCAGGATCGGAACGCCGTCTTCCACCTTCACCCGGCCGCGCAACCGGAACGGACCCGGGCCGCGCAGAAGGTGGCCGAAGCGGCGGTAGGCCCGGGGAAAGAGCACCGCTTCGAAGAGACCGTCTCCGTCGTCGAGAGTGATAAACTTCATCAACTTCCCGTTCCCGCGCGAGCGAACCAGGCGGGCGGTGACCAGGCGGCCGCGGCAGAGGATCGTCTTTCCGGCGAAGGAGGCGTGCCGCCGGGAAGGGACCGGGAGAGTTCCGTCGGCGGCGGGCGCCTCGGTCGGGGGCGGGGGCGCGGGCGGGCGAAAGGGCGGAATTATTTCCCGGGAACCGTAACCGGGATAGAGCGGAACCTCCCCCGCGCCGAGACCGGCGGCCAGCTTCCACCGCAAGGCCGGACGGCTCTCGCCGAGCGAGTCCAGCGCGCCGGACTCGAGAAGGGCGGAGAGTTCGTCGCGGCGGGGGGAAACCCGGGCGAGAAAATCCTCCCAGCAGTCGAACGGACGAAGCTCCCGCCGGTCCAGTATCCGGTCCGCCGTCTCCCGCCGCAGCCCCTTTATCCCCATCAAGCCGATCCGGATCCCCCCCTCCTCCTCCAGGTAGCGCCGGCCGCTCCGGTTGACGTCGGGGGCGAGAACCCCGATCCCCATTCTCGCGGCTTCCCGGACGTATTCCCCGCCGGGGTAGAAGCCGCCCCCGTTGGATATCTGCGCGGCCAGGAAGACGGCGGGATGGTGGGCCTTGAGATAGGCCATCCGGAACGAGAGCACCGCGTAGGAAGCGCTGTGCGCCTTGCAGAAGGCGTAGCCGGCGAAACCCTCGAGCTGCCGCCAGAGCTCCCGGGCCGGGGACGGGCCGAGTCCGCGGGCGGCGGCGCCGGCAAAAAAGCGGGAACGGTATCTCTCCAGCCCCTCCCAGCCCGGTTTTTTGGTCATACAGCGGCGGAAATGGTCGGCCTCGGCCAGGCTGAAGCCGGCGGCGGCGTTCAAGACCCGCATCACCTGCTCCTGGTAGATCATCACGCCGCGGGTCTCTTCGAGCACCCGGTCCACCCGGGGATGGAAGGAGCCGGTCTCTTCCCGGCCCAGGACGCGGGCGATGTATCTCTCGGTCAGCCCGCCGTTGGAGACGCCGGGGCGGATGACGGAGCTGGCCGCCACCAGGGTGGAAAAATCGCGACAGCGCAGACGGCGCAGCAGCCTCCGCATCACCGGCGACTCGATGTAGAAACAACCCAGGGTCCGGCCGGAAGCGATCAGGTCGCCGGCGGCGCGGTCGCCGAAAACGTCGATCCGGTCCCAGTCGATCCTTATTCCCCGCCGGGCGAGCTCGGCGGCCGATTCGGCCGCCACCGCCAGCGCCCGCTGGCCCAGAATGTCGATCTTGAGCAGTCCCAGTTCCTTGGCCGAGTACATATCGGGCTGGGTGACCACGATCCCCTTGGGCGCCCGCTCCAGGGCGAGATAATCGGTCAGGGGAGCCGGGGCGATCACCATCCCGCCGGGATGGACGGAGAGATGGCCGGGGAATCCCTCCAGGCGGGCCGCGGCCCGCAACAGATTCCGGAAAGCGCCGTCGCGCCAGGGGAGGTGGCGGCACTCGGGGACCTCCCGTTCGATCCGGGAGGGGTCGCGCAGGGAAGCGAAGTAGGGCAGTTGCCGGGTCAGCTCGCCGATCGCCTCTTCCTTCCAGCCCCGCCGCCGGGTCAGGTGCCGCAGGGCCGAGCGGGCGCGGAAGCGGGTCATCGTCGAGAGCATCGCCACCCGGCCGGAACCGAAGCGGCGATAGACGAAGTCGATCACCTCGTCGCGGCGGTCGGTGGGGAAGTCGAGGTCGATGTCCGGAAGATCGGCGCGGGCGGGATTGAGGAACCGCTCGAAATACAGGCGGTGTTTGAGAGGGTCGACGTCGGTCATTCCCAGGAGATAGCAGACCAGGCTGTTGGCCGCCGAGCCCCGGCCCAGGAGGGGAATCGAGCGGCTCCGGGCGAAAGCGACGATCTCGTCCACCAGGAGGAAGTAATCGGCCAGACCAAGGGAGAAGATCGTCTTCAACTCCCGGGAAAGCCGGGAGAGAACCGGGCGGGGGGCGGAGGGGAAGCGGCGACCGAGACCCCGGCGGCACCGCGCCCGCAGGCGGTCTTCCGGCGTCTCCCCCGGTGAGAGCGGAACCCGGGGGAGCCGATTGACGCCGAGCTCGAGCGACGGCTCGCACTCCTCCGCCACCCGCGCGGGCGCGGTCAGGGCCGCGGGCCACTCTCCCAACGCCGCCTCCATCTCCGCGGCGGAGAGCAGGCGCGCGAACGGCGAAAAATCGTTGCCGTCCCGGAGCAGGCGGAGGAATCCCCGTTCCGCCGGGTCGAGGAAGCGGACGTCGGCGGCGGCCAGAAGGGGGATTCGCCGCCGGGCGGCCGCGGCCAGGATCTCATCTCTCCGGGACGAGGTCAGCGCCGGGGTGATCTCGAGATAAAGGTTGGAAGGCGGGGCGGAGTCGCCGGGGAGAAGGCCGGGAAAAGCGGTGAAGGCGACCACGTGTTCGCCGATCTCATTCAGCTCCCGGGAAAGGGAGAATCCATCGTCCAGCCGGCGGCGGCTGACCAGGCGGCAGATCCGGCTCCAGCCCGCCCGGTCGCGGGCGAGAAAGACGGCCCGGCGGGAGCCCTCGGTTATCTCCGCGCCCAGGATGGGCTTGACGCCGGCGTCCAGACAGGCGCGGTAAAACTCCACCGAACCGTAAACGGCGTCGGTATCGGTCAGGGCGAGCGCCTTCATCCCCAGCGCGGCGGCCCGGCGGGCCAGCCGCTCCGGCGACGGCGACGCCGCGAGCAGGGAATAATAGCTGTGGCAGTGAAGGTGGACGAAGCTCATAGAGCGGCCGGGAACGGAAAGACCCGGCGGCCGTAACGCTCTCGAAGAGAACCCGCCAGCCGCGCCAGTCTTTGGAGCTTCTCATCCTTGAAAGCCGGGGGGAAGAGGCCGAAGGGTTCGCGGATGCCCGCCTCCCCGGGCGGGCGGCGGATCACCGGTCGGGGGTCGAAACCGCGGGCCCGCCCGCTCATCACCACGCCCCGGACCCCGGCGGCGCGGCGGACCCAAAAAAGATCGACCCGGGCCAGGTCGGCCGCCCGCTCGACCCCCAGGCTCCGCCAGAATCGAACCTCCTCCTCCCGCAGGCCCGGCCACAATCCCATCGGCATCTCCTCCAAAAAGTCCCCCTCGCGCCCGGCGGGAATCCAGAAGGCCCCGCCCTCCCCCGCCCGGACCGCGGCCGAGCGGGAGAGAAACTTGTTGAGCGAAAGGCCGGCGGAGCAGGCAAATCCCCCCCGGAGGAGACGGCGCCCCAGGCGGACGAGCGAATCGAGGGGATGGCCGGAAAGGCGGACGGTGGATGAAAAATCGAGATAGAATCTTCCTCCTCCCAGCCATTCGACCTCCGGGGTGTATTCCTCGACGACGGAGAAAATCCGGCGGCGGTGCCGGGCGGAAGCGGACCCGGCATCCAGGTAGGCCACCCAGCGGCGGCGAACGGGCGAAAACGGCGCGGGGCGGTCGGGCGGAGTCATTGTCTTCGATAATCCCGGTTGCCGGAAAATCTTCTCAAAACCTTCTTAAGACCCCGACCACCTTTCCGATCAGCTCGAATTCGTCCGAACCGCGAGAGACCGGAATCGGGGGACAGGAGGGATTGGCCGAGACAAGCTCGATGCCGCCCCGCCGCCGGCCCAACCGCTTGACGGTCACTTCATCCCCGATTCTGACCACCACGATTTCGCCGGGGTCCGCGGCGGGCTGGGGACGGACCAGGACGTAATCGCCGTCGCGGATCTGGGCGCCGATCATACTGTCGCCCCTGACCTTGAGGAAGAAGTTGTCGCCGCCCTTGACCAGCGCCCGGTCGATCAGCCACGTCTCCTCCACGTTCTCCACCGCCAGCAGCGGCCGGCCGGCGGCAACGTCGCCCAGGACCGGGACCGGGGCGATACGTTCCGGCGGCGGGGCGGCGTATTCCGGCCGGCGGAAGGCGTCGGCCGACACCCGTAGGGACCTGGCCCCCCTTCCCCGGAGAAGCCATCCTTTCGCGACCAGCGCCCGAAGATGATCCTGGACGGTGCCGATCGCCCGGAGGCGGAAACGGCGACGGATCTCGTCCAGCGTGGGAGGAATCCCCTTCTCCCGGACCTCGGCCAGGACAAACTCGAAGATTCTCCGCTGTTTTTCGGTCAGTTCCTTCATTCCTTCCTCCCGACGCTTCCAGGAAGAAGATACCATAAATATATATGGTATGCCAAAAAAAAATTTCCCTTTCGGAAAAATTTTTTGGATTCGCGGAGCAGTAGATCCGGCGGCGGGGGCGCGGGGCCGGGCCGAGCTTTCGCTCGGCACTCCATATAAGAATAGAGAGATAGAGTCGGCCAAGCTTTCGCTTGGCAATCCAGGTGGAGGGGGGCATCGACCAGGCTTTCGCCTGGCATCCCAGGAGTGATCAGTATTTGTAAGAACTGCCCCCGATGAACTCCCGGAGCAGGGAGGTCGGCGGCACGCAGGAGTCGTCCTCGACGGTGGTGATGGTATCGAGCAGTTTGTAGACCCGATCCGCGCGCAGGTACGCGTCCCGCTTGCCGGGATCGGGGGCGAATTCCTCCCGGGCCGCCTTCAGGTGGTCGAAGAGATACTTTTTGTGGATGGGAAGTTCATAGGCGAGCGCGCCGTTGATGACGAAGTCGGTCTCGGTGATAAACGGCACGATATGCTTCATCTCGCTTTTCCGGACGTAATGCCAGTGCCCGATCGTGCGCACCGGCGAGTAGCTGCGGTGCCAGCTGTCGCGGATCATCCGCCGGAGCAGGCGGATGTCGGTCCAGCGGGTCCACTCCCCGTCGCTGTCCTTCAACTGGCTGAGAGTCTCGATATAGACCCGGAACTTCAGGGCGTGGGGGACGCTTTCGGTCATCGGCTCGAAGAGGCCGTGGAGGCTGTCGATCAGTATGATCTGATTTTTCTCGATCTTGAGGGGAACCGTCTCCTTCTCGCGAACGCCGGTCTTGAAGTTGTAGATCGGCATCGCGATGGTTTTCCCTTCGAGCAGGTCGGCCAGGTGACGGTTGATCAGCGGCAGGTCAAGCGCGTGGGGGGTTTCGAAGTCATAGTCCCCGTACTCGTCCTTGGGATGCATCTCCAGGTCGAAGAAGTAGTTGTCGAGGTTCATCGGAACCAGGCTCAGATCCTTCTCCTGGAGCCGTTCCGAGATCTTGGTGGTGGTGGTGGTCTTGCCGGAGCTTGAGGGGCCGGCGATTATGACCAGGCGAACGGGCTTTTCGTGGTTGATGATGGCCGACGCGGCCCGGCCGATGAAATCCTCGTAGCGGGCGTCGGAGGCCTGGACCAGTTCGGGGAAGGTTCCGTCGGCGATCCGCCGGTTGAGACCCGCCACGGTATCGACCCCCTGCTCGATACACCAGTCCCGGGTGTCGGCGATCACCTGCATCGGGATGTTCTTCTCATACTGCACGTAATTTTTCTTGTTCACCGTCATTCACTCCTTTCCACTGATTAAAATTACGAGGGTAGATTATTAATCGGCCGCCGCCTTCTGTCAACCTTATCCGGCGGAACATTTGCTGTCCCGATCGGCGGGGTTTCCGGCGGCAAGGGGAGACGGCCCGCGGGATACCGGGCCCGAAGCGTCCGGTCTTTCTTCGCTCAGCGGGAAGGCTCCGCGCGGCCGAAGGCGGCGCGGAGTTCCCTGAACTCCCGTACCCGCCCGGCCAGCCCGCCCAGGATAAAGACCGCCGCGCCCGCCGCGATCGGCGCGGCGACCGCCGCCAGGTTGAAGAGAAAGCCGGCCGGGAGCCCAAAGCGGCCGACCCGGCCCAGAGTCCATCCCGCCGCCGCCGCCATCGCCGCCGACAGAACCGCGGCCCGAGCCAGCCCCGCCAGCACCTCCCTCCCCCGCAGCCTTCCCAGGCGGCCCCGCAGGATGAAGGCCAGTGCCAGGAAGTTAAAGAAAGCGGCCAGGCTGGTGGAGAGGGCGAGACCGCCCTCGGCGAGGTTTTCCCGCAGCCAGGGGTTGAAGACCACCAACAGATTCAGGGTCAGGTTCAAGAGCATCGCCCCCACCCCGACCTTGACCGGGGTCCGGGTATCCTCGAGCGAATAGAAGGCCTGGGCCACGATCTTGGCGCCGGCGAAAGCGATCAGCCCCAGCGAGTAGAAGATCACGACCCAGGCGGTCGCCTCGGTGGAGGCGGCGCCGAATTCCCCCCTTTGAAAGAGCAGCCGGACGATCGGGCGGCGCAGGATAATCAGGCCGGCGGCCGCGGGCAGGGTGATCATAAAAGCCGCCCGGAGAACGTAGGAGAGCGTGCCCTTGAAATCTTCCATTTTCTTCTCCGCGGCCTGAGCGGAAAGAACGGGAAGGGAGGCCGTGGCCAGGGCGATACCGAAGAGGCCGAGCGGAAACTGAACCAGCCGGTTGGCGAAAAAGAGCGACGCGGGCGCCTGGGCGCTGATCAGCAGGGCCAGGAACTTGTCCACCACGACGTTGAGCTGCACGATCGCCAGGCCCAGTATCCCGGGGGCGGTAAGAGCGGCGATCCGGCGGATCGCGGGATGGCGGAAATCCACCTTGAAGAACGGGCGAAAACCCTCCCGCAGCAGGGGGGGCAGGTGAATGGCCAGCTGCACCATCCCCCCGATCAGCACTCCCCAGGCCAGCCCGAAGATCCGGTCCCGGGGATCGGGGCCGAAAAGCGGCGAGAGAAAAAACAGCGCCCCGATCCAGACCAGGTTCATCGCGATCGGGGCGAACGCCGGAACCGCGAACCGCCGGAAGCTGTGCAGGATCCCCATCGCCAGGGCCGCCAGGCAGACAAAGAAGAGCAGCGGAAGCATCACCGGCAACAGTCGGGCTACCAGCTCGAATTTCTCGTCCAGCGGAAAGAGAGCCGACCAGGCGCCGATCACCAGCCAGCCCAGCGCGACCAGGGCGCCCAGGAGCAGCCCCAGCAGGGTGATCGCGATCCCGGCCAGGCGCCAGCTCTCCTCCCGCCCCCGGTTTTTCAGCCAGCCGGTGAAGACCGGAACGAAGGCGGCGGTCAGCGCTCCCTCGCCGAGAAGCTTGCGAAAAAGGTTGGGAATGGTATAGGCGACCACGAAAGCCGACATCGCCAGCCCGGTGCCGAAGAAGCCCGCGGTAGCGATGTCCCGCGCCAGTCCGGTAAACCGGCTGAGCAGGGTCATCCCCCCGATCATCCCGGCCGAGCGGGCGATGCCCCGGTTGTCGGCCTCCCGGTTGCCGAATAGGTTTGTCCGCTCGTCCATAAACCGATCTTCCCGTTTTTGCCTTGACCGGGGGGGCGGGCGTTCCTATGATATGCCCGGTTCTAAACCCAAGGAGACAGTTATGCCGCAACTTAAATCTGCCGAAAAAAGACTTCGCCAGAACGTAAAGCGCCGCCGGCGGAACCGGGCGCAGCGGGCCGAGATCCGGACCGAGACCCGTCGTCTTCTCCGGACGATCGAAAGCGGGGACCGGGAAGCCGCCCGGGAGAGCCTCCGCAGGGTATTCTCCCTGCTCGACTCCGCCGCCGGACGGGGGACGGTCAAGAAAAATTCCGTCGCGCGCCGCAAATCCCGCCTCGCCCGGAAAATCAACCGCCTGGAAACAGCGGCCGGGGCCGAATCACCCCCCCGACCGGCCGATGAATAGCCCCGGCTAACCCGGAGCCGAAAGCTCGCAGACCAGCCGCTGCAGGGCCAGCTCCGCGTTCTTCTCCCCCCCCTTCAGGGCCAGGTCGGCTTCCCGGATCCGGTGGATGATGAAGGGGAAGCGGCGGGAAGGGATATTTCTTACCAGCCGCAAAAACTCACCGCGGTAATATCTCACCCCCGCCGCCCGGCAGGCGGCCGAGTCGGAACGTTCTCTCTCCCAGGCCTCCCGGCCCAGCCAGATCTCGACCGTTTTCCGGTTGATGTGATGGAGCAGCCTCAACGGCGCCTCGCCCGCCCGCAGCCGGGCCCGCAGCATCGGCAGCGCCGCGGCGGCGTCGCCGGCGAAGATCTTGTTGAGCAGCGCGAAGATGTCCCCTTCCCCGCCTCCGCCCGCCAGCTTTCGTATCTCCTCCGGCCCCGCCTCCTCCCCCCGCCCCAGATAAAGCGAGAGTTTCTCCAGCTCGCCGCGGATCCGTCCCAGGTCGGTTCCGGCGATCGAGACCAGTTCATCGGCGGCCTTCCGGCGAAGGGTCAAACCCAAACTTCGCGCTTCGTCGACGATCCATTCCTTCAGTTGTTCCTCTTTGAGCAGGCGGATAATTTTGACCGCCGCGCCGGTTTGCAGCGGGGGTTTCCAGCCGGAGATGCGCTCGGGACGGAAGACGAAGACCAGGCAGAGTTCTTTCAGGGGGGCGGAAAGCGCGGGGGCCAGGGCCTTCCATTCCGGCGGGGCGATCTTCTCGGCCTCTTCGACAATCACCAGCTTGCCGGGGCCGGCGGATCCAAGGCCGAAAAGGGAAGGGGTCCGGAGTGAGGCGATGATCTCGGCGACCGGCGCGGCGGCGGCGAAAATCCGCTCCCGGTTTATATCCGCCCGGCCGGGAGGGAAGATCTCGCGGGCCAGGCCGGCGATAAAACGCTCGGCCCGGTAATCATCCTGGACCGCCAGAAAATACAGGGGCTTGATCTCCATCGCTCACCAGTAGGAGGTGACTTCATCGACTATCCTCCGGGCCAGGTCCCGGAAGGCTTCCGGCCGCGCGGCCCGCTCCGCCTCCGCCATATTCACGTCGATCACGAAGTTGGCCTGACCCCGGACCAGGCGGCGGGTGAAGAGTTCCCGGTCCCGGTTAAGGTCGCGAAAGGTGATCGCCGCGGTCACCACCAGGCGATATTCCTCGACCTCGTCCCGCTCTTCGCCGGCGTAGATGAGCACCTCCCGGTCCCAACCCGTGATCTCGCCTTCGAGAAGAGTATCGGCGGCCTCCCGCGACACCGCCGCGAGGTTGCCGTCGATCCGAAAACGGCTGACCACCTCGTTGGTGACTTCGACTTCGATCCCCGGTTCGGGGGTGGAATTGGTGAAGGTGGGCACGTGAACCGACCTCAGGTAAGCGGGGAGAGTGGTCCCCAGTCGATAGGGCGCGCAGGCCGCCGCCAGAAAAACGATGAGGGCGAAGCCGGCCGCCTCCCGGGCCGATCCGCGCTGGCGGGTCGGCGGTTTCATTTTCCGGTCCGCTCCATCTCCGCGAGCCTCTTCCGGGCGTCGACGGCCCGACTCGTCTCCGGATAATCGCGGACGACCTCCTGGTAGTAGATCCGCGCCCCCTCCGGGCGGCCGCGGCGCTGGTAGAACCTCCCGATGCGGTAGAGGCTCTCCGCCCGGCGGCCGAGAAGGTCGGCCAGTTTTGTCCCCGCCTCCTCCCGGCGAGGGTGATCCGGATGGCGGCGAAGAAAGGTTTCAAACCAGCGCGCCGCCCGCTCGACGAAAAACTGGTCGTAGTCCGCTCTCAGGGCCCTTTCGTAAGCGCAGAGGCCGAGCTTGAAGAGGGCGTCGGGGACCAATTCACTAAGGGAATAGCGGGACAGCACCTTCTCGAACTCGATCTCGGCTTCTTCGTAGCGGCCCTGACGAAAACGGACCATTCCCAGACCGTACTGGGCCTCGGGAGAGACATCGCTGAATACGGCCGTCTCCAGAATACTCTGAAATATCTCGGCGGCGACGGGCAGGCCGCTGCGCAGCCGCAGAAAAAGGAAGGGGCGCCTCCGGCCTTCCAGGTAGGCGCGTCCGATCACCAGTTTCCGTTCCAGGATCTCGCCCAGGTTCCCCTTGCCGGGATAGCGGCGCAGCAGTTCCCGGTAGGCTTGGAAAGCGTCGTAAAGCCGGCCCGATTGTTCCAGGCAGTAACCCAGCCGGAACTGGGCGTCGGGGGCGAGTTCGGAGTCGGGGTAATCGTTGACCAGGCGCCGATAGTAACGGGCGGCGGCGCGCCATTCTTCGTCCGCCTCCTTCCGGCGGGCGGTCTCAAAGTATTCGTAAGGCTCCGCGGATCCGCGCGCGCGGGCGGAAGCGGAAGGGGGATGCGATGGACGGTCCGCTCCCCGGACGGGGAAGGCGCAAAGAACCGCCGCCACCGCCAGCAACAGGATCACTCCGTTCCAAGTTCTGTTCATCTTGCTTTTCGATTCCGATTCCGCGTTCGACCCGCCGGACCGGTTCCTTTCAAGCTTAACCGCTTTTCAGAACCGGAGCAACCACAAAAGCACTCTCAGACAGATATGGCTGTAACAGCCGGCGACCACATCGTCCATCATCACTCCCCAACCTCCGGGGAACTTCTCCGCGAAATCCGCCGGCGGGGGCTTGACGATATCGAAAACCCGGTTGAGGACCAACCCGGCGATCAGGGCGATCGGGGATACCGGAAGCATAAACATCGTTATGAAGTAGCTGAAGGCCTCGTCGATGACGATAGTCGGCGAATCCGGTTCCCCCCAGATCTTTTCCCCCCGGGAGGCGGTCGTGACCCCGACGATGAAAAACACCCCCATAAAGGCCAGGTAGCCTCCCGTCAGGGAGACGAGAAAGGAAGGGTTCAAAATGCTGATCGCCAGGTAGAGCAGCATCCCCCCTACCGCGCCCATCGTCCCCGGCGCGACCGGGAGATAGCCGAGATAGAAAAACGACGCCAGCAGTCGGGAGGTCTCCCGCCAGATCAGGTCTGCCATCCGGACCGTCTTTTTCATGCCGATCGCAAAAGCTTCCAGTGGTGAAAGAAGTAATACAGTCCGGAAGCGGCGGTGAAGGCCACGCAGAGCCAGAACAATCCCGTCACCACGATTTCCAGCCCGCTCACGACCACGCAGCATTCGTGAAGTCCGAGAAAGAGCAGGGCCGCGCTGACCGCGATTACCTGGGAGAGTGTCTTGTGCTTGCCCCATTTGCCGGCGGAAAGGATCACCCCCTGTCCGGCCGCCACCAGCCTCAAGCCGGTGATGGCGAACTCGCGGGCGACGATCACCACCGCCATCCAGGCGTGAAAAGTTAGCTCCGGGCGGGCGACGAAGGAGATGAAGGCCGAGGTGACGAGGATCTTGTCGGCCAGAGGATCGAGCAGTTTGCCCATCCGGGTGACCTGGTTGAAGGAGCGGGCCAACCAGCCGTCCAGGGTGTCGGTGGCCATCCCCGCCAGGAAAACGGCCAGGGCGGTCAGGTCGGACCAGGACTCCCCGATCGTCAGCAACCCCACGAAAACCGGCGTGAGAGCGAGCCGGAGGATGGTTAGTTTGGTCGGCAGGTTCACGGCGCCGCCTCCCCGTAGAGATCATAGGCGGAGGTCTCCTTGACCCTGACCCCGACCAGCTCTCCGGGACGGCAGCCGCCTCCTTCCACCACAACCAGGCCGTCGACTTCGGGAGCCTGGAAGACCGCCCGCCCGACCAGCAACTCCGAATTCTTCTCCGGGAACGGACCATCGATCATAACTTCGATCCTCCGGTCCCGCCAGCGGCGGAGCCGCGAGCGGGAGATGGACTTTTGCAGCCGGAGCAGCCGGTCGCGGCGGCGGGCGGAGGTGGCGGCATCGGGTCGCCCCTTCAGCCGGGCGGCGGAGGTCCCCTTCTCCCGGGAGTAAACGAAGACCCCGAGATGATCGAAACGCTGCCAGCGCACGAACTCCTCCAGTTCCTCGAACTCTCCCTCCCCCTCCCCCGGAAACCCCACCATCAACGTGGTGCGCAGGCTGATCCCGGGAACCAGCTCCCGGAGCTGGTCGAGCAGCGCTTCGATCCGGTGGCGGGAGACCGGGCGGCCCATCCGTTTCAGGATCCGGTCGTTGATATGCTGGATCGGAAGATCGAGGTAGGGACAGATTTTTTTTGAAGAAGCCATCGTCTTCATCACGCTCCGGTCGAGGTTGGCCGGGTGGGCGTAAAGCAACCTGATCCACCTGATCCCGTCGATCTCCTCCAGACCCTCGAGCAGCCCGGTCAGCCGCGGTCCCCGGCCCTTTTCCCAGCCGTAGTAACCGGTATCCTGAGCCACCAGGATAATCTCCTTCACCCCCTCGGCGGCCAGGCGGACGGCCTCGGCGATAATGTGCTTCGCCGGGCGGCTCTGATAAGGGCCGCGAATGGCCGGGATCAGGCAGTAACCGCAGCGGTTATCGCAGCCGTCGGCGATCTTAAGGTAGGCGTAATGAGGCGGCGCGCAACGCAGACGCGGCGGATCGTCGGAGAAGCGATGTCGGGGCGCGGGTTCCCAGCGGAGGTAGGAGCCCCCGTCGGCTGACGGGGCTTTCTTCGCGGCGGCGGCCAGCAACCGCGGAAGCGCGGAGCCCTCCCCCACCCCGAGAAGGATGTCGGCTCCCGGGATCTCCCCGCGCGCCCGCCCGCCGTAGTATTGAACCAGGCAGCCGGCCACCGCCAGAAGGCGGCAATTGGTCTTCTTGAAAGCCGCCAGCCGCCCGATCTCCGTGAGTGACTCCCGGCGGGCGTCTTCGATAAAAGCGCAGGTATTGACGAGGATGACCTCCGCTTCGGCGAGAGAAGCGGAGGCCTCGAACCCGTTTTCCTTGAGCAGGCCGAGCATCTGCTCGGAATCGACCAGGTTCTTGGGGCAACCCAGGCTGACGGTCGCGATCTTGGTCATCGCTCGGCGTCGCCTTCCGGTTGGGAGGGTAAAAAGACTTCCGAGGGGTCGAGCCTGACCGCGCTCCCCGGAGGAGAGGCCTCTTCGTAAAGACCGAATTCCTCCGCCCGGTAGCGCCGCGAGGCCGAACGGATCAGCCGGAGGGAAACCAGGACCACTCCCGCCGCCAGGGCCGCCAGAGCCAAAAACCGGAGCGTCTTGCCCCAGTTCACCGGGGGCAGCAGGGGGACGGCGGCGAGCTTTTTATTCTCGATCAGTACCAGCTCCGGCTGGGAAGCGCGGAAATACTCCTGGTACTCTTTCAACGCCGGGTCGGGATCAACCCCCAGGTAATGGCTGTAGATCTTGATGAAACCGCGGGCGTAGGCGGGGGAAGGGAGAGCGCCGACATCGCCCTCCTCCAGCGCCCGGAGATGATCGGCCTTGATCTTGGTGACGGCGGCCGCCTCGGCCAGGGAGACCTGCTTTCTTTTCCGGGCGGCCTTGAATATCTTTCCGGCTTTTTCCATACTTCATCCGGGGAGACGATTCCGTCAATCCTCTCCCCCTCCTTCCTCGCTCTGGCCGCCGTAGGTTTCAATCAATATTTCCCGCGGTTTGGCCCCCTGGTGGGGACCCACGATTCCCCTTTCTTCGAGCTGATCCATCACCCGGGCGGCGCGGGAATAGCCGATCTTAAGCTTCCTCTGCAGGATCGAGACCGAGGCCTGCTCGGTCTGCTTGATCACCTTGATGGCGTTTTCCAGGACGGGGTCGGCTTCCCCTTCGTCGCCGACGGCTCCCGCGGCCGACGGACGCGCCAGGATCTCGGGATCATACTGGGGGGCGGCCTGGGAGTTGACATAATCGACAACCTTCGCGATCTCTTCGTCGGAGCACATCGTCCCCTGGGCCCTGATCAACCGGTCGGAGGCCGGGGGGAGGAAAAGAAGATCGCCGCTGCCCAGAAGCTTGTCGGCGCCGGGCGCGTCGAGCACGATCCGGGAGTCGATCTTGGAGGCCACCTTGAAGGATATCCGGGCCGGGAAGTTGGCCTTGATCACGCCGGTAATCACGTCCACCGAGGGCCTCTGGGTCGCCAGCACCATATGAATACCGACCGCCCGGGAAAGATGAGCCAGCCGGGCGATCGCGTTCTCGATCTCCACAGGGGCGGTAAGCATAAGGTCGGCCAGCTCATCGATGATCAGCAGTATGTAGGGAATGGTTTCCGGCAGCCCTTCTTCCGGCGGCGACGAGGACGGACGGCGGCGGTTATAGGAGGCGATGTTCCTCACGCCGGCCTCGGCGAACAGGTCGTAGCGGCCCTCCATCTCCCCCACCAGCCACGCCAGGACCTGGGCGGACTTGGCGGGATCGGTGATGACCGGACAGAGCAGATGCGGCAGGGAATGGAAACTGGTCATCTCCACCTTCTTGGGATCGACCAGGATCAGCTTCAGATCGGAGGGGGTGGAACTGTAGAGAACGGACATAATCAGGGAGTTGACGCAGACCGTCTTGCCCGACCCGGTCGCGCCCGCGATCAGCAGGTGGGGCATCTCGGCGATGTCGGCCACAATGCACCGGCCGGAAATATCTTTTCCCACCGTCAGCGGAATCCGCTTCTTTCCGGAGCTGAACTCCCGGGACTCCACCATCTCCCGCAGGTAGACCAGTGAAGTCGACGAATTCGGGATCTCGATGCCGACGGCCGCCTTGCCCGGAATCGGCGCCAGGATACGGACGGAAACCGCCTTCATAGCCAGGGCGATATCGTTGGCCAGGGTCTTGATCTTCTGAACCTTGACCCCGGGGGCGGGCTGCAACTCGTAGCGGGTCACGGCCGGACCCCGCTCGGAACCGACGACGGCCGCGGTAATCCCGAAATCGGCCAGGGTGCTCTCCAGGAGCCGGGAGTTTTGCTCGACGTCGCCCTTCATCTCCCGCGGGGCGGGCGGCGGGGGCGGGGTCAGCAGTTCCACCGGAGGCGGGATGTAGCGGGCGGTCTTGCCCGGCGCGGCGGGGCCGGACGGACGGGAGGGGGCCCGGGCCGCGGCGGCGGGGAGGTCCGCTTTCTGCTTCTCCCGGACGGTGGCGGCGGCCTCGGCCCGGCGGCGCTGCTCCTCTTTTTCGGCCCGCGAACGCCGGCGGATCTCCTCCTCGCGCTCTTCCCGCCGGCGTCGCTTCTCCTCGGCCTTTCGCAGCTTCTCCCGCTCGCGGGCCTCCCGGCGCAGCGTCTCCCGCTGCAGTTTGGCCCGAGCCTTCTCCGCCTGACGGGCGGCGGCGGCCGGCGTCGGCGCTACGGCCTCCTTCTTGGCGGGAGCTTTCGCCGGCCGGGAGCGGGAGGGAGGGGTGACCACGATCCGTCTTCCCCGGGGCAGCAGGGAGGCGAAAAACCGGCCCGCTCCCAGGGCCGCCGCAACCAGGAAATAGTAAGGTTTCATCGCGGTGAGATAACCGAACGCCACCGCCGCCGTCGTGACCAGGACCAACCGGGATCCGATCGTCCCCAGGTACTTGAGCAGGTAGGTTGAAGTCCACTCCCCCCACACTCCGCCCGCTCCGACCCTCTCCAGCTGCCAGCCGAGCGCCTCGGGTGTGACGGGACGGACCAGGGCGGCCAGCGAGGAAAGGCTTAAAAGAACCGCCAGGTGACCGACGAAGCGCGGCACCGGGGAGGCCGGGCGGCGGGAAAGAAGCCGGGCGATCCCCTCCCCCAGCAAGAGCAGGGGAAGAGCGAACGCCGCCACGCCGGTCGCAAGAAACAGGTAAAGAGAAACCTGGGCGCCGAGTTTCCCGCCGTAGTTGGAGACAAATCCCGGCGGCCCGGCGTAATGGCCGGCGTCGGCGGGATGATATGAAACCAGGCTGACCGCGATAAATACCGCCAGGGCGATCAGGACCAGGCCCAGAGCGGACGCGAAGTTTCTTTCACCAGTTCCCATACCCGGTTCCGCTGGCCCGGAGCATTCGCAAACCGGATCCGGGGAGCGGTTGTGAGCCAGAGACGGCTATCCAATCTTCACCGGAAGACGATTTGAGCGCGCCGCGGGGAGTAATCAGTCGTCCTTGCTCTCTTCCAGAGCCTGGCGGCGGCTGAGCTTGACCCGGCCCATCTTATCGACCGCGATCACCTTTACCCTGACCTCGTCGTTCTCCTTGAGGATATCCTCAACCTTGCCGACCCGGTAATCGGCGAGCTCGGAGATGTGAAGAAGGCCGTCCTTGCCGGGAAGAATTTCGACGAAAGCGCCGAAGTCCTTGATGCTCACCACCTTGCCCTGGTAAACGTTTCCGACTTCAATCTCGCCGACCATCCCCAGGATGGTGTCCTTGGCCTGCTCGGCCAGGTGGATGTCCGTGGCCGAGATCGTGATCCAGCCGTCATCCTCGATCTCGATGTTGACGCCGGTCTTCTCCATCGCCTTGATGTTCTTGCCCTTGGGTCCGATGACCAGCCCGATCTTTTCGGGATCGATCTGGACGGTGACGATCTTGGGGGCGTAGGGAGATATTTCATCGCGGGGGCGCGGCTGCACCGCGTCCATGGCGTCGAGGACCTTGACCCGCGCGGCCCGGGCCTGGGAGAGCGCCTGCCCCATAATCTCCTCGGTGATCCCGGCGATCTTGATATCCATCTGCAGGCCGGTCACCCCCTCCCGGGTCCCGGAGATCTTGAAGTCCATATCGCCCAGGGCGTCTTCGGTTCCCAGGATATCGGTCAGAATCACGGTCCGGTCGCCTTCCTTGAGCAGCCCCATCGCTATTCCGGCCACCGCCGCCGATATCGGCACCCCCGCGTCCATCAGCGACAGGCTTCCCCCGCAGACGGTGGCCATAGAGGAGGAACCGTTGGAGGAGAGGATATCCGAAACGACCCGGATCGTGTAGGGGAACTCCTCCTCGGAAGGCAGAACCGGAAGGATGGATCTCTCCGCCAGCGCTCCGTGACCGATCTCCCTTCTCTTCGGCCCCCGGATCGGAGTGGTCTCCCCGGTGCAGAAGGGGGGGAAATTG
This sequence comes from PVC group bacterium, assembly GCA_003551625.1. Taxonomy (GTDB): domain Bacteria; phylum Auribacterota; class Erginobacteria; order Erginobacterales; family PUNC01; genus PUNC01. The sequence goes on along the minus strand of PUNC01000043.1, from coordinate 45,427 downwards.
TAATGCAGCATAAAACGCTTGCTCTTCTCTTCCTCCTCCAGGCCGTCGATCCGCTGTTGGTCGCGGGAGGTCCCCAGCGTGGTCAGCGCCAGCGCCTGGGTTTCGCCGCGGCTGAAAAGGGCCGAGCCGTGGGTCCGGGGAAGAAACCCGGTCTCGATGTTGAGCGGCCGGATCTCTTCCGGCCGGCGGCCGTCGACCCGGATCCCGGAGGTAAGAATCATCTTCCGCATCAGCTTTTTGAGCAGCGACTTGAACGCCTGCTTGAACTCCCACTCCTCCACCGGCTCCGGCTCTCCTTCCGCTTCACTCAGTTTCTCCCAGGCGGCGGCCTTGACCAGTCCCACCGACTCGTTGCGCTCTTTCTTGACCTGTATGGTCAGCGCCTCTCCCAGTTCTTCTCCCACGGACTCCTCCAGCCGCTTGAGCACTTCATCCCGGGACTGAAGGACGTGAAGCTCCCGGGGGGCGGGGTTGACCAGGCCGCGAAGCTCCTCCTGGGCCTCGATCAACGGAATCAGCGCCCGGTGGCCGGACATCACCGCCTGGAGGACCGTCTCTTCCGGGATCATTTTGGCCGATCCCTCCACCATAATAACCGCGTCCCTGGTCCCGGCCACGACTATCTCCAGGCGGCTTTCCTCGAGCTGCTCCAGGGTGGGATTGATGATGAACTCGTCGCCGATCATTCCTACCCTCACCGCCGCCACCGGGCTGGCAAAGGGAATGCCGGAGACCATCAGGGCGGCCGAAGCGCCGTTGATGCAGAGGACATCGGGGTCGTTCTGGCCGTCGGCGGAGAGCACCGAGGTCATAATCTGCACCTCGTTCTGACAGCCCTTGGGGAAGAGCGGCCGCAGCGGACGGTCGATCAGCCGGGCGGTAAGGATCTCCTTCTCCGTCGGTCTCCCCTCGCGCTTGAAGAATCCCCCCGGAATCTTTCCGGCCGCCGAGGTCTTCTCCCGGTAGTCCACCGTCAGGGGCATAAAATCCAGGATTCCCGGGCGCGGATCCCGGGAAGCCACCGCCGTCGCCAGGATCACCGTTCCCTCGCAGGAGACGGTGACCGCTCCGTCGGCCTGCCAGGCGAGATGGCCGGACGCAATACTGATACTTTTCTTGTCAACTTGACATTTAGTTTCGCGGTACATCTTTCTCCTCACTTTCTCAGGCCGAGTTTCTTGATCACTTTCCGGTAGCTTTCCGGGTTGGTCCTTTGCAGGTAATTGAGGTGGCGCTGACGGCGGCTGACCATCAGCTGAAGGCTGCGCTGGGAGGCGTAATCCTTCCGGTGGGTTTTCATATGTTCGGTCAGCGACCGGATCTGTTCGGTCAGAAGCGCCACCTGCACTTCCGAGGAACCGGTATCTCCGGGATGAATCCCGAATTCGTCGATCAGTTTCTTTTTGGCCGAAATCGTGCCGCTCATTTCCTTCTCCTTGAATCTGCGGGTAAATTACCGGAAGGAGCCTTCTTCAACAGGCCCCGGGCCGCATTCTCGTCCGCCCGGATCCTTTCCAGCAAGCAAGCGATATTATCAAATTTTATATCTTCCCTCAGCTTTTTTTTCAACCAGACTTTTATCCGGGCCCCGTACAGGTTCCCTTCCCAGCCGAAGATGTGGGCCTCGGCGGGATAAGGCCGCCGGGTGGGGGGGAAGGTCGGCGCCTCCCCGAGGTAAAGTAGTCCCGGGCGGGGACGGCGGTCAAGGACGATCCAGGCGGCGTAAACGCCCGGAGCGGGACGCAACTGCTCGGGCCGGAAGTTGGCGGTCGGGTATCCCAGCCCGGCTCCCCGGCCCCGGCCGGCCCGTACCGTTCCGCTTAAAAAATACGGGTAACCGAGCAGGGCGGCCGCTTTATCCATTTCGCCCGCGACCACTGCCCGGCGAATGGCGGAACTGCTAACCCGAACCCCGCCCCGGCGCACCGCCGGCACCTCACGGACCCTGAAGCCGTGCCTTCGGCCGGTCGCGGCCAGCACGGCGACGGTCCCGCGGCCGGCCCGGCCGAAGCGGTATCCCCGCCCGACCGTCACCGTCCGGACCCGGAGAGCGTCTCCCAGGACTTTCGCGGCGAAATCCTCCGGCGGCATCCCGGCCAGCCGGCGGGTGAACTCGACCAGCCAGACCGCGTCCACCCCGGCCTTCTCCAGCAGGCCGAGGCGGTCGCGGATGGTGAGCAGTAATTTTTCCTCCCGCCCCTCGACCAGGCTGCGGGTGTGGGAGGGGAAGGTGATCACGCCCACCGTGCCCTCTTCCCCGGCCGCGATCCGGCACTCCCGGATTATTTTCCGGTGGCCGAGATGAACTCCGTCAAAATTCCCGATTCCCACCGCCAGGCCGGAATAAGGCTTCGAAAGCGGCCGGAAAGAACGATGAATCTTCACAATTTATCCTTCCAAACTTGCAGCAGCCGTCTCTCCAGCCCGCGCCGGTCCATCTCCAGCAGTACCGACAGCGGCCGGGCCTCCTCCACCCGGAACGGTCCCGACTCCAGCCGCCGCAGGCTCGACAGGCAGCCGCCGCAGCCGAGCCTTTCGCCCAGGTCACGGCAGAGGGTGCGCACATAGGTTCCCTTCGAGCAACGGACGAGCAGACCGGCCGTGGGCGGGTTGAAACCGGTCAACTTCAGCTCCTTTATCACCACCCGGCGGGGCGGCCGGGGCACTTCCCGGCCCCGGCGGGCCAGCTCGTAGAGCCGGCGCCCCCGGTGCTTCAGGGCCGAGACCATCGGAGGAACCTGTTCGAGCTCACCCCGGAAAGCGCCGAGCGCTTCTTCCAGGTCCCGCTTGGTGACGGCGGAAGGATCACGCTCCCGGAGCACCCGGCCGCTGATATCCTGGGTGTCGGTCTCCCGGCCCAGAAGAAGGCCGGCCAGATAGGCCTTGTCGCCTTCCAGCAGATAGCGGGCGGCCTTGGTCGCCTTCCCGAACAACACCACCAGCAGACCGGTGGCCAGGGGATCGAGCGTGCCGCCGTGACCGATCCGGGAGGGAGAGAATCTTTTCTTCAGCCGGTCAACCACCCCGAAAGAAGTGATCCCGGAAGGCTTGTCGACCAGCAATATTCCGTCCATAGAGAAAAAGATTCCGGATTGCGGATTTCAGACCGGCTATGCCTTAATTGAAGACCCACAGTTCCCTTCGCCCTATTCCGGAGTGCGAGGCGAAAGCCTCGTCTCCTGTGGGAGGGGGGGAAGTTTTTAGCATTCCGGACCAATCCTTATTTCGACTTTTCCGCGGCGACCAGTTCTTTTTTTACCGCTTTCAGGATCCGGGCGCGGACGGACTCCAGATCGCCGGCGATCAGGGCGCCGGCGGCGGCGGGATGCCCTCCGCCGCCGAAGGCGGAGGCGATCCGGTTGACGTCGATCCGGCCCGGCTCCTTGGAGCGGAAGGAGACTTTCACCGCGCCGCTCCGCTCGGCGAAAGTCAGCGCCACCAGAACCCCCCGGATATCGCGCGGGTAGGCGATCAACCCCTCCAGCTCGGAGTCGCCGGCCCGGAAACCGCGAAGCGTTCTTTTTCTGACATCCAGGTAGGCGATTCTCCCCGAAGCGGAGAAACCGAGGGTCCTCAAGACCCTCCGAAGAAGAACCAGTTCCGAGGCGGAATGGTTGTAAACCCGCTTGTAAATCTCGTAGGGGACCAGGCCGGCGGAGACCAGTTCCGCCGCCAGCCTCAAGACACGGGCGCCGGACGACGGGGTGACCATAAACTGGAATTTCCCCATATCGGTCAAAAGCGCCACGTAAAGGCAGAGCGCGATCGGCCGGGTCAACTTCACGCCCAGTGACGGCAACAGATGATAAATCATCTCCCCCACCGAGGACAGCCCGGTATCCACCCAGTTGTAATCCCCGTACCGGGTATTGGAGACGTGGTGGTCGATATTGAACTTGACGGCGGCCGCGTCGGCGACGGGACGGGCTTTCCCCAGCCTGGCCAGCAGGGGACTGTCGATAATAACGGCGGCCGCGGGGGCAAACGGCAGGGGACGGTCGGGGGTGAGAATCCGGTCGGCGCCGGGAAGGAAACGGAACCGTTCCGGGACCGGGTCGGGATTAACGATCGCGACTCTGCGGCGGCTCGTTTTAAGGGCAGAAGCCAGGGCAAGCTGCGACCCGATGGAATCGCCGTCGGGCCGTTCGTGGGAAAGAATCACCACCCGGTCCACTTCCCGCAGGGCCGGCGCCAGGCCGGGGGGTGGTTTAATCTTCGTCTTCATCCGGGGACCAGTCGCCCTTCTCCCTTAAATCTTCCAGGATACCGCTTATCCGCGCCTGCTGAACGATACTGTGATCGATGAAAAACTTCAGCACCGGGGTGTAGCGGCTGCCCAGCCCGGCGCCGAGTTCGCGCTGCAGCCAACCCCGGGCGCCGTCCAGCCCCTCCAGAACCTCCCGGTCGTCGGCCTGGCCGCCCAGAACGCTCACGTAGACCCGGGCCTGCTTGAGGTCGGCGGTAAGCTCGACCCCCATCACGCTGATCAGGCCCACCCGGGGATCCCGGATTCCGTCGCGGAGAAGCTCGCCGAGCAGCCTTTTGACCCGCTCCTCCATCCTCAACTGTCTTCTAGTCTTCATCAGAGCAGATGCTGAAAGTGATCCAGGACCGTCATCCCGTTGAAAGCCCGCGTGAACTCCACCACCCGGGAGAGGATGCTGTCGACCCGACGGCGGTCGCTGCCGACAACGGTCACCGCCACCCGGGCCCGGTTTCTCAGCTCCTGGAAGTCGACCTCGGCGACGGAAACGTTGAAAGAGTTCCTGGTGCGGGCCAGAAAACTTTTCAGGACCGACCGCTTCCCCTTGAGGGAGTGGTTTCCGGGAATTGCCAGGTCGAACTCAAGAACGCCGATAACCATTGCCAAACGGCCGGTTCCAATCCGGAATGGTAGGATTTTTAAATTCGAGGACCACGCTCCGTCGGGGCCGTAAATTTAGACGCGCGGGAGCGCGTCCCTTTACCTGTTTTTCCCTGCGCCGCGGCAGTTGGAAAGGCTGAATTTATCCTTCCCTGGTCTCGAAGGCTTCGATCACGTCGCCGGGAGAAAATCCGTGGAAATTGGCCAGGCCGATCCCGCATTCCTGACCCGCCGAGACTTCCCGGACGGCGTCCTTGAAACGCCGCAGGGAGACGATCTTGTCCCGGGCAACCGTTTCTCCCTCGCGAACGACCTTGACCAGGGAGCCGTCCCGGATCTTTCCCTGTTCGAGCAGGCAGCCGGCGATCACGCCCCGGCGGGAGATCTTGAAGGTTTCCTTGACCACCGCCCGGCCGGTGGAGACCTCCACCACGACCGGTTCCAGCATCCCTTTCAGCGCCTTATCGATATCCTCAACCACCTGGTAGATGATCTTGTATTCCCGGATCTCCACCCCCTCCTTGCGGGCCTGGGCCGAAACCTGGGAGGGAACCGAAACATTGAAGGCGATCACCACCGCCCGGGAAGCCGACGCCAGCATCACGTCGGACTCGGTGACGGCCCCCACGCCGGAGTGTATTATGTTCAGCCCGACCTCCCGGTCGGCCAGCCTCTCCAACGACTGGCTGACCGCTTCCAGCGACCCCTGAACGTCGGCTTTCACCACCAGCCGCAGCTCCTTCTTCTCCTCTTCGGATAGTTTTTCCAGAAAATCCTCCAGGCTCACCTGGGGAGCGGCGGCGGCCTCCACCGGCGCCGGCGAGGGCTTCTTCTCCTCGGCGGCGCGACGGGCTTCCGCCTCGGTGGCCACCGCCCAAAAGGAAGAACCCGCCCGGGGAACCCCCTGGATGCCCAGGACCTCCACCGGAGTGGAAGGTCCGGCCTCGGCCACGGCTTTGCCCCGGTCGTCGAACATGGCTTTCACCTTCCCGGGAAACTCGCCGCAGACCAGGTAATCGCCGCGGCGGAGGCGCCCGGACTGGACCAGCAGGGTGGCGACGGGACCGCGCTCGGAAGTCAGCCGGGCCTCGATCACCGCTCCCCGGGCCTCCCCTTCGGCCGGCGCTTTGAGTTCGAGCAGTTCGGCCTGCAGCGAGATCATCTCCAGCAGCTCTTCCAGCCCCTGTTTGGTCTGGGCGGAAACCTCGCAACAGACCGTCTCCCCGCCCAGCGACTCGGGAACCAGCCCCTTCTCGGCCAACTGCCGGCGCACGCGGTCGGGCGCGGCCGCCGCCTTGTCCATCTTGTTGATCGCCACCAGGACCGGAACGCCGGCGGCCCGGGCGTGGTCGATGGCTTCCAGGGTCTGGGGCATAAGCCCCTCGTCGGCGGCCACCACCAGAATAACGAAATCGGTGACCCGGGCTCCTCGGGAGCGCATAGTGGTGAAGGCTTCGTGACCCGGGGTATCCAGGAAAACAACCTTACCGTGACGGGTCGACACCTGGTAGGCGCCGATATGCTGGGTGATTCCGCCGGCTTCCTTGGCGGTGATCCGGGAGCGGCGGACGGAGTCGAGAATCGAGGTCTTGCCGTGGTCGATGTGTCCCATAAGGGTTACCACCGGCGAGCGGGGCCGGGCTTCGGGCGCCTTCTCCCGGGGCGGGGGGGGCGGCGGCGCCTCGGGCTGGAGATCCGGAGCGGGCCGTTCCACCTGGGGACGGAGATCGAATCCCCGTTCGGCCGCCAGGGCGATCGCGGTCGGCTCATCCAGGAACTGGTTGAGAGAGGCGAAGATTCCGTCTTCCAGGAGGGACTTGATCAGGATATTGGGCTTTTCCTTCAGGACCGCCGCCAGTTGCCGGACGGTGATCGGAAACTTGACCGTGACTTCTTTCCGGGCAGGCGCTTCCGCGGCGGGCCCGCCGTCTTCGACGGCGGCGGTTTCCGAAACCGACGGCTTCTTCTCCGAAACGTCCGCTTCGTCCACGGCCGCCCCTTTCTCCGCGGCCCGCCCCAGCTGGGCCTTGACCGCCTCGGCCTGTTCCGGGGTAAGCGAGGAGGAGTGGCTCTTGACCTCGATTCCCAAACCCCGGACGACTTCCAGCAGTTCCTTGCTGGAAAGTCCGGCTTGCTTGGCTAATTCGTAAACCCTCATTCTTCCTGCTTCGACTTCTTGGCCGCGGTGATGATCTCGCGGGCGGTCTCCTCGTCCATTCCCTCGATCTCGGCCAGATCCGAGACCTCGGCGATGGCGATTCCCTCCAGATCGGTATACCCGGCCTCGACCAGTTTCTGGGCGATCTCGGCGTCCAGCCCGGGAAGGCTGGACAGGGACTGCTTGGCCGCCCGCAATCCCCTCATCACGTCGCCCTCCCGGAGGATCTCCAGTTTCCAGTCGGTCAGCCGGGAAGAAAGACGGACGTTCTGCCCCTTCTTTCCGATGGCCAGGGAAAGCTGGTCTTCATCCACCACCACCTCCGCGGTCCGGGTCTCCTCGTTAAGAATGACCTGCTTGAGCTTGGCCGGGCCCAGGGAATTGATGATGAACTGTTCGGGATCCGGACTCCAGGGTACGATATCGATCTTCTCGCCGCCGAGTTCACGGACGATGTTCTTGACCCGGCTGCCGCGGAGACCGACGCAGGCGCCCACGCTGTCAACCTTGTCAACGGTTGAAAAGACCGCGATCTTGGTCCGGTAGCCGGCCTCCCGGACTATCCCCTTGATCTCCACCACGCCCTCGTCGATCTCCGGCACTTCCAACTCGAAAAGCCGGCGAACGAAATTGGGGTGGCTCCGGGAAAGGATCACCTGCGGCCCCCGGGCCTGCTCCCTGGCTTCCAAAACCATCGCGCGCAGCCGCGCCCCCAGCCGGTATTCCTCGAACGGGCTCTGTTCCCGCTGAGGAAGCAGACCCTCGGTCCGCCCCAGTTCCAGGAAGACGTTCCCGCCCTCCTTCCGGCGGATGACCCCGGTGACCAGCTCCCCCACCCTTTCCTTAAACTCGGCCAGAACCACGTCCTTCTCCGCTTCCCGGACCTTTTGAATCACCTGGTTCCGGGCGGCCTGGGCCGCGATCCGGCCGAAATTTTTCGGGGTCACCTCCTTGCGCACCTCATCGCCCGCTTTCACGTCGGGCTGGATCCCGCGGGCCTCTTCGAGCGAGATCTCGTCGTGGGGATTGGTGACCTTTTCGGCCACGATCAGTGTGGAGAAAGCCTTTATCTCCCCGGTCTTGGGATTTATGGAGACCTCGAGCTCGCGGGCGGGGCCGAGGCTTTTTTTGGCCGCGGAGAGCAGGCTGGACTCGATCACCTCGAGCAGGATCTGACGATCGATCCCCTTGTCTCTTTCCATATACTCCAGCCAGGCTATCAGATCGGCGTTCATCGGTATCGGTTCATTCCGGTTCGACCGGAGTTTATATCTGTTCCGCCGTCTCCGAAGCCGCCGACCGCCGCCATCGGCGTTCTCGGCCCCAAGCAAAAGAGTGGGCAAATCCACCCACTCTTCAGGTAAGAGACGGCCGAATAACCAACATCAACATAAGATATGACAGGGAAACGGCGCAGTCAAGCCCCTTTTCGCTCGAAGGGCAAGTTTAGCTCTTTCGCTCGCGCCACAGGTGGAAGATAAAAATCAAAACCGGCCGGACGTTCGCCCGGCTCTCCACGGTGGGGCGCGAAGCGGAAACCCGCCTTAAGATCGGTTGACAAATTTAGGGCTTATTACTATTGTTACTGGCGCTTGGAACACCAAAGACAATAAAAACTTTTATGGAGACAAGATGATGTTCTACCTGGGATTGCCGGCCTTCAGCGCGGTCGCGGCGCTGGTATTTTGTTACCTGATCTCCCGCTGGATCTTCCGGCGGCCGATGGGAACCGACCGGATGAAGGCGATCTCCGCCTACATTCAGGAAGGAGCGGAGAGCTATCTCAAGCAGCAATATCTGGTCGTGGGGATCTTCTTCGCCGCCCTCTTCGTCGTGCTGACGGTGATGTCGGTTTTCGATCTCCTGGACTCGCTCGTCCCCTTCGGTTTCGTGACCGGGGGGCTTTTTTCCGCCCTCTGCGGCTGGATCGGGATGTATATGGCCACCCATTCCTCTTCTCGTACCGCCTACGCCGCCCGCCTCCACCTCAACACCGGGCTCCGGGTGGCCTTCTCCGCCGGGTCGGTGATGGGGCTGGCGGTGGTGGGGCTGGCGCTTTTTTATCTCGTGGTCTGGTTCTTCGTCCTCCAGCGGATATACGGCGCCGACCAGCTTGAACATATCACCTCGGTTATGCTCAGTTTCGGGATGGGGGCTTCCAGCTACGCGCTCTTCGCCCGCGTCGGCGGGGGCATCTACACCAAGGCCGCCGATATGGGGGCCGACCTGGTGGGGAAGGTCGAGGCCGGCATCCCCGAAGACGATCCCCGCAATCCCGCCGTCATCGCCGATCAGGTCGGCGATAATGTCGGGGACGTGGCCGGGATGGGGGCCGACCTTTACGAATCCTACCTGGGGTCGATCATCGCCACTATGACCCTGGGCGCGACGGCCAAGTTCGCCAATCACCTGGGGGCGGTCTCCCTGCCCCTGCTCCTGGGCGGATGCGGGGCCCTGGCCTCGATCATCGGGTTCTTTTTCGTCCGCACCTCCCGGGATTCGCAGAAAGCCCTGCTTTTCGCCTTGAGGCGCGGAGTCTACGTGACGGCGGCCCTGATCATCATCGCCGCCTTCTTCCTCACCCGGGAGGTCTTTCCTTCCGAGTGGCTGGGGCTGTGGCTGACCATCCTGGTCGGCCTGGGAGCGGGGATCCTGCTGGGGATCTTCACCGAATACTTCACCTCGGCTTCCTACCGGCCCACCCGGAACCTCGCTCGGAGCAGCCAGGTCTCCACCGCGACGCTGATGATCGGGGGACTTTCGCTGGGAATGATCTCCACCGCCGCTCCCGTCATCCTGATCGGCGCGGCGATCCTCGGCAGCTTCTACCTTTCCGGCGGCGGAAGCGACTACACCGCCGGCCTGTACGGGATCGGAATCGCCAGCGTCGCCCTGCTTTCCACGCTCGGCACCACGCTCGCCTCGGACGCCTACGGGCCGGTGGCCGACAACGCGGGCGGGATCGCCCAGATGGCGGGCCTGGAAGAGGAGGTGCGCCGGCGGACCGACCAGCTCGACTCGCTGGGCAACACCACCGCCGCCACCGGCAAGGGTTTCGCCATCGGGTCGGCGGCCCTGACCACCCTGGTTCTGATCGTCGCCTTCCATAACCGCGTCCAGATCCTCCGGCCGGAGTTCACCATCTCCTTCGACCTGCTCCAGCCGCGGCTGCTGGTGGGGCTGCTGATCGGCGGAGCCCTGCCCTTCGTCTTCTGCTCCCTGATCTTCGACGCGGTCGGCCGGGCGGCCGAATCGATCTCGGCCGAAGTCCGGCGCCAGTTCAAGGAGATCAAGGGACTGCTGGAAGGCGAGGCCAAGGCCGACTACTATCGCTGCGTCCGGATCACCACCAAGGTGGCCCAGCAGAAGATGGTCCTCCCGGCCGTGATGGCCGTCCTGGCCCCGATCCTGATGGGGCTGCTGGCCGGCGTCGAGGCCGTGGTCGGCCTGATGGTGGGAGCCCTGGTCTCGGGGTTTGTCCTGGCGGTTATGATGGCCAACTCCGGGGGAGCCTGGGACAACGCCAAGAAGTTCATCGAGGACGGAAACCTCGGCGGGAAGGGTTCCCTGGCTCACAAGATCGCGGTCATCGGCGATACCGTGGGAGACCCCTTCAAGGACAGCGCCGGACCCGCCATCAACATCCTGCTCAAGCTGATGGCGATGGTCTCGATCGTCTTCACCGAGCTGATCTTGAGTTTCAGCCTCTTTTAGACCGGATCACCCGCGGCCGGCAAGCTTTTCCCAGGCGCGGGCGAAGCCGTCCGCCCGGCGCCGGCTTACCGGGGCGGTGGTCCGCCCTCCCCGCTTGAGCGAAGTTCCGACGATGAAGCCGGCGGCGGGGCCGAAATAATCCTTAAGGTTTCCGGCCGAGATCCCGCTTCCCGCCACTACCGGGCATTCGGGGACCGCTTTTCCGACCCGTTCCAGGAGCTCCGGGGAGAGCGGCCGGCCGGTGGCCGCGCCGCTGACGACGAGAACGTCGGCCCGCCCCCGCCGGGCGGTATCCCGCGCGATCTCCTCCGGGGAGACCTCCACCAGGGGCGCGGCGTGCTTGACCAGCACGTCGGCCCAGATCTCGACCCGCAGGCCCAGCTCGGAGCGCTTGCGCGCCGTCCAGGCGGCCCGGCCCGAAATTATTCCCTGGTCGGTGACGGCGGCGCCGGTATGAACATTGCAGCGGATGAAGCGAGCCCCGACCGCGGCGGCGATCCCAAGCGCGGCCGGAGCGTCGTTGCGCAGAACGTTTATTCCCAGCGCCGGCGGAGACAGCTTCGCCGCTTCGGCCGCGGCCACGGCCAGGGCCGCCACCGTTTCCGGCGGAACCGCGTCCGGAAAGAAAGGGGTATCCCCGAAATTCTCGATCATCAAGCCGGCCGCCCCCGCCTGGAGCAGGATTTCCCCGTCGCAGCGAACCGACCGGAGTATCTCCTTCATCGAACCCCGGTAACCGGGGCTCCCGGGAAGCGGCGGCAGGTGGACCATCCCGATCCAGAACTTCTTCCCGGCGGAAAACAAGTCGGCGGCGAACCCCATCGGCTTCCCCTCTATTTCAGGTTGTCCCCGGGCCGGACTTCCAGCCGCCGGCGCAGCGACTCAAGCAGGTCGTCGGGAGAGACGCTTTCCACCTCGCCGCCGGACCGGTCCCGAAGCTCCACTTTGCCGGCCCGGAGCGATTTTTTCCCGACCACCACCCGGATCGGCAGCCCGACCAGGTCGGCGTCGTTGAACTTGATCCCCGCGCTGACGGGGCGGTCGTCGTAGAGAACCTCCAGGCCCGCGGCGGCCAGCCCGCGATAGATCCCGTCGGCCCGGGAGGAAACCTCTTCGTCCGGGTTGAGAGCGAGCAGGGCCACCTGGTAGGGGGCGACCGACGGCGGCCAGACGATCCCGGCCGAATCGTGGTTCTGCTCCACCACCGCCGCGACCATCCGGCTGATCCCGATTCCGTAGCAACCCATAATCAGCGGGATCTCGCGTCCCTTTTCGTCCGTAACCGTCGCTCCCAGGGCCCGGCTGTACTTGTCGCCGAGCTTGAAGGTATGGCCGACCTCGATCCCCCGTCCGATGGTCAACCGGCCGGCGCAGCGGGAACAACCGTCGCCCGCCGCGGCGACCGCCAGGTCGGCGTATTCGTCCACCTTGAAATCGCGCTCCCGGTTGACGTGGAGGAGATGGAGGTCTTCCCGGTTGGCCCCGGTGATACCGTCGGCGATGGTGAGCACGCTGTAATCGGCCAGGAGCCTTATCCCCTTCAAACCCACCGGCCCGGAGAACCCCATCGGGGCGCCGGTGACCTTCCGGATCTCCTCCTCCCCGGCCAGGGCCGGCTCTTCGACCGCCAGCGCCCGCTTGAGCTTGCTTTCATTGACCTGGCGGTCGCCCCGGATCAGGACCGCCACGATCGCCGCGCCGGCCCGGTAAAGCAGGGTTTTGATGAAGCGTTCCGGGGGGGCGGAAAGAAAAGAGGTCAGCTCCGCCACCGACTTCATTCCCGGGGTTTCGACGGTTTGAAGTTCTTCGGCGGTGGGAGCGGCCGGCTCGGGAGGGCGAAGCTGGGCCTTTTCCAGGTTGGCGGCGTAGCCGCAGGACGGACAGGCGGCGATCCCGTCCTCCCCGGAGGAGGCCGGAACCATAAACTCGTGAGAGAGACTACCCCCCATCACCCCGGTGTCGGCCTCCACCGTCTCCACCTTCAGGCCGCAGCGCGAGAATATCCGCAGGTAGGCCTCGAAGATCAGGCGGTAGCTTTTCTCGGCCGCCGCCTCGGAGCAATCGAAGCTGTAGGCGTCCTTCATCAGGAATTCCTTGCACCGGACCAGGCCGAAGCGGGGGCGGATCTCGTCGCGGAACTTGGGGCCGATCTGGTAGAGGTTGAGCGGAACCTGGCGGTAGGAGCCGACTTCAGCCGCCACCAGGGCGGTCACCACCTCTTCGTGGGTCGGCCCCAGCGCCATCTCCCGCCCCTGGCGGGATTGCGAGGTCAGCATTATCTCTTCCATCACCGCCCGGCGGCCGCTTCGCTCCCAGAGCTCCATCGGCTGGAGGATCGGCATCCTCACCTCCCGGGCGCCGGCGGAATCCATCTCTTCGCGCACGATTGCTTCAACCTTGCGCAGAACCCGCAGCCCCAGGGGAAGGTAGGTGTAGAGCCCCGAGGTCAGTTTCCTGATCATACCGGCCCTCAAAAGCAGCCGGTGACTGGCGACCTCGGCCTCCTGCGGGTCTTCTTTCAGGGTGGGAATAAGTGTCCGGCTCCAGCGCATAGTATCTCCTTTGTTCTTTTCGCGGAATGCTATCAGTGCGGGGTCCGGGATTCAAGATCGTAACGACAGATTTTCGAAAAGAACAATTAAAATTGTGAATAAACCGGATGAAAGAAGAGTGTCCCGGGATCAGGGCGCCGCCGGGGTGGGAGCCACCAGGGCCTGGTAGCGGCGGTAGTAGGTCTCGGCCGCTTCTTCGTCGCCGAGATGGTCCCGGTAGAGGCGGGAGAGAAAAAGGTGAGCGGCGGCCGACCGGGGTTCGAGGCGGAGCACTTCCAGATAGTGTTCTTCCGCCCGGCGGTAGCGCTCCATCCTCAGATAGAGATCGGCCAGCCGGCGGTGGAGAAGATGGGCGGAGGCGGGTTGATCGGACAGGCGGTCGTGATAGAGTCCGGCCAGCCGCTCATAGAGGCCCCGAGCCTCTTCCTCTCTTCCCGCCCTCTCCTTCAGGCGGGCCAGCCGGCGCAGAAGGCGCTCGTTCTCGTAAACCGTTTCATCCGCGGCCAGGAGATCGACCGCGCGGGTGCGGGCCGCCCGCGCCTGCTCTTCCCTGCCCAGGCGGTCGAGAATCTCGGCGATCCGCTCGTAGGCGGTCCAGCGCATTGGGGACTCTTCTTCCGCCGCGGCGCGGGCGGCGGCCAGCGCTCCTTCCAGGTCCCCTTCCCTTCTCAGGCGGGACGCGAGCTCCAGGCCGGCCCGGACCCCGTCCTCCCCTCCCTCTTCGGTCAGATCGGACAACTCCCGCAAGGATTCTTCCGTCAGGCCGGCACGCTGATAGACCCGGGAGATCCGGAACCGGTACCGGGACTCCCGGTCCGGGTTTTCCTCGGCCAAGCGCTGGTAAAACTCGGTCAGCTCCCGGTAGTAATCAAGCGCTTGCTCTTCCCGCCCCATTCTCTGGAGCAGCTCCGCGATCCGCTCCAGGTAGCCGGCCCGGGCGGAATCCGGGGAGGTGTGAAGCAGATACCGGTATTCTTGAAGCAGGTCCTCGAATCTTTCGTCTTCTTCCCATTGCCGCAGCCGGCGGCGGCGTTCTTCCCGCTGGGTCGGCGGGCGGGCGGCCCGGGAAAGCTCGAACTCCCGGGCGGCCAATTCCGTCTCCCCCATCTCTTCGTAAATCTCCGCGATCCGGCGGTGGGAGACGGAGGCCCGTTCCGGAGCGAGGATCGCGTCCATCCGGTACTCGAAGATCGCGCGCTGGGGAAAACCGGCTTCCCGGTAAAGCCGGGCGATCCGGTGGCGATAGCGGGAAGCCCGCTGGGGATAACGGGAGGCGCCCAGCTTGAGTTCGAAAATCTCTTCCTCGATCTCGGGAGGCAGAACGGAGGAGACAAGGATATCCGCCCCGGCGAACACCGCCCGATGGAAAGACGTCAAGCCTAAAATCGGTCCCAGGGCGGCGAATAATACCGTAACCCGGATAACGATTCCCGTCTTCATCAGTGTAACGGTTGAACTGTTTTATCCCGGTTTATTATTCGGGGTTTTTTTCCCCGCCTTCGACGCCGGCTTGTTCTTGACCGTAAAGGCCAGCTTGCCGTTCTTCATCACCGCGGTGATCCGGTCGCCGGGCTTGAAAGCGCCCCGGAGGATCTCCTCGGCCAGGGGATCCTCCACCAGCCTTTCCAGGGCCCGCCGCAAGGGGCGGGCGCCGAGCCGAATATCGTAACTCTGCTCGACGATATGTTTCCGAACCGGCTCGGTCAGTTCCAGCCACAGGTCCTTTTCGTTGAGCCTCTCGGATATATCCACCAGTTCCAGGTCAACGATCTTTTCCAGTTCCTCGCGGGACAGCTGGTGAAAGACGATGATCTCGTCGATCCGGTTGAGGAATTCGGGCTTGAAGGACTTCTTCACCTCGGCCATCAGCTTCTCCTTGATCCCCTGGTGACTCTGTTCCCCGGATTCGGCCCCGAAACCCACCTTGGTCTCCTTCCGGAGCAGCTCGGCGCCGGCGTTGGAGGTCATAATCACCACGGTATTGCGGAAATCAACCTTCCGGCCCCAGCTGTCGGTGAGTTTCCCGTCCTCGAGAATCTGCAACAGGATGCCCATCACGTCGGGGTGGGCCTTGTCGACCTCGTCGAAAAGAACCACCGAATAGGGCCGGCGGCGGACCTGCTCGGTCAGCTGGCCGCCTTCCTCGTAACCGACGTAGCCGGGCGGCGAGCCCGTCATCCGGGAGACCGCGAACTTCTCCATATACTCGGACATATCGAGCTGGATCAGGGCGTCCTCGTCTCCGAACATAAACTCGGCCAGGGCGCGGGCGAGCAGGGTCTTGCCGACGCCGGTGGGACCGAGAAAGATGAACGATCCGATCGGCCGGCGGGGATCCTTTAGGCTGGCCCGGGAGCGCCGCAGCGCCCGGGAGATGGCGCTGATGGCCTCTTCCTGGCCGACGACCTTTTTATGGATCTCTTCCTCCATCCGCAACAGTTTCTCCGTCTCCTTCTCCTCCATCCGGAAGACCGGGATCCCGGTCCACCGGGAGAGCACCTCGGCCACGGTCTCCTCGTCCACGACCACGATCCGGCTTCCCACCGACTCCTTCCAGCGGGCCAGCTCGCTCTCCAGTCTTTCCTGCGCCTTCTTCTCCTCGTCCCGGAGCCGGGCGGCGAGTTCGAAGTTCTGTTCCTTGACCGCCGCCTCTTTCTCCTTCTGCGTCTTCTCCACCTTTCGCTCCAGTTCCTTGATCTCCGGCGGGCGGGTCATAATCGCCATCCGGGCCCGGGAGGACGCCTCGTCGATCAGGTCGATCGCCTTGTCGGGAAGGTGGCGGCCCGACAGGTAGCGGTCCGACATAACCGCCGCCGCCTCCAGGGCCTTGTCGGAGATGGTGGCGTTGTGATGGACCTCATACCGCTTTCTCAAACCCTTCAGGATCTCAATCGTCTCCTCGACGGTATTGGGACGAACCTCGACCACCCGGAAACGGCGTTCCAGGGCCGCGTCCTTTTCGATGTATTTCCGGTACTCGTTGAGGGTGGTGGCCCCGACGCACTGAAGTTCCCCGCGGGAAAGCGAAGGCTTCAAGATGTTGGAGGCGTCGATCGCGCCTTCGGCCGCTCCCGCCCCCACGATGGTATGCAGCTCATCGATGAAGAGTATGATCTCCCGGGAGCGTTTGATCTCCTCCATCACCGCCTTGATCCTCTCCTCGAACTGTCCCCGATACTTGGTCCCGGCGACCATCAGGGCCAGGTCCAGGGTGATCAGCTTCTTGTCCCGGAGGATCTCCGGAACGTCGCCGGAGACGATCCGCTGGGCCAGCCCCTCCACGATCGCGGTCTTGCCGACCCCCGCCTCCCCGATCAGGACGGGATTATTCTTGGTGCGCCGGCAGAGAACCTGGCTGACTCTCTCGATTTCCAGGTCGCGCCCGATTACCGGGTCGAGCTTCCCCTGAACCGCCAGTTCGGTAAGGTCCCTTCCAAACGCCTTGAGGGCGGGGGTCTTTCCTCCTTTCTTCTCCGCCGCCGGAGGAGAAGGCTGGGCTTCCATCTTGAGCTTCTTGAGAATCTCGGTCCGGGCGTCGTTGAGATTTACCCCCATATTCTTCAGAACCCGGGCCGCCACCCCCTCGCCTTCCTGGAGAAGGCCCAGCAGGATGTGCTCGGTCCCGATATAGCTGTGGCGCATAGCTTTGGCTTCCTTGATCGCCAACTCGATCACCCTCCGGGCCTTCATCGTCAAAGGCACCTCTCCGGCCACCTTGGTCTCCGGCCCGCTGCCCACCGCCTTCTCAACCTCGATCCGGAGGCTTTCAAAATCAACCCCCATCTCGCGCAGAACCTCCATCGCGACCCCCTGGCCGAGGCGGACCAGACCCAGCAGCAGATGCTCGGTCCCGATGTAATCGTGATTGAAGCGGTCCGCCTCCTTGCGGGCCAGGATCACCACCTGACGCGCGCGCGGCGTAAACTGGTCAAACATCTCGTTACCTCCGTTTTATCTCGGTGTTCGGAATAAGAAAGGGGCCGGTTTCCGGCCGCCCGCCGTTTCAGTATACCCCCCTTTCGGGGGCGATTTCAATCGGCTCCATTATAGACTCCCCGCCCGGCTCCTCGTTCAATCCTCTCACCCGGGGCTTGAACTCGTAGGAGAACTCCGGCCGGGCGCCTATTGAGCGCTCCAGGGCCCGGCGGACCGGAATCCCGGTGTCCTTGAACTCGACGGCCCGGTCCGGCGGAAGCCGGCGGGAGAGGGAGGCGGCAAGAAACGAGTTGGTCGCCACCCGGTAGCGGCGATCGGGCCGGAGCGGCCGGCCCTCCCAGCTTATCTCCACGATCCGGTCGGCGCCCGTGGAATCGGGATCGACCGTTATCAGCACGCCGTCGGAGAAATCGTGCGCGTAGCCTTCCCGCCGGAACAGATGGCCGATCAGCTCCGCCAGCTCGGCCCCGGTCAACTCGGCCGCGACCGCGGTATTCTCGAACGGAGAGATCTCGAAGACCCGCCGCCGGGTGACCGCCCCCGCCGGAAGGTCGGCGCGAACTCCCGCCCGGTTTTGAAAGGCGAGGTCGGCGCCCGCCGCCTCCCGGATGGCATCGGCCACGAAACTGCCCAGGGGGGAGGATTTTAAATCCCGGCCCCGGTTCAGACCCTCGGCGGCCCGGGCGATCTCGACATCCATCCGCGCCCGGATCTCCGCGGTCGCCTCTTCCAGGAAGGCCTCCATCTCCGGGTCGCGCGTGCCTTCGGCGTAATCCAGCTCGATCAGCTCGTAATCGACGGTGGTAACGCTCCCCTCCCGACGGCAGAAGCCGAAAGTCAGCACCGAGACCGTGGTGTTTCGGCCGAAGGTCTGGGTAATCAGGGTGGAGCCGACGGCGACCGGTTCGGTCAGGCCGGTGTGGGAGTGGCCCCCGACGATGAAATCGATTCCCTCCACCGCCGCCGCCAGCTCCCGGTCCCCCTCGAAACCGATATGGCTCAAGACCACGCAGACCTCCCACTCGCCCGCCGTCTCCTCCATCACCCGGGAAACGGCCCGCTCGACTTCGCCGACGGAGAGCAAGCCGGTCAGATCCGGCTCGGTAACGTAAAAAAGATTCGGGGTGATGACGCCGATAACCAGGATCCGGACTCCCTCCGCTTCAATGATCGCATAGTCGCGGAAGAAGTCGGGCAGCGCGGGATCGACGACCTTGAGATTGGCGGCCAAAAAGGGAAAGTCGGCCGCGGCGGCCAGTTCGACCACCGGCTCCACCCCGAAATCGAACTCGTGGTTCCCCAGGGCCAGCGCGTCGTATCCGATCCGGTTCATCGCCGCCAGCGGGATCATCCCCAGGCTTAAGTTTCCTTCCGGCGTCCCCTGGAAGAAATCTCCGGCGTCGAGGACGATGACGTTCTCTCTTTCCTCCCGGACCCGGTTGACGTAATAAGACAGCGCCGCGAAGCCGCCGACCGGCGGCGGATCGGGGGTCTCCCGCCAGAAGGCGGCCACCGGCCAGAGAACACCGTGAATGTCGTTGGTGCCCACGATGGTGATCCGCGCCGGGGCGGAAGGGCGGACACAGGAGACCGTCGCCGCCAGGAGAAAGACCAGCCCCCCGGCCAGGATCCGAATACCGTTCTTTTCTACGATGCTTTTCATAAGAAAGAAGGGGCGTAATGGGGTGATTCAACCGCCAACCCGGACCCCGGCTCCAGGCGCGCCGCTGTTCGCGGCGGTTTCCTTACCCGGCCTCCGCCGCGAGTTTTTCCCTGATCAGGCGGGCGCGGAGCAGGTCGCGCTCTTCCGACGTCAACAGCTTCCCCGCCATTTTCTGGAGGTGCGCGGGGCGGGTGTGGATGAAAAGCTCGTTGACCGCCGCCCGGGTGATTTTCTTGAGAATGCCGAGGTTGACCCCCACCCGCAGCGAAGAGAGCAGCTCCAGGGTCTCCTCGGAAGATATCAGGCGGGCGTTCTTCAGAACGCCCAACGCCCGCCAGACCCGGTCCTCGAGCCGGGGTGAAGACGATTTCAGGAGGAGATCCCGGGCCTGCTTCTCGTAAGCGACGATCTTGATGATGATCCGTTCCAGCTCGGAGACTATGGCCTCCTCGGTTTTTCCCAGGGTTATCTGGTTGGATATCTGGAACATATTCCCCGCCGCCTGGGTTCCCTCGCCCCAGGTGCCCCTGATCGCCATACCGAGTTTGTGGACGCCCTGCAGGACCTGGCTGATCTGCTTGTTGATGACCAGGGCCGGAAGGTGAAGCATCACCGAAGCGCGGATACCGGTCCCCACGTTGGTGGGACAGGCCGTCAGGTATCCGTATTCCGGGGAGAACTCGTACTTAAGGTTCTTCTCCAGCTCGGAATCGACGCGGTCGGCCAGCTTCCAGCAGTTTTTCAGCTGGAGGCCCGACTGCAGAACCTGGATCCGGAGATGGTCCTCCTCGTTGATCATCAGGCTGACCACCTCGCCGCTCCCCACGATCACCGCTCCCTGGGTCTCGGGGGAAAGGTCGCGGCTGATCAGGTGGCGCTCCACGAGCAGCTGCCGGTCGATCGGGGGGCGCTTTTCCAACTCCACCGTCAGCGCCCCGCGCAGCGTTTCGCAGGCTTCGGCCGCCGTCCCCACCAGCTTCAGGACCCGGCGCCGGATTTCGGGGGAGGCCCTCCGGGAAAACTTTATTCCCCGGATATTCCGGGCCAGCCGGAGACGGCTGGAGATGGCGATCTCGGCCTCGGGCCCGGTTCCCTTGAGCCATTCCGTGGTCTGACGGAGGAGACTGTCAATCCCCATCGGGATCACCTTTCGGGGGCGGGGCCGGATCGTCCCCGGGCGGAGGCGGAGGTTTCTTTTTCAGTTCCCGGATCCGATCCCGCAGCCGGGCGGCGGCCTCGAAATCCTCCTCCCGGATCGCCCGGTTCAGATCGGCCTTGAGCCGGTTCAGGTCGGGAGCCGGCTTGAGATGCCGGAAAGCGGCCGGGGTTTTCCCGGTGTGCCGGGTTTGGTGCTGGATATTGGAGATCAGCGAGACCAGGCCGTCCGAGAAGGCCCGATAACATCCCGCGCAACCCAGGCGGCCTTCCTTGCGAAAATCCGCGAAGCCGATTCCGCAGTCGGGACACCGGGTATCTTCCTGTCCGGGAAGGGTCTTGATCTCGGCCAGGCTGGACAAAAGATCGTGGATCTCCGGGGAACTCTCCTCGCCCAGCCCCTTCTCCCGGGAGCAATCCTCGCAGAGATGCAGCTTGACGATCTTGTCATCGGTAATCTCGGTGAAATGGACGGTGGCTTCTTTTTTTTTGCAGGCGGCGCAGAGCATCGTTCTGTTCTCGATCGAAGATCCCTCCCCGGAGGAGGCGTCTCCGGCCTTCAATCCCGCGGAACGGGAGTCCCTTCCTCGCGGGTCAGGCGGTGGTAATCCTCCATCAATCCCCGGGTGACCGGCCCCGGTTTTCCGTCCCCGATCGTTCGTCCGTCGATCTTGATCACCGGAACGATCTCGGCCCCGGTTCCGGTGAGGAAGCATTCATCGGCGATGAACAGGTCGTGCCGGGTCATAACCAGCTGGCGGACCTCGATGCCCTTGGCCCGGGCGAGCCGGATCACCTCGTTGCGGGTGATCCCTTCCAGCACCCCCATACTGATCGAAGGGGTCATCAGCAGCCCCTTGCGGATCGCGAATATATTGTCCCCGGCGCATTCCGAGACCAGGCCGAAGGAATTGAGCATAATCGCCTCCTCGACCCCGGCGTTGACCGCCTCGATCTTGGCCAGGATGTTGTTGAGGTAATTGAGCGACTTTATCCGGGGATTTACCGCTTCGGGAAGATTGCGCTGGGTGGCGACCGTGATCAGGGAAAGCCCCTTCTTGTAAAAATCCGGATGATAAAGGGCGATCTTGTCGACGATTATGATTATCTGGGGAATCCCGCAGGTGTAGGGGTTGATGCCCAGGCAGCCTTCACCCCGGGTTACCACCAGCCGGATATACGCTTCATCCAGTTCGCTCCTCCTGACCGTCTCCAGCATATCGGCCTCCAGCTCTTCGATCCCGAGGGGGATTTTGAGATCGATCGACTTGGCCGATTCGTAGAGCCGTTCCAGGTGCTCGCGGCATTTGAAGACCTTCCGGTTGTAAACCCGGATTCCCTCGAAAACGCCGTCGCCGTAGAGCAGGCCGTGGTCGAAGACGGATATTTTCGCGTCTTCCTTGTCGAAATACTCCCCGTTGATGTAGATCTGCATCTTGCCTTCTCCCTTTTAAAAACGCTCGATCAGGCTGTCAGCCCGAATGAATTATGAATAACCCGGTTCAAGTACGTGCAAGAGTATGTTTAAGAGTATGTGCAAGAGTACGTTAAAGAGTGCGGGCTAATTGGGGCGACTCCCTCGACATTGAACATTGGGAATTGGACATTTTTAACCCGCGGCCTCGCTCCCGCAAAATAGCCACTGCTATCGCGGGATAAATTTGCGGGTCGACATTCTCTTTCAACCCTATGCTCTATACGCTCTGCGTCCTTTCTTTCTATTCGCTATGCCCTATGCGCTATGCTCTTTGCGTCCTTTATTATGGGTCCGAGGGACTGGGCCTTTCCCGGATCACGGATCATCGTAGCGAAGCGGAGATCCCGACAGTCTTAAGTCGGGACCGATCACTGATTACGGTCCTTTACCTGGCTGCGGAGCATTTTATCCTGTCGATCCTGTTATCCTGTCTAAATAGGGGAAGAGGGACTGGGCCTTCCCCGGATCACGGATCACCGATCACTGATTACGGTCCTTTACCTGGCTGCGGAGCATAACCGATATCTCCAATCTCGAATCTGGAATCCGTCTTTCCCCCGGTCCGGGTTTCGTCATCGGCTCATCCTACTCTCAAACCCTCGCCCTTTCAAGACCGCCGGCGACCACCATCCCGTCGCGAAGGCTGATCGCGCGCGGGGCCCAGTCGGCGACCTGCGGGTTATGGGAGACAACCACCACCGACAGGCCGTCGCGGCGGTTGAAACGGAGCAGAAGATCGAGAATCTCCCGGCTGGCGGCGGTGTCGAGATTGCCGGTCGGCTCATCGGCCAGCAGGATCGCCGGGCGGTTGACCAGGGCCCGGCAGATCGCCACCCGCTGCTGCTCCCCCCCCGACAGCTGGGAAGGATAGTGCTGAGACCTCTCCTTCAGGCCGACCTGCTCGAGGAGGGTGAAGGCCGTCTCCTTCAGCCGGCGGCGGGCGGAGGCGCCGGAGATCATCATCGGGAGGACCACGTTCTCCCAGGCGGTGAACTCCGGCAGGAGGTAAAAAAACTGGAAGACAAAACCGATCTCCCGGTTCCTGATCCGGGAACGGGCGCGGCCGGAGAGGCGCGACAGCTCCTTCCCGCGCAGTAAGACCCGGCCGGAGTCGGAATGATCGAGCAGGCCCAGGATGTGAACCAGGGTGCTCTTCCCGGCCCCGGAGGGTCCGGAGATCGCGACGATCTCCCCCTCGGAAACCGAGAAATCCACGCTCTTGAGCACCGTCAGCCTCCTCTCCCCCACCCGGTAGCTCTTGGTGATCTTCTCGGCTTTAAGCAGTTCCGTCATATTCCATCCCCGGGGACGCTACTCGTAGCGGAGCGCGTTGACCGGCTCCATCCGGCTGGCCTGCCAGGCGGGCCAGAGCGAAGCCAGCACGCTGATCGCCAGCGCGCTGAGCGCGATGACCGCGGTCTCCTTGAGGTCGGCCCGGGCCGGAATCCGGTCGAAGTAGTAGACCTCCGGGGGAAATACTTCCATCCCCAGCCGGTAATTGAGAAAGCTGTGAACGTGGTTGATATTGGCGATCAGGATCAGCCCGGCCGCGATCCCCAGCGCCGCCCCGATCAGGCCGATCATCAAGCCCTGGTAGGTGAAGATCTTCCGGATCGTCGATTCGGGGGCGCCGATCGCTTTGAGAACCCCGATCGCCTTGGTCTTCTCCTTGACGGTAACGATGAGAGTGCTGGCGATATTGAAAGACGCCACCACGATGATCAGGGTGACGATGATGAACATCAGGTTCTTCTCGACCTGGATGGCGCTGAAAAGCGGCTGGTTGAGCTCCATCCAGCTCCGGACGTAGTAAGGGGGATAGGGGAGGAAGGCTCCCAGCTCCCGTCTCACCAGGTGGGCGTGATCGACGTTGTCGAGCTTGAGGCTCAGACCCGTGATCCCCTCTTCCATCCCGAAAAGATTCCGCGCCGCCGGAAGCGACACGAAAGCCATCTCCAGGTCGTATTGGGCCATCCCGGACTTGAATATCCCTCCGATCCGGAAACGCTCCCGGCGGGTCCCGCCTCCCGGCAGAAGAATCTCGGTGGGAGAGACCAGGATCACGGTATCGCCCACCCCCAGGCCGGCCAGCGTCGCGAACTGCTCGCCGATCAGGATCTCGTCGTCGGCCGGATCCAGGCTGCCCTCGACCAGGTACCGCTCCAGGTTGGTCACCCTGATCTCGCGGGCGGGGTCGATCCCCCTTAAGTTCACACCCAACGCGCGGTTGTAGGTGCGGACGATGATCTGCCCGGTCACGAACGGCGCCGCCGCCTCCACCCGCTCCAGCCCTTCCAGCCTCCGAATCAGATTGTCGTGATCGTGGATCGGACGGTCGGAAGAGACCACCACGTGGCCGTAGATGCCGAGGAATTTGTCCTTGAGCTGTTCCTCGAAGCCGCTCATCACCGACATCACGACCATCAGCGTCATCACCCCGACGGCCACCCCGGCGATCGAGATCACCGTGATCAGGGAGATGAATGATTTCTTCCCCCGGAAACGCAGGTAGCGCAGGGTTATCAAGTGGGTGAAAGGCAGCATCTTCATTCCTTCCGGGGCTTGAGCTGGGGGAAGAGGATCACGTCTCTGACCGCCGCCGCGCCGGTCAGGATCATTACCAACCGGTCGATCCCCACGCCCATACCGCCGGCCGGCGGCATCCCGTGTTCGAGCGCGGTCAGAAAATCCTCGTCGATCCGCTCCAAGTCTCCGGCGGCCTGAACCTGGAATCGTCGGAGCTGCTCCAGCGGATCGTTCAGCTCCGTGTATCCCGGGGCGATCTCCAGCCCTCCGATTATCAGTTCGAAGACATCGGCCGAATCGGGGTCATCGGCGCAGGGTTTGGCCAGCGGAACCAGCCCGGCAGGAAGCCGGGTCACGAAGGTCGGGGCGCGCAGGGTCTTTTCGATGGTTTTCTCGAAAACTTCCCGCGTGATCTCGATCTCGCCCCACTCCGGCGGAATCTCCAGGCCGAAAGACTCCGCCCGGGCGCGCCGGCCTTCGTCGCTGATCTCGAACCAGTCCCCGCCCGCCCTTTCCATCACCAATTCCCGGTAGCGCACCTCCCGCCAGGGGGGGGTGAGATCGATCGCGCCCTCTCCCTCGCCCCGGACCAGCCCCCCGCCGACCTCGCGGGCCGCGGCCACGATCAGCTCCCCGACCAGTTCCATCATCGTCCTCGCGTCGCCGAAAGCCTCGTAAACCTCCAACATCGTGAACTCGGGATTGTGGAAACGGCTCAACCCCTCGTTGCGGAAGTTCCGGTTCAGCTCGAAAACCTTTTCATAGCCGCCCACCAGCAGGCGCTTTAAGAAAAGCTCCGGGGCGATCCGCAGAAAGACATCGGTATCGAGGGCCTCGTACCGCGTCCGAAAGGGCCGGGCGGCGGCGCCGCCGGCCAGGGACTGGAGCATCGGCGTCTCCACCTCGACATAACCCCGCTCTTCGAGAAATCGCCGGATCACTCTGATCGCCCGGCCTCGGGCCTGAAAGACCTCTCGGCTTTCCTCGTTGACCAGCAGATCGAGATAGCGGCGGCGGTAGCGCGTCTCCCGGTCCTTCAGGCCGTGCCACTTCTCCGGAAGGGGAAGAAGCGACTTGCTCAGCATTCTCGCTTCCTCAACCTGGACCGTGACTTCACCGGTACGGGTGTGAAAAAGCTTGCCGCCGGCGCCGATGAAGTCGCCCCGGTCCAGGCATTGCAGCAAAAGGTTCTCCCCTTCCCCGAGCCGGTCGCGGCGGAAATACAGCTGAATCCGGCCGGTGGCGTCGCGAAGATCGGCGAAGACGCTCTTGCCGTGGCCGCGCAGCGAGAAGACCCGGCCCGCCACCCGGACCGCCCGGCCTTCCCGGAAGTTTTCACTGCAGTCGGCGGCCGCGGTCCGGCGCGTAAACTTCGCCCCGTAAGGATCGACTCCGGCCGCCCGCAATTGTTCAAGCTTATTCAGACGCTGTTGTTTCAGCTCTTCGCTCATTTTTCCCGGGCCCGGTCGGCCTTGAGATACTCGAAGATAAAGCCGTCGATATCACCGTCCATCACGGCCTGGATGTTTCCCACGCTCAAACCGGTGCGGTGATCCTTGACCATACTGTAGGGGTGAAAAACGTATGACCGGATCTGGCTGCCCCAGCCGATCTCTTTCTGCTGCTGGTGCTGCTCGCGGCGGCGGGCCTCGATCTTTTCCAGCTCCAGCCGGTGAAGACGCGCCTTCAGGATCGACATCGCGGTGGCCCGGTTCTTGTGCTGGGAGCGCTCGTTCTGGCATTGAACCACTATCCCGGTAGGCAGGTGGGTGATCCTCACCGCCGAATCGGTCACGTTGACGTGCTGCCCACCCGCTCCCGAAGAGCGGTAGGTGTCGATCTTGAGGTCCTTGTCTTCGATCTCCACCTCGACCTCCCGGCCGAGTTCCGGGATCGCTTCCACCGCCGCGAACGAGGTGTGCCGCCGGGCCCCCGAATCGAAGGGCGATATCCGGACCAGCCGGTGCACGCCGGCCTCCGCCCGCAGGTAACCGAAGGCGTACCTCCCGCTGATCAGGGCCGAAAGGCTCCTGATCCCGGCTTCCTCTCCCGGGTTAACGTGAAATATCTTGACCCGGAAACCGTGGTTTTCGCTCCAGCGGCTGTACATCCGCCAGAGCATTTCGGCCCAATCGCACGACTCCGTCCCCCCCGCGCCGGCCTGAATAGAGAAGATCGCGTTCTTTTCCGATTCGGGGCCGGCCAGGATCGCCTTGAACTCCAGTTCCTCGAAATCCTTTTCCAGGGCGACAAGCTCTTTTTCCAGCTCCTCTTCCCATCCCTCCTCGTCGCCGCCCAGCTCGGCCAGTTCCCGGAACTCCTTCAACCGGCCGGCGAAACCCGACCAGGGCTGGGAGGTCTCCCGCAGCTCCTTGAGCTCGGCTATCAGTTCCCGGGCCTTTTCTCCGGTATCCCAGAATCCGGGCCGGGACATCTCGGTCTCGATCTCTGTGAGCCTTTGGTCGATCTTGGCCAGGTCAAAGATACCCCCTGACCCGCAGATAGCGGCGCTCCAGATCTTCGATTCTTTCCCGCAGTTCCTCGTTCATATTTGTGTCTTCGAGCCTCCTTCGACTTAGCTCAGGACAGGTGTGTGTGAGATGGAAATCAGGCTGTAGGGGTTTAGACCTTAGGCATTTCGACAATTTGGTTTTTACTCTGCTAACTGCACACTGCTTATCGCAGCGCAGCGAAGATCCCGATAGTTTTTCATCGGGACTGCTTACTTTCTTTAAAAGGGCCCTGGGCCTTTCCCTGATCACGGATCATCGTAGCGAAGCGGAGATCCCGACAGTCTTAAGTCGGGACCGATCACTGTTTACGGTCCTTTACCAGGGTGCGGAGCAATGTAACCCCCGCGTCTCCGCGCCTCTGCGCGAGAACAAAGGGGGATAGGGTGCGGAGCATAGCCGGAATCTCTCATCCCAAATCTGAAATCTGCTTTTATCAGGCTGCGGAGCATAACCGATATCTCCAATCTCGAATTTTACCCCGAGATGGCGCCGCAGGAGCCATTTTTCGGGGCTGTAATCCGGAATCCGTCTTTCCCCCGGGCCGGATTTCGTCATTCTTTCGTCATTTTTTCGTCATTCGTCATTCGGATTTCGTCATTATTTTGTTATTTTAACCGTCCCCATCATCGCCCCCAGGGCCGCCGCCAGAACCAGCCAGTTGAAGACCTCCCCGCGCCGGCGGTAGAAGGTCTCCTCCGCCATCGGAAAGACCTCGAAGGTCTCCCAGGCCGATATGAACAGGCTTTCGCCCCGCTCGTCGCTCACGTCCCCCACCTTCCGCCCCCAGGGGTCGAAGACCACCGAGTAGCCGGTATTGGCGCAACGGGCCATAAAGACCCGGTTCTCCACCGCTCGGAAGCGGGCGGCCTGGGCGTGCTGGAAAGGGGCGGCGGTCCGGCCGAACCAGGCGTCGTTGGTGATATTAACCAATAAGCCGGCTCCCTGGCGAATAGATTTTCTCGCCAGGTGGGGGAAGATATCCTCGTAACAGATCAGGACCCCGATCCCGACCTTTTCTTCGCCGTCGTCGGCGGGACGGCTCATCACCAGCGGCTCCAGGCTTTCGCCCGGGGAAAAGTCCTCCTCCCACGGAACCACCCTTCCCAGGAAGGGGAAGACGCTCTTCAAGGGGGTATACTCGCCGTAAGGAACCAAATGGACCTTGTCGTAGCGTCCGGCCGCCTCTCCATCGGGGCCGATCAAGAACGCGCTGTTGAAGTGCCTTCTTTCCGGCGGCGGCGACTGATAATCGGCGCCGATCAGCAGCCAGGTCTTCCCGGAAGCGGCCAGTCCTCCCAGAGCGGGCATCACGCCCGGCGTTTCCAGGGAATAAGGGAGCGCCGATTCCGGCCAGACAATTATATCGGGGCCGGTCTCCTGGGCCTGGCGGCTGAGATTGAGATAGAGGCTGAAATGGCGGGGCGCCAGCGCGGGATCCCATTTATGATCCTGCCAGACTCCGCCCTGGATCAGGCTCATCCGCAGACCCTCGCCGGGAGGGAAATCCCGGCCGCGGGCAAGTTGCCGGAGGCCGAGCCCCGTCACCGCCAGGATCAGGGCGGCGGCCGCCGCCGGAACGAGGACGGCCCGCTTTCCGCTCTCGCGCCGGGTCGCCAGCGCCTGAAAGACCGCGGTGTTGAAGAGCGCCACCAGGAAGGATACCCCGGTGACCGACGTCCAGGCGGCGACCTGGATGAGGGGGAGCAGCCGCGCCTGGCTGATCCCCAGCAGGTTCCAGGGAAGGCCCGTTAAAAACCGCGAACGGACGAACTCCAGGCCCGCCCAGGCGGCCGCGGACGCCCACCAGGTCCAGCCCGGCCGGAGGCGGGAAAGACGGGCCGTGACCGCCCCCCAGGCCGCCCAGTAAAGCGCGAGATACATCCCCAACAGCACGTAGCCGGGGGCGGTCACCTGTTCCAGCCAGTAAAACCCCCAGTAGGAATTCACCAGCCCGGCCGCCAAACCCAGGGCCGCTCCGGTCGGGGTGGACCGGCCCCATAACGCCAGGCCCAGGGGAACCAGGGCGATCCAGGCCAGCGGGTAGAGAGAAAAGTCAAGAAAGGGAAGCGTCGCCAGCAGACCGCTCAAAAGCGCCGGCAGCAACAGTCGCGGCCTCAGATCGATTCGGTTCACCAAGTGTTTTTTCATCAGCGTACCGAAATATCTAATCTCGAATCTGGAATCCGTAATCCGTCACCCTCACCGCCCGCAGCACTTCTTATGCTTCTTCCCGCTCCCACAGGGACAGGGTTCATTGGGCCCGGTTTTCTTGCCCGGGCGGCGAAAGGTGGAGACGGGGGCTTCCTCGGGCTCCGGTTCGCGGCCGGAACGGGCGGCCGCGGCCGCGGCCGCCCGCCGCTGGGCCCGGGAGGGAGGCGGCGCGGAACCGAAGGCCCGCACCGCCTCGTGAACCAGCCGGCCCGGCAGGGGCGTCACGGCGGGACGGGTGGAGAGGCGGAAGATGTTGTTGGCCACCTCCTGCTTGAGGCTGTTCTCCAGGTCGGAGAACATCTTGAAGCTTTCCTGCTTGTATTCCACCAGGGGATCGCGCTGGCCGTAGCTGCGCAGCCCGATCCCCTGCCGCAGGTCGTCCATATTGTAAAGGTGCTCCAGCCAGAGATTGTCGATCACCCTCAGGATCACGCCCTTCTCCAGCATCCGCATATTTTCCTCGCCCTCGAATTCCTCCTTGAGATCGTAGAGCCGGTTGATCTCCTCCATTATCCGCTCGAGGAGGATATCGGGGGCGATCCCCTCCTCCGTCTTCCACTTTTCCTCCTCGATCGAGACCGGGAAACGGCCTCCCAGCCAGGCGGTCAGCCCTCGCCAGTCCCAGTCTTCGGGCGGCTGATCCTCGGGGCAGTAGAAGGCGATCTTCTCCCCCACCACTTCCTCGATAATTGCCATAATCCCCCGGCGGGGATGGGGGCTGTCGATGATGTTGTTGCGGAAAGAGTAGATTTCCTCCCGCTGTTTGTTGATGACGTCGTCATACTTGAGGATGTGTTCCCGGATGGAGAAGTTGTGCTGTTCCACCCGTTTCTGGGCGGTCTCGATCGCCCGGCTGAGCAGGGGGTGGGTAAGTTCCTCCCCCTCCTGCAGGCCCAGCCGACCCATAACATTGGCGATCCGGTCGGAGCCGAAAAGCCGCATCAGGTCGTCTTCCAGCGAGAGGTAGAAGCGGGAGGAACCCGGGTCCCCCTGCCGGGCGCAGCGCCCCCGGAGCTGGAGGTCGATTCTCCGGGCCTCGTGCCGCTCGGTCGCCAGGATATGGAGCCCGCAGGGAACCTCCCGGCGACAGTCGAACATCTGCCGGGACTTCCCGCAGAGCGGCTCCGAAGAGCGGCGGCAGCGCCCGTAAACCGGGCAGGTAACGCAGCACCAGGGTACCGGGGAGGAGTTGTCGGACTCTTCCTTCAGCTTCCCGCGGGTGGCCAGACATTCTTCGTTGACCACCCCCGGCCCCAGCTTGATGTCGGTTCCGCGGCCGGCCATATTGGTGGCGATGGTGACCGCCCCTTTCTGCCCGGCCCGGGAGACGATCTCGGCCTCCCGCTGGTGGTAGCGGGCGTTGAGAACCTGGTGGGGGATCTTCCGCCGGTTGAGCAGGCGGCTCAACACCTCGGAGGTGTCAACCGAAACCGTGCCCACCAGGGTGGGCCTTCCCGAGCGGTAGCACTCCTCGATCTCGGTCACCACCGAACCGAATTTTTCGTTCTTGGTCTTGTAAACCCGGTCCTGGTAGTTGTTCCTCCTGATCGGTTCATTGGTCGGGATTGCCACTACGTCCAGCTTGTAGATCTTGTGGACCTCCTCGGCCTCGGTCATAGCGGTCCCGGTCATTCCCGCCAGTTTCTCGTAAAGCCGGAAGTAATTCTGGATCGTCACCGTGGCCATAGTCTGGGTGTCGCGCTCGATCCTCACGCCCTCCTTGGCTTCCAGCGCCTGGTGAAGCCCCTCGGAGTAGCGGCGGCCCGGCATCAGACGCCCGGTGAAGGTGTCGACGATGATCACCTGGTTGTCCTGGACGACGTATTCGACGTCTTTCTCGTAAAGGTCGAGGGCCTTGAGGGAGGTGAGCACGTTATGGATGAGTTCGCTCTTGCGGTTGAACTCCTCGTCAAGATACTTCTTCCGGCGCCCCTTCTCTTCCGGAGTGATGTCGTCCCGGGAATCGATCTCCTGGTAGGCGGTGACCAGGTCGGGGATGATCAGCTCCTCGGGATCGCGGGGGGAGAGTTCCTCGCGCCCCCTGTCGGTCAGATCGATCTCGTGGGCCCGTTCGTTGATGGTGTAGAGCAGTTCCTCGCGCAACAGCCTCCCCTCCTCGGCCCGCGGGTTCTGCACGGAGGTGGAATCCAGTTCGGTCGAGTTCTTCTCCAGGAGCTTGCGGATCGTAGGGTCCTCGATCAGGGCCAGCAACTGCTTGTTCTTGGGGGCGCCCTTCTTGACCTGATAAAACTTCGCCACCGCTTCGTCGGTCCGATCGGCCTCCCATAGCTCGCGCCCCTCCTTGAGCAGCCGGTTGCAGAGATAGGCCTGCTTCTTCGACAGCTCCCTTACCCGGGGCATTACTTCCTTGTAACGCTGGGTGGAGACCGTGACCGGGCCGGAGATGATCAGCGGGGTGCGGGCCTCGTCGATCAGGATGCTGTCCACCTCGTCGATAATCGCGTAGTAATGCCCTCGCTTTTTCTCGTCGGTATCCGCGTCGTGGTAGAAGTATTTCCGCTGAACCTGGCCCTCCGGGGTGAGCGCCATATTGTCGCGCAGATAGTCGAAACCGAACTCGTTGTTCGTCCCGTAGGTGATATCGCAGGCGTAAACCTCCCGCCTCTCCGCCGGGCTCATCCCCCCCTGGATACAGCCCACCGTCACCCCCAGGAATTCGAATACCGGCCCCATCCATTCCCGGTCGCGACGGGCCAGGTAGTCGTTGACCGTCACCAGATGAACGTTCTTCCCGGAAAGCGCGTTGAGGTAGAGCGGCAGGGTGGCGACCAGGGTCTTGCCCTCCCCGGTGGCCATCTCCGCGATCCGGCCCTGGTGCAGCACGATCCCCCCGATCAGCTGCACGTCGTAGGGGATCATCTCCCAGGTTACGTTGTGGCCGCAGACGTCCCAGCTGGAACCCATCAGGCGGCGGCAGACGTTCTTGACCGTGGCGAAGGCTTCGGGAAGAAGCTCGTCGAGAACCGCCTTCTCCTCGCGGCGAAGGCGGGCCAGCACCCTCTTCTCCTCGGCCTTGAGCGCGTCCTCGCTCGCCTCGTCGATTTCGCCGGCCAGCTCGGAGTGGATCTCCCGAAGACGGTTCTTCAGATCCCCCACCCGTTCCTCGATCCGGGCCCGGAAACGTTCGGTGCTGGAACGGACCTCGTCGTCGCTCAAGGACTGCATCTCCTCTTCCCGGCGGTTGATCTCATCCACCAGGGGGAGGAACCGCTTGCGGTCGCGGTCGAACTTGGTTCCGACTATCTTGGTGATTATCTTGGGCAGCATTGAAAAAGTTTCAGAGGCTCAAAGTTTCTATCCCATCAAAATCGAAATCCAAATCGGGATCGAAATCGTTTTTTCGTAGTTAAAAGGTTTTTCAAACCTGTCGAAATAATCTGGTTTGAGTATGTTTAAGAGTATGTGTAAGAGTATGTTAAGGAGTACGGGCTAATTGGGGCGACTCCCTCGACATTGAACATTGGGAATTGGACATTGGATATCCGCTTGTAACCACGCGCGCCACTCACGGCGCGGGAGGGATCCTAAGTACCTGACCCGGCTGCAGGGCGTTGGCGCTGGGGAGGATATCCCGGTTGGCCTCGTAGATCCGCCGCCAGAGATTACGGTCCCCGTAGTAAGCGCCCGAGATCCCGGCCAGGGTATCGCCCCGGACCACGGTATGGGTCTTGAACTCGGCCGGGGGAGAAGGCGCGGGCGCCTCAACCCTTCGCAGCGGCCGTACGGGCGCGGGGGGAGGCGTCGGTTCCCGAACCGCCGGCCGCGGCGTCGCGGCCGGAACGGGCGGCGGCGTGGGCGCGGCGCCCAGCCGGCGGCGGGCCAGCCGGGCTCTCTCGCCCGACGGTTCAATCTCCAGAAAAAGGCGGTAGTAACGCTCGGCTCTCCCTTGGTCCAGCAGAATGTCGTCGTAAAGAATCGCCAGATTAAGGGCGGCATCGGCGTTGGCCGGATCGAGCTGGAGCGCCTTCAAGAACATCTCTTCGGCCGACTCGTACTCCCCCCGTTGGTAGCTGAGCCGACCCATCCCCACGTGCCTGCCGGAAGCTTCTCCCGGAGAGCGGCGGCACGAAAGCAGCGCCGCCGTCAACAACGCGACGATTCCCGCGTTCTTTAAAATTTTTAGACGGATGTTCATCGGTTATTGTTCACCGTTCGTTTTCCCTTTAAAAATCAGAAGAGAACCAAAAAAGTTAACTTTCCTTCAATCTATTATGATAATGGAAAGCCCGGGCGGGGCAACCCCAATCCCCCGGATTTAAAATTCCCTCTCCGCACCTGTATTCATCTTTGCAATTCACAATTAAGAGGTTTTCCCAAATCTGCCAGAATAATCCGGTTTGAGTATGTGTAAGAGCACGTGTAAGAGTAAGTGTAAGAGCTGGAATCCGTCATTCTCCCAGCCATTCGCGCAGAATCCGCGCCGGCTCGCTGCCCGGCTCCAGCTCCACGAAGCGCCGGGCGTGGCGCCGCGCGGCGGACGGATCCGGCAGCCGGCCGCGGTGGAGGTTGAAAAGCGCCAGATGGGCCGGGGAGAAATTCGGTTCGATCTCAAGCGCCCTTTGAAAAGCCCGCCGGGCCGGCTCGAGACGATCCGTGTCGCGATAGAGGGTTCCCAGGTTGAAATGCGCCCGGTAAAAGTCGTCTCTCGCCTCGATGGCGCGCAGGTAATCCCTCTCCGCCTCCGAAACTCTTCCCCTTCGCTGCGCCTCGACGGCCCGGTTGTAATAGACTTCCGCGCCGACCGCCGGAGTGGGAGGCGGAGGGGCCGGAGGGGGCGGCGGGGGGGTTGACGGCGGGGTGAGATACTCCCTCACCCGCCCGGCCTCGGCGCCCCGCGGCGCCAGCCGGAGATACTCCCGGTAATGACCGCGGGCCTGATCGGGACGGTTCAGGCGGCGGGCGTAGAGGTCGCCCAGTTCGAGCCGGGTGGGAGCGTGGCTGTTCCTGATCGCCAGGCTCTCCTCGAGCCGGGAAGCCGCCCCGGCGTGATCACCCGCAGCGATCCGCTCGGCGGCGATATCCCGCAGGGCCTTCCAGATACCTTCGTCGGCCCGATCTTCCAGGCCCGCCCGGCGGGCGAGCCGGAAGTATTCGATCGCTTCCCGGTGTTTCCCTTCCGAGGCGAGCGCGGAGGCGGTGTCCAGAAAAAGGCCGGCCAGTTCTCTTTCCGCCGGCAGCAGCGGATCGAGATCCCGCGCTTTCTCCAGGGCGGAACGGGCGCCGGAATAATCCCCGGCCCGCCTCAACGCCTCGCCCAAACCCAGCCAGGAAGGCGCGTGGCCCGGATCGGCCGCCAGCGCCGCCTGGTATTCGTCGGCGGCCGTCTGCCATTCCTCCCGTTCCGCGGCCCGGCGGCCGCGGCGGTGATAATCGGCGGCACCCGGTGGGGGCGGCGGGGTCGGGGGCGGCGTCGGTGGGAGATCTCCCCGGACCAACAGGGAAGGCCCCAGCCGGGCGCGCAACTCGCCCAGGCGGCCGAGCACTTCGGACGATGTCTCGGAGGAGAGGTCCCGGTGGAGGGAAAGGAACTTTTCGTAATGGTCCACGGCCTTCACCCCCTCCCCTTTCCGCTCGTAAAGCCGGCCGAGATGGTAATGAGCGCGAAAGTCTTCCCCCGGAATCAGGGCGGCCCGGTATGCTTCGGCGGCCTCCTCCAACCGTCCCTCCCGCTCCAGCTCGGCGCCCCGGCGGATACTCTCGCCGCCCCGGCCGGACTCTCCTTCTTCCGGCGGGGCCGGCGACAGCCGCTCGAGCAGCGCTTCCGCCTCGATCGCCGATGCCGACCCGGGGCGGAGCGCCCGCAGCCGTTCGAAAATTTCCCGGGCTTCGGCCTCGTCTCCCGCGGCCAACGAAAGAAGACCGAGGTTAAAAAGAACCCGGGGAGAGCCGGGGTCGGCCTCCAGCGCCCGGACAAACTCGGCCCGGGCGGCCGCGGCGTCTCCCCGCCGGAAATATACCACCCCCAGGTTGTTGCGCGCTTCCGGGTGGTCCGGCTCCTGGTTCAGGAATCTTCGGTAAGCCGCTTCCGCCTCTTCGAGCCTTCCCCGCCGCAGCATTACCCCCGCCATCCGGAAGAGCGCCGGGGCCAACTCCGGGTTCAGTTCCAGCGCCTCCCGGTAGAAGTCGGCGGATCGTTCAAGTTCGCCGATCTCTTCGTGAATCACTCCGAGATTGTAGGGGGCGGCGGGGAGCGAAACGTCGATTCTTCGCGCGGATTCGAAAGACTCGATCGCTTCCGGGTAAGATGAACGGGCTTTCTGGATTCTGCCGAGCAGCAGGTGAAACTCGGCGCTTTCGGGCTCCGTCTCCACCGCGCGGAGCGCCGCCGCCTCGGCGGCGGCCCACCGGCCCCGGGCGGCCAGTCGTCGAGCGCGAGGGGCCGGAGGGCGGCGTCCGCACCCGGCCGCAAGGGTCGTCATCGCGGCCACCAGCGACAAGACGAGCCCGGCCCGGCTTCTTCCGGTTCCGGTTGCCGGCCTCATTCCGGCGCTCCGGGGATCTCTCCCCGCCCCTGCCGCCATTGAAGCCACCGGTCCAGGCCTATCTGCCGCAGTTCGGGGTCACCGCCGTAAATAAATTCAAAATCCTGTCCGGTGATTGTCTTCAGGGCCCGCCAGGCGTCTCTCCGGACAATATCCACGTCGTCCTCCATAGCCTCCAGCAACGGGTCCACGGCGGAATAGTCATCCATCAGCCCCAGGATATAGGCCGCGGTGGACCGGATTCTCGGTGAGGGATCGTCCAGCAGATCGATAAAGCCTTCCATAGCCGCCCGAGAGCGCATCCGGCCGAGAAACATCAGGGACTGCAAGCGGAAATCCTCCCTTTGACTTCTCAGGCTCTCGATCAGGGTCTCTTCCCCGGTCTCATCGCCGAGTTCGTACAGGGTGGAGGCGGCGGCGAAACGGATATCGGGATCGGCGTCCTCCAGGGCTCGCTGCAACGGGGCCACGGCCAGGGAGGACTCGGTCCGCCGCAGGGCGACGATCGCCCGCAGACGCACCAGCTTGTCTTCGTCCTCGAGCATCCCCCCCAGCAGGGTGACCGCCGGCGGCGGCAGGTTCTCTTCCAGGTAGATCACCGCGGCCAGCCTTCGGTCGGGGTTGGGGGAGCGGAGATATCGCTCGGCCTGGCTGAGAGACCCGACCCGGCCCGGCCCCCGGAAAAAGGCGCACCCGGCGGCGGCCAGCGCGACCGGCAGGACCAACAGCAATCTCGAACTCCTCTTCATCTCAACCCTCATCCCCCGGCTGTTAAACGGGAATCGTGAAGCAGGCCCGGGTCCCTTTCCCGGGCCCGCTCTCCAGCCAGATCTCGCCGTCGTGAAGATTTATAATGTTCTTGACTATCGACAGGCCGAGACCCAACCCGCCGTGCTTGACCGTCAACGGGGAGGAGACCTGGTAGAAACGCTCGAAGACCTTCACCTGGTCCCGGGGAGCCAGCCCCACTCCCTGATCTTCGACCACGAAGAGCGCGCTATCTTCCCTGCGTTCCCCCCGAACGGTGATCGTTCCTCCTTCCGGAGAGAACTTCACGCTGTTTTCCAGAAGATTCCGGAAGACCTGGCGGATCTTGTTTTTGTCGGCGTTTATGATACCGGCGTCCTTGCCGACCGCGATCCGGAACCGGATCTTCTGCGAGGGAACGGATTCCTTCACGGTTCGAATACAGTCTCTTATCAGCGGCCGCACGTCGAACTCTTTCTTGACCAGTTCGTATTTCCCGGTTTCGAGCTGGGCGATGTCGAGAAACTGGTTGATCAGGTATTCCAGGTGTTCGGTCTCGGTCAGGGCCGCGCGAAGGCCTTCCTCCTGGTCGGAACCGAGGGCTCCCAGCTGCTTGTCGCTGAGCAGCTTCAGGTATCCCTTGATCACGGTCAGGGGGGATTTCAACTCGTGGGAGATGAGCGAAAGAAACTCGCTCTTGACCCGCAGCAACCTCTTCAACTCCTGGTTGATCTCGGTTAATTGAAGGTTCTTTTCCCGGACCAGCGATTCGGTCTTTTTCCGGACGGTGATATCGCGACTGATCTCGATAATCCGCCGGCGGCCGGAGGGTTCGACCAGCGGAGTGGCTACGACCTCGTAATGTCGTTTGCGCCGGTCGGTGGTTTCAAAACGGAAAAAATCCTTTCCTCCTTCAATCACCTCCTTCACTCCGCAGACCGGGCAGGGGGTCTTCCGGCCGAAGAAAGCCTGGTGGCACTTCTGGCCCGTCCGCTCCCCGTACCATTCGACCAGCATCCGGTTCATAAACTCGATGACGTAATCGCTGTTGATCACCACCACCCCTTCCGCGACTCCGCTGAGAATCGCGTCGAGACGGGCCTGCTGGGCGGCAAGCTTCTCCGTCGCGCCGGCCAGTTCCTCGGTTCGCCTTATCACCTCGGCCTCGATCCGCTCGGTCTCCCGGCGGCGGGCCGCTTCGTATTCTTTAAGCCGGGTGATGTCGTGGGAGATGCCCACGTAACCTACCACCGCCCCTTCCCGGTCCAGGACCGGGGAGACGGTGAGGGCGACCGGAAAGATCCGCCCGTCCTTGCGGCGGTTGAAGATCTCCCCCTCCCAGCCGGCGGCATCGGCCTTCTCCTCGACAAAATCGGCCAGGTGGGGGGGATTGCCGGGAATTCCCTCGAAGATCCGGCTGGAGGATTTGCCCGCCATCTCCCCGCGGGAGTAGCCCAGCATTCTTTCCGCGCCCGGGTTGGCGTATATGATCCGGCGGTGGCGATCGGTGATGACGACCGATTCCTTGATGCTTTCCAGAACCGCCGCCAGTTGCTCGAGCCGTTCGAAGCGCGCGAAGGGAATGGTGACCGTCTTTTCCTTCATATT
Organism: PVC group bacterium; assembly: GCA_003551625.1. Taxonomy (GTDB): domain Bacteria; phylum Auribacterota; class Erginobacteria; order Erginobacterales; family PUNC01; genus PUNC01. The sequence goes on along the minus strand of PUNC01000043.1, from coordinate 7,800 downwards.
TCCGGAATCACCGCCGGGGAAAGATTTTTTTTAGGAGGCTCTCGATCTCGCCGAAATCGAACGGCTTGGAGAGATAGGCCAGGGCCCCCAAACGCTTCATCTCCATATCCCCGTCCCGGCGGCGATAAGCCGACATCATTATCACCGGAGCGTCGTTTCCCCGGATTCTTATCTTCTCCAGAAGGTCCTTGCCGGTGAGCGGCGACATCCGGTAATCAAGAAAGATCAGCTCCGGCTTTTGCAGGTAAATCTCTTTTTCGGCCTCTTCCGGTTCGAGAACGACGCTGACTTTAAAGCCCTTCTTCTCCAGGTAGAGCCGGAGCAGGTTGCTGATTTTCCTGTCGTCATCGATGATCAGTATGCCGCCGGCGGGTTTATCGTTCATCAAGGTTGTCTCCCTCCCGGAGCAGCTTCAATTCCTCCGGCCAATTCTCTTCCAGAACCCCGTATTCGCGCTTCCTGGTTATGGAGTGCTTATTGGAAAAATAGAGTTCGGCGGCGCGACTCAGAATCGAGGACATCTCCTGCTGGTAAGCCAGAGCCTCCACCTCGGTGGTGGCGGAACGGATTTTGGCATCATATTCCCCGATAACATTTCTTCTTCGCAGTTGGTAAGCCGCCTCCAGCCGTTCGAGATAAGGCTGATATTCCCGTTCGGAAACCCGGATCTGGAGAAGGTTGCCGGCGACCAGCGCGATCACGGCCAGCACCAGGAGCAGAAGCAAGACTTTTAAAACCTTCTGGGCTAAATAGAGTATGTGGATCTTGATCATCGGCTTCAAACGGCCGGGCCGTTTCCAACCGCGCCCGTCCCCCGGTGGTATAGCTTACCAACCGCTTTTTCGTCCCGCAAGAGTTCAGCCGGAGGACTTTCCCCGTTTTCGGGAAACGAACCGGCAGCCTCAGAAAAAGAACTTCAAACCCGCTCCCATCAGCCAGCCGTCGGCGGAGATCTTTCCGCCCGCCCCTTCCCGCCGGCGAAACTTGTAATCGGCCCAAAGGTGCTTGATGTCCAGGTTGAAAACAAAATTCTCGGTAAGAAAATAATCGACACCGGCGCCGAGGTGGAATCCGAGATCGTCCCTGCCCCGGATTCCGTTGTCGCCCGACCACTTGTTGAGCAGCAGGCTGGGGCCGAGGCCAAGGTAAACTCCGACATCGGGGGCGGGCTCGCCGCGAAGCTGCAGGGTGAGGTTTAGGTAGGTTATCCTGGCGTCCCCCTCAAGTTCGTCGGCGAAGATCTCCGGGCGGATATGACCGGCGGCCAGCTCGGCGGAAAAATTTTCGGCCAGGCTGTAAACGAGCAGACCTTCGAAACCGAAGCTGCTGTCAAGCTTATCGTCTTCTCCCGGCAACAGATAGGCGCCGCGAATACCCACTCCCATCCTTCCGGTCATCAGGGCCTGCCCCCGCGCGCCGGACGCGGATATCAGGACAACCGCCGCGGACAACAGAAACGCGAAAACCCTCGTTCTCATCTTCCCCCCTTGCCCGACCGCCTCTTCAACCGGGCCGGGCTTTTTATGGTTGCTTGCGGCAAGGATGATGCCGGAAGCGGTGAGAGAAAAGGCCCACGCCGGGCGTGGGCCCTTCTCTGACTACGGAACAATTCCGGCCGACTTTAGAAGACATACTTCAGGCCGGCGCCCATCAGGAAACTGTCGGCAAGTTCCTTGCCGGTAATATTGGTCTCGCGGTCGATGAAACGGTAATCGAACCAGAGATATTTGGCATCCAGGTTGAGGGCCAGATTGTTGGTGATGAAGTAATCGAAACCGATGTTCAGGTGGGCGGCGAAAGTGTCGCGCCCTCCCATATCGCGCTCCGAACCCCGGGCCGACCATTTGTTCAAGATCACTCCGGGGCCGCCGCCGAGATAGATCGCGAATTCCGTGGTCGGTTCCCCGCGAAGCTGGAAGCTCAGAAGAATATAGGTAAGTTGAGCCTTCCCTCCCGCTTCCGTCAGAACGGCGGGACGGGTATGGCCGACGGAAACCTCGGTGGTGAAAGTAGGGGCGACGCCGTAACTGAAGACGCCTTCCATAGCGAAATTGCTGTCGAGCGCCTTGTCCAGCCTCGGCAGGAGATATGACGCCCGCGCACCCACGCCGATTCTCTCCGACATAAGAGTCTGCGCCCCAGCTCCCGCGAGGAAGATCAGGCTCAAGCCGACTGCCAGCGATACCACGACCAATCTGATTTTCATGCCTCCCCCTTTTTGGATATTTGCGGCCGCCTCCGCCCGCGGCCGGGATTGCTCCGGTCTTTCGCTCCAGTCTCCCGGAGACTCCGGTGTCGATATATCAAATCAACGCGACAAGCGATTGTTATTGCGACCTTGGTCGAGACTATCAGCCGCCGCCTTCGCCGACAAGAAAAAAATACCGGCTCCGGGCGCCCGATTCTTCGACAATGCCGGGAGCGGGACTCGAACCCGCACACCCAGGTAAGGGCACTAGCCCCTCAAGCTAGCGTGTCTGCCAGTTCCACCACCCCGGCGTCGCGTCCGTTATTGCCGGCCGCGCCTGTCTTCTATATACCAGCAACCGTCCAAAATAGAAATGTTTTTTACCCGGCGGCGGTTCCAGGCCAGGCCTTCAAAACGGCGGAAGAGCTTGAGCGAGGAGATCGCGATCCGCAGCGTCTGTTCGCCTTCATCGCCCGGGCGGGTCGGCGACAATCCCAGCTCCCGGTACCATTCCTCCAGCCGGATCAGCCGGTCGATCAGCATCCCGGTGTTGACCAGGCCGAATTTTTCGGCCGCCGGGCTGACCCGGGACGACAGTTCGAGAAAGAGCGGGGAGGCCAGGAGCGAAGGGGTCCGTCCCTGGGCGGTGTCGATCAGGTCGACCATCAGCTCCCGGCTGCTGGAGATCACCAGCAGATCCCCGATCAGGGCGTAGGAAGGCTGTGCCAGCAGCGGAATCGGGAAGAAGGTTATCTCCACCTCCGAATAGGTCATCCGGGCCGGGGCCCTGATCTGCTCGGCGGCGGCCAGCCGGGCGACGATTCCGTCAAGCGCGGACTCGAGTTCCACCGCGTCGCGCGCTTTCAGAGCCACGGCCGCGCGCGGAAGGGGGAAGAGGCCGTCGAAGTCGATCTCATCAAGCAGGAACGCCGCCTCGTCGCCGAGCCGGGGGAGCAGGTCGGTTTCCAGCGAAAAATCGGCGGCGGCCTCCCATTCCGCGAACCCGCCCAAGGTTTCTTCAAGCCAGGGGGGTAGCAGCCAATGAAGCTCCCGCCATTCCCTCCAGAAGGCCGACGGGTCGGTCCGGCCGACGAAACAGAACAGCGGCTCGGAAGGCATCAGGAAAAACGCGGACGACAGGGTGTAGTCGGCGGCGCCGGGAGTCGGTCCGGCGGGATCGTCCGGGTCGGTGACGGCGGCGATCCGGACGGCCGGTCCGCGGTTCCAGTAGAGCCGGGCCCCCATATATTTTTGGGCCTCCCAGCGGCGGCGGATCCCGTCGATCACGTCCTCCCATTGAGCCGCGATCATCTCGGGACCGGTGATGCTGACGGTTTCGCCCAGGGTCTGGAGCAGGGCGCGGAAATGGTCGAAATCGAAATACATCCCCAGCCAGTCGTCGTCGGCGGTCTCCAGGACGCGGCTCAACTCCCGGTAGCGGCCGGAACGGTAAAGGGACGGCCCGGTCTCCGGAGAGAGGCGCAGATCGATAACCCGGCGCAGAACCGGCGCCGGCGGATCCTGGGAGACGACCACCGCCAGGAAATCGCCGCCCAGGCTGTAGCCGATAAAGAACGGAAACGCGTCCGAGGGGCCGATATCGACCAGCCGGTAACCGTTGTATTCGTCAACGCGCATCAAGCGGTCGGTCTCCCTCCGCAACCCGTCGAAGGCCCGGGCGGCGGTCTCCATCACCCTGGTCCGCAATCCCGGCCGGGAGACGCCCAGCAGGGCCGGGTGGCCCCCTTCCAGCGGCGAAGGGATCAGCGCCAGGGCCGCGCCCCGCCCGAAAAGATCTTCCCAGGCCTTCCCGGTCATCAGGCCGCCGGTGGCCGACCGGATCTGGTCGTCCAGGTCTTCGAACCACCGGCCGATCCCCGTCTCCTCCCACAGCTCGGAGGCGGCCAGCTCACGTCCGAACCGGGAGTCGGCCACTTTCTTCCAGGTCTCTACGGGCCGTCCGGCCTCCAGGGCGAAAATCGCGTCGGAGGGAATGATTTCCAGCGTCCCCACCACCACGGGCGGACGCAGAAGTCGAACCAGCAGAACCGCGCCCAGCAGCGCCAGAATGACAATCACGATTACTGCTGCTGTCTTTCTTTTCTTCATAGATCTATTTCCCGTTTCAAGGAAATCTCCTCGAGCGTAAGAATACCCTATAGCGAACGGCTTTAACAGAGCAAGTTTACGCCCAAAGGCTCAAGGACAACTGTAGAATCCAAAATAACCCGATTTCCCCCTTTTTCGTCTAATGGGCGTTTTTGAGTACGTGTAAGAGTACGTGAAAGAGTATGTGTAAGAGCATATGTAAGAGTGCGGGCTAATTGGGGCGGATACTTCGATATTGGACATTCGCTTTTCTCCGTGTTCTCTGCTTGCCCGCCGCGCCTGAATGAAGTGCCCCGCCCGCCTCGTCTGAGCGAGAGCAATAGCGGCAAGTGGAAGGCGGGGAAGCGGATACGGGGCCGAGTCGGGGGGCCGTTTTCAGCCGTCCGGATTTTCTGCCCGGGGCCGGTCACCGCCCTTACCGGTGAAGAGCCCGCGGAAGAAGCTCTTAATATTTCCCCAGAAGATCTTGATCGCGAAGAGACCGCCCAGGACGGCGGCAATGAGGATCTGGAGCAGATAGCTTCCCGTTCCGGGGTCAATGTAGGCATAAGCGGCGGCGGGAGAAAAGCCGGCCGTCAGAACAGCCAGGAATAAAAACGCTTTTCTTAATTTCAGCATCAACTTTCCTCCATTAAGTTGGGATTCATCAAAAGGGAGGCCGGCCGGAATTGATGAAATACTCGGCGATAACCGAAGCGGCGTTGCGGGCTCCTTGGGTGTTGAAGTGCACGTCATCGTAGAAATTGGACCGATCTTGGTTCAACCGTTCCGCTAAATCAAGATATTCCACATTCCTGGTCCCGCATACTTCGATAAGAGTTTCGTTATACTTCCTCATCCCCCGGGCCAACACCTCCGAGGAATAGTATTCGCTCCTGTCGGTTTTAAATCCGAACCATAATATATTTTCCTCGTCTTCCGTCAAATCCGAACTCCACAGAAAGGGCTGGGTTAGAAAAACAACTCTTACGGCCCTGCTCTCCGCGAGGTCGATAACCCGGTTGATGTTATTCGAATAGTCCTCCAAGCCGGGGGACAGGTCCTGAAGTTCGGCGATCTTCGGAGCGTTTCTTCTCTGCGCCCTTCTCATCTCAAGAGTTTCCCCGGTAACATCTTCAAACATTATCGGATCGGGGGGGTTCAACAATCTGTTTTTCGCCTGGCGCAGCCGGCGCCAGATCTCAGTGCGCTTTAAAAACGGATAAGCGGAGTCGGCTCCCGGCCAAAAGGCGAAAGAATGATTCATAAGGTGCTCGTATTCTCTCGGGGTCAACTTATCCAGGCCGGGAAACGGCCGGAATGTTTCATCCCTTGTCATCAGGAGCTGATAGTCGTTAACCCCGACAAGAATAACCACGGCATCTATCCTCGGGAACTGCGGCAAAAGTCTCTTCACCTGAACGATATGGTTCCTCATATCGTCCCCGCACTTTCCGGCATTTCCTACCCAGACGCGATGTCTTCCTCCCACGGCGTCATTCAGCATTTCCTGCAATAGATACGGCCAGGTCTGACGATCATCCAGGGAACGGCAGATCGTCGTGCTTCCGCCGACGGTCAGTATCCTGTAAGTATGCTCTCTTGCCGGGGAATCGCCCCGAAAACCAAGCTCGTTGATACTGAATACCGACTCTCCCCTCTCCACTCCCGGCCGGGCGTCGGTTTGAATATCCCTTATCAGCTTCATACCGGGGGGCCATACGTAATACATTCCCGGAGCGATCAGCCGAAGGGCGACCTCGCCCAAAACCAGCATAACAACCAGGCAAAATAGCAGCAGAACTACGTTAACGATCTTATTTTTCGTTGAAGACATTTCCGATCCCTGCAAACTGATGGGATTGCTTCGGCTTCCCGACTGCCAAAGCCCTGTGCGGCGGGCAGGTCGGCCTCGCAACGACACATTATATCTACCCACGCAATCTGAATTATTTATCGCGTATACCCGCGATGATACGCCCGGCGTAGTTCCTGACCGCCAATCCGCAAACCGCGAAACCGAAAAAAGTGAAAGGCATCTGCCAGAGAATGAAATTCATATGCGTATGAATGAACGAATGGCTTTTGAAGATCACCCACCACGACAAAGGAGCGAGAAGAGACAACCAGGCCGTAAATACCAGCGCTGCGGATTTTCGCCTTTGTTGCTCGCCGAAATTACTTCCCCTTTGAATTAAGACCAGCAGGGAAGCGATCGCGAAAAGACCCACCAGGTAATAATAATATACCCTAAACACCCGGCGAGCGATGAATCGGCTGGGCGCCGACAGATAATTGTTGAAGTCGAAGTAAACTCCGTTGAGATACGTGCCCAGGACTTCGGCGACACCGGCTTGCAAAGACCTGGCATATACCTCCGGGTATCCGCTGGGATCCCCGTGCGCCCTCTTCCCAAAGGCGTATCGGATATGCTCGATCCCTCCGGCCGGCGACCCTTTCACGATACCGACCTGAACCGATAAAATAGCCGTGCTCAGGATAATCGCGGCGAATAACCCGATCGCCACCGCCAGGCCCGCTTTCAGGAATAGACGAATTCTCATTCCATCGACAAGGGCGTAATAGAAAAGCGGCACGGCCGTCATTATTAAGACGGCGGTAATGTATTCGTAGCCGTTGATCAGGCACTTGACGAACATCGCGATAAAAACAACCATCCCCAGCCTGAATATATGCCGGTTCAAATATGCCCGACGATGCCGCAGGTAAAACATAACCGCGATCATTGGAAGATAGAAAGCCCACGTACTCCACCACAGATTTCTCCCGAATACCGTAAGCCATTCGGAAATAATCATCGAGCAAGCCACGAATATCGCCGCGGTTGACCCGAACTCGCGGTAAAACCACAGGATAACCAGCGTCAGCGCCGCCGCCGACAATACCGACGTGAGCATATAGAACAATCGCAGATTCGTCCGCGGCGCCAGGGGGATCAAACCGTCCAACACGCTGAACATTATTCCCTGCCCTCCCGGCTGAGACAGGTAAGGCGTGTAGCTCTCAAAGGTTTCCCCCTCCAGGTAGGCTGAATACTGATCGGCGGCCTGCGAACTCCTTATCCAATTACCATCCCAGGCGGAGATATCAATTCCGGCGCCGGTCAGCCCGCCGGCGGAAAAAAGGCCGTCCTGCCGCGACTTGACCATTCTCCCAATGACAAAACTTTCGCAATCACGCGTGTGCGTCCAGAACCGGTAACTGTTCGCGACATTCCAGTAGTTACCGTAAAATCCGCCGGTCAGGAGCAGAAAGGATATCAGGCAAACGAACGCTGCCTTCAAGGATCCGGTGGATCTTAATATTTTGCGCAACATTTCGAACCGTCCCGCGTAATTCAGCCCCGTAGCGAAGCCCTTTACAGGACTTTCCCCGTTTTTTTGATAAAAAATCTGCTAACCAGCTTATTGTTAAGCAGATGGCTATTTCAAGTGAAGAAGCCTTGCCAAAGATTTTTCCCTCTCCCCTTTCCAAGGGGAGAGGCCGGGTGAGGGGTTGTCAAG
>PUNC01000094.1 GCA_003551625.1 PVC group bacterium | reverse complement strand
TTTCACGAATAATACGGGTGATGAAAGAGATCGCCGCCCAGATCAAATCCGCCCGGAATATCGTGATTACCACGCATATTCAGCCCGACGGCGATGCGGTCGGGTCGACGCTGGCCCTGCTGCGGATCCTGCGCAATATGGGGAAGAACTGCCGGGCGATCACCCCCTCTCCCGTTCCCGAGGGGCTGGCCTTCCTGCTCCGGAACCAGGACGAGATCGTCCGCTACCGGCCGGAACGGGACGACGCGGTATTGGGCGAAGCCGAGATCTTCATCGTCCTGGACTGCGCCGATCTCGACCGGGCGGGAGAGGTCGGCCGGAAGATGACCGAGATCGGGCGGCCGATACTGGTCATCGACCACCACTCCACCAACGAGGGTTTCGGCGACCTCAACCATATCGTCGGCCGGGCCTCCTCCACCGCCGAGCTGCTGATCGAACTTCTCGACCACCTGCCCGTGGTCCTCTCCATCGACATCGCCGTCCCCCTTTACACCGCCATCCTTACCGATACCGGCGGCTTCAACTACCCGATCACGACTCCCGAAACCCACAAAAGCGCCTCCCGGCTTCTCGAGGCCGGCGTCAACCCCTACCTGATCTACCGCCAGGTCTTCCTCGATCAGTCCACGGAATATATCCGCCTGGCCGGGCTGGCGCTGTTCAACACCAGGCTGGCTTACGGCGGAGAGGTGGCCTACAGTATCGTCCCCCACGACCTCTACCGGATGTTCAAGCCCCGGGAAGACGAGCTGAGCAAGCTCCCGCCGCATCTGCTGACCATTCACGGCGTGGAGATCAGCGCGCTTTTCCTGGAGACCGAACCGGGGCTGGTGGTGGTGGAGCTGCGGTCGCAAGGGCTGGTCAACGTGGCCTCGGTGGCGAAAAAATTCGGGGGGGGCGGTCATTCCGGCGCCAGCGGGGCCCGGATTCGCGGCGAGACCACCGAGATCGTTCACCGGGTGCTGAGCGAGCTGGAGAACCGGCTGCTCAGGGCCCGCCGGAAGGGCGTCACTGAAAAATACCGTTCCGAAATCTGGGGACGTTATTAGTCCGGATTATCGATCGCCGGCTTCCCGCTCTTCGCCGCCGTGTTTCCGCGCGCTTTCCCGGATCACCTCGTACTCGATCTCGTCTTTCTCCTCCTTCAGGTATCTCAGGAAGCGGTCGCAACGGACATAACGACGGACTCCGGTGATCAGGAAGAAGAGGGCAGCGGGTATAAACATCACTCCGATAACCGTAAGAACGGGCCGGTCGAAGAACCGGATGAAGGTCACCCCGGTCACGAAGAGGGTGATCGCGGTCCGGGTGTAGGAAAGCATCGTCCGCTCGTTAGCCAGGATGCTCCGGTCGGCCGCCAGATGATCGGTCAGGCTCCTGATCGTCAGGCACTGCTTCCGGTCAACTGCCGGCTTTCGTTTCATAATCGCCTCCTTGACTCGAGATTGAAAACGGTTGGCTTTGGCTTCCCCCGCCGCTATAATATAGGGGCAAAGCGTCCGCCGGGCAATTTGGATTTGCCGGCCAACCAAAAGGAGGCGGCTATGCGAGAGAGCGCGATCAGGCTGGGAGACCTTGTCGAGTGGCAGCTGGGTGACAAAACCCGGGTCGGCGTGGTCAAGTCGGTAAACCCCGACGGGACCTGCTCGGTCAGCATACGGAACCGGAGCGGGACGATCTTCCAGAAAATACGGACCTTCCGTCTGAGGAGGATCACCTCCACCGTTGAACCCGAACCCGTCGTCGCGGAAGTTTCGGTCGCGGTACCGGTCCCGAAGCCGAAGAAGAAAACCACGGCCAAAAAGAAGGCCGTGAAGAAGACCGCCAAGAAGAAAGCGGCTCCGAAAAAGAAGGCGGCCAAGAAGAAGGCGGCTCCGAAGAAGGAAGCCGCCAAGAAGAAACCGGCCCCAAAGAAGAAAGCCGGCGGAAAGAAGACCGCCAAGAAGAAGGCGGCTCCGAAAAAGAAAGCCGCCAAGAAGTCCCCGGCCAAGAAAAAAGCCGCCGGGAAGAAGACCGCCAAGAAGTAACGGCAATTGCCGTCTAAAGACAGGCGGTCAAACCGCGACCGTCCGGTCTTTTTCCGCGGGTCCGGACGAGCAACCGGAGACCGGTTATGACGGGCCAGAGTCTTCTCAAAAAGATGGGAACCCCGGTCTTCTGGGCCGAGGGACATCCCGGCCCGTTACGCCGGGAGGACTGGACCCTCGATATTGCGGGAATGGTCCGACGGCCGCTTACCCTCACCTGGGAAGAGATACTAAAACTCCCCAAAACCGTAGAATACGCCCGGCTGACCTCGGTGACCCGCTGGTCGGTCGGCGGGAGATGGGGCGGAGTGAGGCTGGCGGAGATCTGCGAGCTGGCGGCCCTGAGACCGGGAGCGGCATTCGCGCGCTTTCACTCTTACCGGGGGATTTACACCACCTCCATACCCCTCGAGATCGCCCGGAAAGAACGCTCGCTGTTGGCATACGAATTCGAAGGCGAGCCGCTGGACGCCGATTACGGGGGACCGATCCGGGCGCTGATTCCCTACCTCTGGGGCTACAAGTCGGCCAAGAGCGTGGTGATGGTGGAGTTTCTCCGCGAATCGGTTCCCGGCTACTGGGAGGTCAGAGGCTACTCCGACACGGCCGAGATCGAGGCCGGCGAAGTCCTCGACGTCAACACGGGAAAGCGGAGGCTGATACCCGCCGGCGAGGTCGTGAAGTTCTGGAAAAGTTGATAGGTTGATAAAAGGTTCTCTTCCGCCTTAAACAACCCGTCACTTCTTCGAGAGAGCCGCGCCGATCGCCGGCCAGCCCCGGCCGGGAAGGACAAGGTCGAACGCTTCCAGGTCGCCCCCCGCCGCCGCCAGGCCGATCGAACCCCCGCCCTTATCACGCGCCCAGGCCGCCAGCTCCGATTCGTCGCGCCCGTGGCCGATGACCAGGGGACGAAGGTTTGCCCTGCCCTCCAGTAGATTACCGGCGGCGGCGACCTTGGAACGGGGGGAGAGGCCGGCCGCGGTGAAGCCGACACCCTCGACTTTTCCATCGCGGATATTCAGCGACGAGCCCGACCACGCCGAGAAGACGATCTTCCCGGAAGGCCCCCGGGACGAACCGTAGGCGCGGGCCAGGGGCTCGATCGCGAAAGTTATGAGGAAGACCTCCATCTTCTCGGCCAGCTTCTCCAGCGCCGCCCGCCAGTCTTGAGGCCCGCGCCCGGGAAGCCGGGCGGAGGCCGTCTCGACTTCGCTTGCGTCCATTCCCCGGATCGCCGCGGAGAAAGCCGTCATCAGGCGCCGGTTTCCGTCCGGGCCGCGACCGGCCCGGAAGAGACGGATCAGGGCGAGAGAGAAGGCTCCGCGGAGAAGATTATAGACCCGGCGCGGACGGAAGCCGCGGATGGAAGCGAGGAGAAGAAGGGCGGCCAGGGTGGTCTGGGTGAAACCGGGGTAGACGCACTGGTCGAGATCGACCACGCAGACATTGGTTTTTTCGAGCAGCTCCCGAAGCGCGCCACCGTCGCCGGCGCTTGAATCACGATGCCCGGGCTCAGGTTTCATAATATGATCCGTTTTCGAGGCGGGACCTCCGACATAAGGCAAAGAGTTTTAGCCCGGATTATTCACGAATACTCAGCAGTCAGAGTATGTGTAAGAGTAGGTGAAAGAGTATGGGGAAGAGTACGTGTAATAGTCCAGTCTCCTGTTCTTTCAATACTTGTATCACCGCGCCGGGCCGGCGGTCGGCGTCGGGCTCGGCGAGTCCGGGGGCGGCTCGATGATGTAGATGACCTCGTCCTCTCCGACCAGACCCAGCTTCTCCCGGGCCAGCCTCTCGGTCTCATCGGGATCGGTCAGTATCCGCTCCACCAGCCGGGCCAACTCCGCCGTCTCGGCCTCCAGCGCGGAGACCCGGTCCTGATATTCGTGCTGGATCTTGAGCAGGCGGTTCACCTCCCCGATCTTGTGATAGTAGAGATAGGCGAACCAGGCCAGCAGACCGGCCAACAGGGCCAACCAGACCAACCGCCGCCAGGTCACGATGCCGACGCCGGATCGGCCGCCGGCGCCTCCTTCTTTAAAGCCCGGATCCGCTCGAGGATCGGGGGGTGGCTGTAGGAGAGGAATACCTTGAGCGGGTGAGGGTTGAGGTGGGAGAAGTTTTCGACCGAAAGCTTCTTTAAAGCGGAAATCAAACCCTCCGGCCCCCCGGCCGATCGGACCGAATAGCGGTCGGCGGCGTATTCGTGGCGGCGGGAAAGCCAGCTCTTGCCGATTCCCAGCACGCTCTCGATCGGGGCGTAGAGAAAAGCGAAGAAGAATATCGAGGCGTAAATGGAAATATTCTCCATCCGAAACGCGGCGAAGAGGCCCGCGTTCCCGATGAAGAGCGACAGCAGGTAGAACATCACCGCCGCCGAGGCCGCGTTGAGAGCCGTCATCTTCAGGATATGCCCCCGCCGCCAATGGCCCAGCTCGTGGGCGAGCACCGCCAGGAGTTCCTCGACATTATGTTTTTCCATCAGGGTGTCGAAAAGAACGATCCGGCGGCTCTTACCCAGCCCGGTGAAGAAGGCGTTGGTCTTGGTCGAGCGGCGGGAGGCGTCCATCACGAATATCCCCTTGAGCTTCAGCTTCTCCCCCGCCGCCCACTCCTCGATCGCGGAACGGACCTCACCCTCGGGAAGGGGCGTGAACTTGTTGAAGAGCGGCAGGATCGTCACCGGCGCGATGAAGACCAGGAAGAGCTGGAAAGCGCTCACCGCCGCCCAGCACCAGAGCCAGGCGATAGGCCCGGCGGTCTCGAAGAGCCGGATAACCAGAGCGAAGACCGCCCCCCCGATCAGGGCCGCGAGCAGCAACCCTTTGGCCAGGTCGCCGAAGAAGACCCGGCGGGTGGAGCGGTTGAACCCATACTTCTCCTCGATTACGAAGGTGCCGTAGTAGGAGAACGGCAGGCGAACCAGGGCGGCCAGCACGACCAGGATTCCGGCGAAGAGCAGTCCGGTGGGAACCTCGCCCCAACCCGGAACCCGGGCCCACCGGTCGGCCAGGTTGAAGCCCCCGGCCAGGATGAAGACGACCGTGAGGACGGTGGTCGTCCCCGACGAGACCAGGCCGAAGCCGGTCCGGTCCCGGAGGTAACGGCCCATCTTCCGGTATTTTCCCTCGTCGATCATCCCGGCAAACTCTTCCGGCGGTTCCGGCGAGCGGTGGCGGAGGTTGAGCATCTCCACCGCCAGCTCCAGCAGCCAGCCGCCGATCAGCACCGTCAGTATGAATACCAGGTAGAAGTTCATTTCTCCGGATCAATCCTTGAAAGCCAGTTCGCGCGCCGAGAGGCCGAAACGTTTCAGCCAGGAATAGAACTCCCGGTTGGGAACCCTCTTCAACCGGCTTAAGGCGCGGCGACGGCGCCACATCTTCCCCGCCCCCGCCAGCGCGGCCAGATGCGCCCTTATCAGAACCAGGGGCAACGAGAGCGGCGAATACTGCCGGGCGTAGCGTCCGGCGGCGCCCCGGCCGGCCAGCGCGCCCCAGGCCTGCAGGACGAAACGGCCGGCGGCGTAGAGTGGGCTCAGGCAGAGCGCGCCCGGAGGAAAGGACTTCAAAGTTATCCAAATCCGGTTGCGCTCGACCAGAAAAGCCTTCAAAGGCGAATAGGCCCCCGCGGTCGCGGAGTATTTATGATAGACGACCGCCCGGGGAGTGTAAACCGCCTTCCAGCCCAGCCAGCGCAGGCGGAGGCCGAGGTCGGCGTCGTCGCCGTAGCTGAAAAAATCCTCGTCAAAGCCGCCCGCCTCCCGCAAGGCGCGGGCGCGCAGGACCATCGCGCAGCCGCTGGCCGAGAGCACCTCTTCCTCCCGGTCGAACTGCCCTCGATCTTTCTCCAGGCGGCCCCGGCCCCGGAAGGTGCCGTCGGGGTAGGCCAGGTGGCCGACATTGTCGATCTCGTCCGGGCGGCGGTAGGAGAGGATCTTCCCCGCCGCCATCGCGCAGTCCGGACGCGCCTTTAGAACCGAGACCGATTCCTCCAGCCAGCGCGAATCAAGCTTGAGATCGTCGTTGATAAGGGCGATATACTCTCCGCCGGCGGCGGCGATCCCGGCGTTGCATCCGCCCGCGTAGCCCCGGTTCTCGGGCAGGGAAATCACCCTGACCCCGCCTCCGAAGAGTTCCCGCACGAGATCGGCCGAGCCGTCGGTCGAGCCGTTGTCCACCAGGATCACTTCGGAGGGGGCAAGACTCTGAGCCAGCACCGACCGCAGGCACTCCTCGAGATGTTCCCGCCCCCGGAAGGTCGGCACGATCACCGAGACTTTCGGGCAAACGTTTTTTTGTTCTTTATTCATCGTCCCCGCTTGAAATCGGGCCGGCAGAGGCAATCTTATATATCATCGCTGCTAATCGGCGCCGTTGGCAATCGGTAGATTCGAACTGACGGACCGGGGCGGTATCGAGAAGGAGTGAATTCAGCCACAAGCTCGAACTCCGCAAAGAGACGGCGGTAAAAGGCGGCCTCTCGAGGATAGCGTTCCGGGTCCGCCAAAATCGGCTGATAAACCCTGCCGCTGGCCAACAGGTATCGGCAACCGGCGTCCAGATAATATTCAAAAGGCCGGTCGGAAAGCCGGCGCCGGTCCAGCACCTCCGCGTGCTTTATCGAAGCGGAGGGGAGAGTCCATAGTTCCTGGACCAGGCACGATCCGGCCGGAAGGTTATTTTCCGCCCACCTGAGCGCCAGCACCCGGGTGGAATAATTCGAGCTCACACGGAGCAAGTTCAACATCTGACCGGCGGGTTGAACGGAAACCGCGATCACGGCCCCGGCCAGCGCCGCCGAACACCACCAGGGCTTAAGTCCGAACCGCCTCAACGCCCCCGCGCCGGCACAGATACCATAGGCCGATACGATATAGAGCGGGCCGAGAACCGGAACCAACCACCTGCTCCAGTGCAGGGCGGAAGAGGAAATGCCGGCCAGCAGAGCCGCGGACGACGCCGCGCAGATCAAAATCCCGCGGTCGCGCCGGATAATGCCCGCCGCCAGCCCGGCCGCGGCGGCCGCCAGCCGCGCCAGGCCCATATCCTCCGGAATCCGGACGGTCAGATACCACCACAGGTTTCCCCAGGCGGTCAGCCCGTCCTGTCCCAGGTGTTCGCTTCTCATCTCGAACCGGATGTTTTTCTGCACGGTTTCGAACTCCGCCAGGAAGAAAGGCGTCGCCAGGAGAAAAGCCGCCGGCACAGCCAACATACCGAGCAGGGCGTTGCCCGTCGTTTTACTCCAGCGGCCGGAACGCGAGGACCTGATTATTAAGGCCGTATCAACCGCCAGCAGGACAAAGATCAGCGGGGCCAGAGAATATTTCGTAGCGACCGCCAGGCCGACCAGCGCCCCCGCCAGCAAGTGGTCGATGGGCCTTTGAAAGCGCTGGAGACGTATAAGGGCGTAAACGGCGGCCAGGGCAAAAAACAAGGAGGCGCTGTCGGTGCGCACAATGGCGGCCTGGGCCGCTATCAGCGGCGAAAGAAAAACGAACCCGGCGGCCGCGAGGCCGGTTCCGCCGCCGATCTCCCGCCCCGCCAGGTAGGCGACATAGATGGCGGCCAGGGCAAACAACGTCATCAGGATTCTTCCCGAGAGATAAAAACCGCCGGGGTCGTTCTCGAAACGATCCCGAACGGCGGGGCGGGGGGCAAACAGATTTCCCCCTTCCGCGATGAAAGCGGAGAACCGGTAAAGAGCGGCCAGGGGATAGATGACCGTGGAGCCGGGATGGCCGAACCAGCCGGGGTTGAAATCGTTGGTGGAAACCATCCGCACGGCCGGACGGACGAAAACCGGCTCGTCGAAACGAGGCAGGTAGGGAAGATCTTTCCGCGCGGTCGCGAGATAGAATGTTCCGGCCGCGACCAGCACCGCGACGATTCCGATACTCCTGAGGCGAGTGGTTCTTCCCGCGGTCTTTTCGTTCCCGGCCACTTTTATTCCCGTCCAATGGTTTATCATAGGTAACCCAGGGCGGTCAGTTCATCCTTCATCTTCTCGCGCTCATCATCCGGCATCTTTTCACCCGGGCCGGCTTTCCGCCCAACGACCCGCTCCCGCAACTCCCGTCTCAGGTCGGCGACCAGATCCGGACGGAGACGGGAGAGATCATACTTCTCCCCGGTGTCATTTTCGATATCGTAAAGCTCGGTCCGGTTGAAGCGGGCCGAGGCGAGGTCGGAATAATCGATCTCTCCGTCGGCAGTCATAATCAGCTTGAAAGGCGGGCGGATGACGGCTATTGAACGAAGGTCGGCGCTGACGATCGGCGCGGAAGCCGGGCGGGATTCCCCCTTCAGCAATCCCGCCAGGCCGGAGCCGGAGCGGCGGTGGCCGCCGGCGGCGAGTTCCATTATGGTCGGCGCCAGGTTGACGTGGGAAAAATAACCGCTCTCGACCCGACCGGCGCCCCGGCGACCCCCGGACCAGACGATCAGCGGGATCCGGAGAATGGTGTCGTAAAGCGAAGTATTGTGTCCCATCGTTCCCTTCTCCAGTAATTCTTCGCCGTGATCGCTGGTGACGATGACGATCCACTCCCGTCCGGCAGAGGTCCGAATCCGGTTGAAGACCCGGCCCAGATATTCGTCCATAATCCCCACCGAGTAGGCATAGGCCTCCCGCAGCGACCGGATCTCGGACGGGGTGAGAACCATCCGTCCGGAGTTGATCTCGTCCTTGAGCGACTTGATCGTCCGCTTCCTCTTCCCGCCCCAGCGGTCGAGCAGGCGGAGAAAGGGTTTTTTTACGCTCTCGGAGTTTTTAAGCTTCCGGTACAGTTTTCCCGGCAGCGGCCGGTTGACCAGCCGGGAAAAGAGGGGGAGAAGGGCGAAGGGGACCCGCGGGGCGGGACCGAAACCGCCGAAAAGGTTTTCCTGGAAGAGCGGGCTCAACCGGCCGGCGGGATTGATTTTCTCCCGGGTGAAGTAAGGCAGGTGACAGTTTCCCAGATGCCAGAAAATCAGCCGGGGGGATCCGGAGGAATCGTCCCCCACCAGTTTCTCCACGTGCGCCGTCGCGTCGGGCAGATCGTTCTTCTTGACGCTGCCGTCGGTCACCCGGGCCAGCCGGAAATTTACCTGGAAAAAAGCGAAAGACACGCAGCAGCTGACCCGGTAGCCGAGGCGGCGGACGGAAGAGAGAAAATTATCCCCGTGATAGTAATCGTAGGTACGAAAATAACCGTGCTCCCAGGGATACAACCCGGAAAAGATCGTCGCGAAGGCCGGAAGCGTCCAGGATGACTGCGAGAAGAAGTTGGAAAACCTCACCCCTTCCCGCGCCAGCCGGTCGAGATTCGGGGTGGTCTTGTCCCCGGACCGGTAACAGCCCAGGGCGTCGGCCCGCAGCGTATCGACGACAATCAGGAGTATATTCGGTTTATCCGTCATAAGCGTTATCCCTGCCCGGCTAAAGGGGCACCACGGCGACGGCATCCGGGCGATCGATGCTAACCGGAAAACGATAGGTATTCCCGCGCGAAGGCGATCGTGATCGCGACGGTCAAGCCCAGGCCGAAGGCCGCCAGGACGACCATCAGGCGACGGGGAGGGTTCGCCCGGACGGAAACCGCCGGGGTTAACAGGAAGCCGGTGGGAAAGGTTTCCGGACGGACAAGGGACAACCTCAGTTCGCCGAGCTGGCGGCGGACCTCGGACAGCGCTCTCAGGCGGGATTCGATGGCGGCGTCCACCAGGAGATACTCGAGGGAGGCCTCGGAGCCGGTGTCCTCCATCCCACCCAAGGCTTCTTCCAATCGCTCGATCATTTCGAGCAACCGGGCCAGATCTTCCTCCATTTCCCGGCGCAGGCCGTCCCGGATCGCAAAGAGGGAGTCGAACTTTTCGCGGTGGGCGACGATGATCAGAGAGCCGAGGGCGGAGACCTGGGCCGCCGCTTCGCGGGGATCCTCCCGGACGGACGAGAGTTTCACCAGTTCAGCTTCGGTCTCGCCGCGCCCCGGCGTCACCGGGCGGAGGCTCACCGCCTCCCGCGCCGGTTCGGACGGAAGGAACTCCGGACGATCGACCCCCGCCGCGGCCAGGGCCGCTCCAAGATCGGGAACGGGCTCCCAGGCGGAAACCACCAACTCGGCCGTCTCCAGGGGGACTCCCGCCACCCGTCCGATTTCGAGCGTCGCTTCGGCGGTAAAGGTCGCCGGCCGGAAGAAGAGAGCGTACGCGGCGCCGGCCGCGGCGACCAGGAGCGTGACGACCGCGATCGTCACCTTCCGCTTTCTTATCACTTGAACGAATTCCGCCAGACTGAGAGCGTCGCCTTCCATCTTCCTACCCCCCTTGTTTGCGTTTTCCCGGGCCGACGACGCGGCGCAGGTATTGGATCAGTGTTTCCTTCAGGCTTTCGCCGGGAACCGGCATCG
>PUNC01000021.1 GCA_003551625.1 PVC group bacterium | reverse complement strand
GAAGGCGTCGGTGTGACCGACGGCGTCACCGAAGGTGTGGTCGAAGGTGTCGGCGTGACCGACGGCGTCACCGAAGGCGTGGTCGAAGGTGTTGGCGTGACCGACGGCGTCACCGATGGCGTGGTCGAGGGTGTTGGCGTGACTGACGGTGTGACCGACGGCGTGGTTGAAGGCGTCGGAGTGACCGACGGCGTCACCGAAGGTGTGGTCGAAGGCGTCGGTGTGACCGATGGCGTCACCGAAGGAGTGGTCGAAGGCGTTGGAGTGACCGACGGCGTCACCGAAGGAGTGGTCGAAGGCGTTGGAGTGACCGACGGCGTCACCGAAGGGGTGGTCGAAGGCGTCGGCGTGACCGACGGTGTCACCGATGGAGTGGTCGAAGGCGTCGGCGTGACCGATGGTGTGGCCGACGGCGTGGTAGAAGGCGTCGGCGTGACCGAAGGTGTGGCCGTGGTCGCGGAGGTTATTGCGACGTCGTCGAAGGCCAGGTTGCCGGCCAGTTTGCTATAGGTGAAGCGAACCCGGGTTGTGGAGGAGTCAAGTCCGAGAGGGCCGATATCCACTCCTCCCCAAGCCGTGGGTAATGACGCGATATCGGTCATTGTGAACCAGTCATTTGAATAGTATTCTTCCACCCTTAAAAAGCTTGTATCGTCGGTCCCCTGTCCCCTTATCCAGAAGAACAGGTCTTGCCCGCCGGTGAATATGCGGGTCGTAACCTGGGTCGCGTCCTCGTCGAACCTTAACGAAGGAGGCGCCACGCCGTAGTTGCCGGTCGAGGTGTAAACTTTATCGTCGGTGAAGCCCACGAATATCCAGCCTTCGGGCCGGAAACCTTCGTCGAAGCCGTCGAATCCCTCCTCAATTGGAGCCGCCGCGGCCGATCCGGCAAGAATGCCGGCGATTGCCGGCAGGAGAAAGAGGAAGAGCGCCGCCGCGAAGGGCCGGAAGGGGAAACGGCTTCCCGCCCTGGAGGTTCTTATGTTGATCACGCTCTTCTCCTTCTCTCGGATAAAAACAGATTCTTCGCTTCGCTCAGAATGACGTAGGGCTTTAGATTCTTCGCTTCGCTCAGAATGACTATTTGCTTCAGATTGCTTCGTCGCCCTTCGCTATGCTCAGTGTTCCTCGCAATGACCTTGTTGTTTATTTGTCATTGCGTTCGTCGCCCTTCGCTATGCTCAGTGTTCCTCGCAATGACCTTGTTGTTTGTTTGTCATTGCGTTCGTCGCCCTTCGCTATGCTCAGTGTTCCTCGCAATGACCTTGTTGTTTATTTGTCATTGCGAGGGCGGAGCCCGAAGCAATCTCTTCCTTCCCTTACGGCGTTATCACCTGCATCGTAACCAGCAGACCGGCGCCGGGCGAGGGACCTCCATCATCCTCCAGGTCCACCTCGATCCTGCTGCCGAACCCGATGTTGTAATGCGTGGTGTTTATGCTGGTGTTGCTGTCCCACTCGCTGGTGTCGGACAGGTCGAGCGTGCCGTCGATTAAACCGTTGCCGGCGATTTTTACCTGGATCTTAACATCGTCATCCCCGGCCGATTCAAGCTGGCCGGTGACGCGGACGACGTAGCCTTGCGGCATCTGCCAGGTGGCCAGTCCCATATAATCGTTTATCGCTTCCACCTCGCCCGGCTTGTAGAAGTTGACCTGCCGCAGCAGTTCGGGCTTGCCGGTCTGGACGAAAGCGTCCATTCCCGGTCCCATCGGCGCTCCGGCCAGCGTGACCGTGGCGCCGCCGTTCGCGACCACCATCCCGTAACTCCAGTCTGAACCGTCGGAACTGTAACGGATCGGCGTTCCGGGCTGGAAGGCGTCGCTGTTGTCGGGCTCGAAAGTGTCGTTGTTGACGCGGGTCCCGGTCCGGTAGGTCCAGCGTCCGTCCAAGACCTTGCCGTCCCAGTGGAGGTCGCCGTCGACATTGTAGAGGCGGTCGGTCGTGACCTCCGGCGCTTCGGTCTGCTGCATCCACATCCGGCCGGAGAGGCTCAACTGTTCAAAGGGATTGTTGTTGTTGATTCCGACTCGTCCGTCGGCCCGGACCATCATTACGGATTTGGAGTCTTCGCCTTCGGCCGGCCCGCTCATAAAGTGGGCGACATTGGTTCCCTCTTCCTGGTTGAACGCCCTGACCAGGAGCCCCGAACCACCGCGGCCGGTGACATCCCTCATATTCTGGATCCTCATCGCCCGGTGGGTTCCCGGTTCGTCGTCCGCGATAAACACCTCCAGGCGACTGTGGGGACTGGTGTGGCCGAGGGGGCCGATGCCGACGTTGCCGCCGCCGTAGGAGCTGATGATCATCGCGTCGGTGGCTTCCCAGCCGTCGCCGGTGCCGCGGATCACCCAGTGTTCGATCGCTTCCGGCATCGCGTCGGGAACCAGTCCGTCCACGTAGTCCTTGACGGCTTTCTGCGTGGAGACAACTTCGTGGGAAGGTGTTTCGCCGCCGAGGGTGTCATCGTCGGAGAACTCCGTGATTTCCACACCTTCGCCGAGCGTCAGATCATCGGCGATCAGCGAGGTGAAGGTCCCCGCCGCCGGTGTTGTTTCGCCGATGTCGGTTCCGTCGATCGTGCCGCTTAAGATGGCGACGTTCTCGATATCCTGCGAATCGGCGTCCATCGTTCCGCCGAGCGTGAAGGCGTCAATCGTGTCGGCTGAAAGGGTGGGTACCGACAAGGTGCCGCCGGCGTAAGTGAAATCTTCGTCGTCGCCGATCTCCTTGGTGTCGGTCCAGATCGCCACTCTTCCCGCCGTTCCGGCGCCCTCGACGTCGCCTTCGGTGGGAAGGACCCAGCTGGCTAATCCGTCTTCGTCGGAGGTGAGGACTCTGCCTTCGCCGGGGGTTCCCCCGCGGATGCGGATCTGGCCGTCAACGTCAAGCCGGGTGGTGGGTTCGGTAACGTTGATTCCCACATCGCCGTCGCTGGTGATGGTCATCCGGCTGTCGGCAAGGCTGACCGTATGATCCGTTCCCCCGGCTTTGGTAGCCAGGTGCAGGCTTCCTCTTCCGGCGGCGCCGGTTCTTTCGAAATAAACCGCTCCGCCGTAGTGGCGGGGGTCAGTGGTTTCATTGGAGGCGCGGAACCTGATGCCGGTGTAGTCGCCAACGGTAGTGGAGCGGGTAAAAGCGGAGATTACCGCTTCCTGGGAACTATCGGGGGCGCGGATGGTGAGACCGGTGTGGGGAACGGCCGTGCGGATACCGAGGCGGTTGTTATCGGTGTCCCAGTAGAAGGAGGCGTCGCCGGTCAGGGTGTTGGAAGTGTCCCAGTAGGCGATCTGCCCGCGCGCGCCGGAACCGGTGATGCCGCCGCCCAGGGGAATCCATTCTTCGCCGGTGTAATACACCAGGGTATTCTGGTCCGAACTGGCGTAGATCATTCCGGCCGCCGGATCCGCCGGGGCGATGTTTTCGTCTTCTATCGGCGTCAGCCAGAGGTGGGGGGCGACGCCTTCCGTGGGCTGCCGGAGGCGGAGGATCGGCTGGTTAAATCCCGAGGTTACCCTGAAAGTGGAAAGCGGCGAGCCGGGTTCCTCCTGGGAGGAATAAACCGTGAGGCCGCCGTGGATGTTGCCGGCGTTGTTGATATGGACGGCGCCGCCTTCGGATGCGCTTACACCCGAGTGTGTGCTCCGTCCAGTTTGGACCCAGATCGCGGAGCCGCCTGATTCTTCCCTTTCCGAAAGCGTGAAGCGGGCGGCCTGCCCAATTCCGTCCTGCCGGACGAACAGGCCCCTTCCCAACCCGTCCGAATGATCTTGATGCACCTGCAGGATGTTTCCGCCGGCAAGCATACCGGGCGAGTTGCCCTTGACCATCATAACGTTTCCGCCCGTGACCGTGTTCGAATCGATCCAAACGCCGGAAGCTCCCTCAACGCCCGACCTTACCTGGAGCGCGCGCCCTACTCCCGTTCTTTCAAGGTAAACCATAGCGTCCGCCGTTCCCGCCGTGGTATCGGAGAAAACCCGGAGCGCGTTGCCCGAAGTAAGGGAGTTGGCTACGACATCCAATGCCCGCCCGGTGGTCACGCCTGAGCTGATGGCGACCTGTTCATTGGCGTCTATGGTCATCACGCCGGTGGCCGTCCAGTGGCCGGCTTCACCGCGGATCACCCAGTCTTGAACCGATTCCGGCATATCGTCGGGAACCCGGGCGTCCACGTATTCCTTGACAGCAAACTGCGTGGGGACCTTTTCATCGGAGGCTCCCACCCCGCCCAGGGTAACATCGGCGGAGAACTCGTCGATGGTCTCGCCGAGGCCGAGCTCGATCTGGGGCACGTTGAGGATGCTGCCGTCGAAGGTGAATCCCGCGTCGGTCTCGAGAAGTCCGTCGGTTCCCGCGAAGACCACGCTTCCGTCGTCCAGGTCGCCGGCGGTCAGGCTCTCGGCGACCAGGTCGGCCTGCACCGTCACCGTCTCGCCGTCGTCCAGGATTGACGAATCCTCGATTTCCTGTTCGCCGGCCCACCTGGCAATTATTCCCGCCGTACCGGTACCGGTGACTTCCCCCTCGGGGAGGGTCAGCTCGGTCCAGGAAGCGTAGCCAAATTCGTCGGAGACCAGGATATGGCCGTCGGAGGCCCCGGTGCGGAATCTGATCGAGCCGAGGACATCGAGGACGGCGGTGGGGGACTCTTCTGCGCCCAGGTTGATCCCCACGCCCTCGTAGGTGGTGTCGATGACCATAAAGTCGGTGGCTTCCCAGCCCTCGTCGCCGCCGCGGATTACCCAGTGTTCGAACGATTCCTCCCAACCGGGCATCCGCGCGTCCACGTAATCCTTGACCGCTTTCTGGGTGGAGACGGCCTCGTCGGAAGCCTCCTCGCCGCCCAGGTCGGTGTCGGTTGAGAAGGTCGAGATCGTCGCCGATTCCTCGTCGCTGGTCTCGAATGTGGTCGCGATCAGGGCGCCGCCGACCGTGATGGTGTCGGGGTCGAGAGTCTGGGTGATGATGGAATCTCCCAGTTCGGTCTCGTCGTCCCAGATCGGTATGGTGCCTTCCGTGCCGCTGCCGGTGACGTCGCCCTCGGCAGGGGCGGCCCAGGTCACCGTTCCCGAATCGTCAACCGCGGTAAGAACCTTCCCTTCGGCCGGATCTCCCGCGGTGACGGCAAACGTTGCCGTTGTCAGGTCGGAGAAGGCGCCGATACCGCCTCCGATGTTAAAGTTAGTGCCGGAGATCTCGTGGGCGCCGCCGGTCAGCGCGCCGGCCAGGCTGAAGGCGCCGATATTGGTCACGTTCAGGGTTTCGGTCCCCTCGACGTAAGTAAATCCGTCGTCGCCGGTGACGATCTGGTCTCCCGCCCAGTAGGTTACCTGTCCGGCCTCGCCGCCGCCGGAGACGTCGCCCGCGATGGCGGTTACCGCCGTCCAGGAACCGACGCCCTGGGCGTCGGACGTGAGAACCAAGCCGGAGCCTTCGGTGCCGTCAACGATACGGATCGAACCGGCAATATGCAGTTTTTCGGTTGGTTCGGTCGTCCCGATGCCGACATCGCCGGCACCGGTTATCACCATCGAATCGGTGGCTTCCCAGTCATCCGCTCCGCCGCGGAGAACGTGGTCCAACTGCGATTCGGGGACCGGGTAGCCGATCTTGTCGTCAACGTAGGCCTTCACCGCGGCCTGCGTCGGGACTTTTCCGTCGGAGGGGGTTGCGCCCCCCAGTTCATCATCAATTGAGAACTCGTCAATGGTAGCGCCGAGGCCAAGCGCGATCTCGGTAGCTGTAAGAACACCTTCGGAAAAGGTCAAGCCGGCTTGGCTTCCGATGGTCTTCTCGCCGGTCCAGATGGTCAGCCGTTCAGCGACACCCTCGCCGGTGATATCGCCGTCGCCCTCGCCGGGAAGCCGGACCCAGACGGTGCCGTCGTGAAAGTAGAGATGGCCGTCCTCGCCCATATAGATAAGGCCCATCTTCTCTTCTTCCACTGTCGGATCGATCGGGATCGGTTTGAGATACAGGTGAACCCCTTCGCTTTCGTCGGCCGGTTCGATGCTGAGCAGCGGATGGCTGAATTCGCTTTCGGTCGTCCGGAAGGTCACCAGGGGCGCTTCCTGCGCGAGGCCGATTTCATCCGATAAGACGGTAAGGGCGCCGTAGCGGTTCTGGCTGTAGATATGGACGGTTCCCCCCTCGGTATCGGAGATGCCGAGAGTGGTGTCGCGCAGCGAGCTCACGAAGAGCGCGGGCTCGCCGGAAGCCGGTCCCGCCGAAAGGTCTATCCGCGCTCCCGCCCCCGGGCCGGCCTGGAGAATGCGGAGGCCGGCACCCGTGGCGGAGGCGTGGTCCTGGTGGATGAATAAGAGCTCGCCGGTAAGAGAGGCGGTGTCGGAATGGATCTTGACCGCTTGTCCCGAGGTGGCCGACGGAGAGCTGAACAGGGCCCCGGGCCCTTCAAGGTTGTCGGCGAAGACGCTCAGGGCCGGGCCGTCGCTGGCCCGGTCGAAGGTTACCATCGCTCCGTCCGGGTCGCCGGAAGACGCGACCGTAAGGGCCCTTCCGGTGCCGGTCAGGTCGTCGCCCTCAATCTTGAGGATAGTCCCGGTGGTTATTTCGGGGCCGAGGTATAATCCCCCGGTTACCCTCGTATCGAACGTGAAGCCGGGGTGTCCCCGGACTCCGGTGCGGCCTTCATACTCCGCCCAGAAGGTTACCTGCTGGGGAACGCCGGTTCCCGTGACTCCCTCGACATCTTCGGGGTCCGCCCACCAGACCCACTTCTCCCCGTCCCAGAACTGCGGCCGGCCGGCCTCGAAGTTGTATGACATAAGGCCGGTCTGCTCGCCGAAATCGGGGGTAGGGGGAGTGCCGGTGAAGAAGATGTAGTTCTCCACCAGCGGTTCGACCAGTGTCTTGCTCTCGAGCGTCTGCTCGTCGGTCACGCCGACGATCGCGCTTTCCGGCCGGTGGAGGCCGTCGAGAAGGTAGGCGTTGAAGGCGTAGGGGACGCTTACGAACTGTTGGTCGGGCTCCATAAGCTCGTAGATTTCCCCGTCGGTCGAGAACTCGATCCTGAGAAAGACCGGTGCCTTGATCGTGAAGAGCTCGTCCCCCGGAAGCTCGTCATCCGTGTTGTATCCGATCAGGATGTTGAAGATTCCCTCCACGCATTCCACCTCGGCCTCGCTCTCCCAGATCGGTTCTTCAAAGTCCTCTTCACCGATGGCAAGCTTGAAATAGCCCGTTCCGGTGTAGCCGATGGCTTCAACTTCGACCCGGCCCTGGAAGTTGATCACCGGGGTGTTGGTGGGGAGGGTGTAGAACTGGAATACTCCCTCCTCGTCGGCCCTGATCATAAAGGCGAAGGCCGCGAAGAGGACAATCGCCAATATGGCCCATCGCATTGATTTCATCTTGGCATCCTCCGTTTAGAGGTGTTCGGTTTTTAGGCTGGTTGATTTAAACAAAAATGATAATTCTTTGCAATAACTGTTTTTGTATAAAAAAAGCAGCGCGCCCTGAAGACGGGCGGCTGCGAGAATCATACCCGGCCGGGAACACTCCGGGCGAATCGCGTCGCTGGATAAGATAAAAGGAAGCATTCGGTTATTTTCTATCCGATTCCCTAAAAATAAAGCTTACCATAAAATCTGCTTGTAAGGCTATTTTCCGGGAAATATCTTTTGGCGAATTTTCTGGATTTCCAAGACGCACCCTTCCTTTAATG
Organism: PVC group bacterium; assembly: GCA_003551625.1. Taxonomy (GTDB): domain Bacteria; phylum Auribacterota; class Erginobacteria; order Erginobacterales; family PUNC01; genus PUNC01. The sequence continues at coordinate 2,751 of PUNC01000021.1, read as the reverse complement.
GCCTCATTTTACATCAAGGCCGCGAAATAGTAAAATAACTTCGCTGAATGAGTAAAATTTTTCTGAAAGAAAAATTTTCCGGAGAAGCCTGATTGACGGATCGGAAATCAAATTATAAGGATTATGCGCTACCGGTGCTGGCGGTTTTCCTGTTGACAGTCCTGGTATTCCTGCCCTCGCTGCGTCTGGATTTTGTCTGGGAAGACCGGCTCAACCTGCTCGACAACACCGGCTGGCGGGGGGTTTCGCCCGGCTGGTGGTTTACCAGCTTTGTCGCCGGGGACTTCAAGCCGCTGGTCTGGGCGACCTATTCCCTTGAATACTCACTCTGGGGGCTCGCTCCCGCCGGCTATCACCTTACCAGCGTTCTCCTCCACGGATTAAACGCCGCGCTGGTCTTCCTGCTGGTTAAAAGGCTGGCCGGAGCCGGGGGGATCTGGGCGGCCGCGGCGGCGCTCTTCTTCTCCCTGCATCCGCTGAGGGTGGAGGCGGTCAGCTGGATCACCGCGCGCAAGGAGGTGCTCTTCGCGTTCTTCTACCTGGGGGCGATACTCGCCTACCTGAAGGCCGCGGAGAGGAGGGAGATCCTTCGCTTCGCTCAGGATGACCCTTACGGTCGGAACCTTCTCCGCGCCCGGGATGGCCGGGCGGGGAGCAGCGACCGAAATGCCGCCACCGGAAGCGATTCCCGTGATGGCGGGACGGGAAAGCGCTTTTCCGAACGGCTGCAACTCTTCTGGTTTCTTCTTTCGATAGCGCTGGCTTATCTGTCTTTCCTCTCCAAGCCGATGGCGGTCTCCCTCCCGGCGATCCTTCTTCTCCTGGACTGGCATCAGGGCCGCTTCGTCCGAAAACGTTTTGGTTTCCTGGTTCTGGAGAAGGTCCCGTATGCTGTCGGGGCCGCGGGAGTAGCCGCCGCGGCCTTTTACGGCCAGATCATCCGGGGAGCGCTGGCCGTGGTCTCCAGGCTTCCGGTAATCAACCGGGTTTACCTGGCGGCCCGGGGAATTATCTTCTACCTGGAGAAGACCTTTCTTCCCCTCCGTCTGCAGCCGGTCTACCCTATTCCGGACACCACTCCAATACCGATCACCCGCTTAATAATATACACATTGATAGTAATATTGATTACTATTGCATCCTATAGTATGGCAAAGCGCGGCCGGAAGATCTTGCTTTTCTGCTGGGGATGGTATATCGCCGCCTGGCTGCCGGTATCGGGCATATTTCAGACCGGCCTGACGGTCTGGGCCGACCGTTTCAGCTATCTGCCGGCGATCGCGCTGTCCTTCCTGGCGGCCTGGGCCGGAGACCGTTATCTGAAAAAACCCTACGGCGTTATCTGCGCCGTAGGGGCTTTGGCGGTCTTTTCCGGTCTCGCAATCCGGCGGCAGGGATTCTGGCGCGACGATCTCACCCTCTGGGAGCGTTTCGGGGAATCGGAATCCTACGTGGTTCACTTTAATCTGGGCAATGCCTACCTGAGATCGGGCCGGAACCGGGAAGCCGCCGATTCATACCGGAGGGGGGTGAGGCTGCGCCCGGAACACGCGGAAGGGCACCAGAACCTCGGCCTCGCCCTCTCGAACCTTGGTGAACACCGGCAGGCCGAGCGGCACTTCCGCTTGGCCTTGGGTTTGGATCCGGAATCGGCCCGCGCCTGGAGCCATCTCGGCGGGGCGTTGTTCGAGATGGGCCGGAAAAGAGAAGCCGAAGAAGCGGTCGGCCGGGCGGTCGCGCTGGAGCCGGGCCGGCCCGAGTTTCGGGTCAACCTGGCCAATGTCCTGGCGGCGCGCGGGGAGTATGCCGACGCCGCGGAACATTACCGGGCGGCGATCGAGCTCGCTCCCGCGTCGGTTTCGGCTTACTATAACCTTGCCGTCACCCTTGAGGCGGAAGGCAGGCCCGCGGAAGCGGAACAAGTGTATCGGCGGGCGCTCGCGCTCGACCCCGGCCACCGCTCGGCGCGCTACAACCTCGCTCTGCTCCTGTTGCGCGGTGAAGATTTTGCCGCCGCGCGCGATCAGCTCGAAGAGCTGGACCGCCGCCACCCGGGCGACGAGGGGGTAAAAAGGCTGAAAGATAGGCTGGGCCATTGATCCGCTAAAGACACTAGAGAAGGAGAATGACCAAAGAATAATTTCAACTACGAATCACACAGATCAACGCGGATTCTAATAGGTTTGGAATAAATGGTTCTCTTCAGCTTAATGTGGGTTAAAAAGTCTTATTAAATGTCATTCTGACCCCGAGCGAAGCGAAGGGGAAGAATCTGACCCAACGGGTCATTCTGAACGAAGTGAAGAATCTCGATTTTTACCCTCCGATTGGTCCGACTGGTAAAAACCGATCGTTTTTAGATTACGGGTCCGCGGGCCTGGGCTTTTACTGATCACTGATTATCGAAGCGTAGCGAAGACCCCGACAGTCTTAAGTCGGGACGGATTACTGATCACGGTCTTTTTAGGCCGCGGAGCCCTTTAATCCTGTTATCGTGCCTGCCCCGATAGTCTTCCATCGGGGTTAGAATGCCTGCCCCGATAGTTTTCCATCGGGGTCAGAAAGAGGGGGATAGGCCGCGGAGCAACACCCCGGTCCGCATCTGCGTCCATTAGCGTGATTCGTAGTTAAAATAGCTGTTTAGCCTGTTAGGTTTTTAGTCTATTAGGTCTTTCTTTGCGGTCTTTGCGTCTTGGCGAGAGAGCAAAGGGGGCGCGGGTGCGGAGCAATTATAATCCAGTTGATCCTGTT
>PUNC01000227.1 GCA_003551625.1 PVC group bacterium | reverse complement strand
TCTCCCGTTCCCACATCGACACCGGCTCCGACGGTGCCGCCGTCTCCCGTCCCCACCGCGACACCGGCGCCTTCGGCCACTCCTTCTCCGGTGAAGAGCCCGACACCGATCCCGTCCACGCCGACACCGCCGCCGACCGCGCCGCCGTCTCCCGTTCCCACATCGACACCGGCGCCTTCGGCCACTCCTTCGCCGGTGAAGAGCCCGACACCGACCCCGTCCACGCCGATACCGGCTCCGACCGCGCCGTCAACTCCCGTCCCCACATCGACACCGGCGCCTTCGGCCACTCCTTCTCCGGTGAAGAGCCCGACACCGATCCCCTCCACGCCGACACCGCCACCGACCGCGTCGCCGTCTCCCGTTTTTACCGCTTTCAGCCGCTGGCTGCTGCCGGCGGGAGCCACTGCGATCGACGGCGTCGGTTTCAACACATACCTACTCGTCTCCAACCCCAATCCCAAGGAGGCTCCGATCAGCGTTACGTTTATCGGCAAGCAGGGGCCGATCGGTTTCACCACCCGGACACTTCCGCCTCGCTCCCGCCTGACGGTAAGGATTAACGATTACTTATCTCCGAACCACGCGGACTCCGGAGCGATCTCCTCGATAGTGCGCTCGATAGACAGCCTTCCGATCCACGTCGAGCGCGCGATGTACTGGCCCGGCGGAGGACCCTGGGAAGGCGGGCACGGCACCATCGGAATCGACCATCCGGCAACCGAATGGAACCTTCCCGAAGGGGCGACGAATAGGTTCGACCAGTTCATTCACGTGCTCAACCCCGGCGACGCCCCGGCCACGGTCACGGCGGTCTTTATGAACCAAGCTGGTTTTACCTGGCAGACGCAGGCGACGGTGGGAGCGGAGAGCAACTGGACGATCAAGGTGAACGACGAGGTCGGCAGCCAGGGACAGATATCGACGCAGGTGACCTCGAGTTCGCCGGTGGCGGTCGACCGGACGATGTATTGGGAGAAGGGTGGGGCTTCGATGTGGGTTGACGGCCACGCCTCCAGGGGAATATCACGATCGTCAACGGTATGGCATCTGGCCGAGGGGGCCAACCATATATTCGATCACTATATCCTGGTCTCCAACCCCTCGATTTCCGAATGGGCCGAAGTCCGCTTCGCATTTATGGACGCTAACGGCGATACGGCCGTCCGCCTTCATACGCTGCCGCCTCAAAGCCGGTACACCTTCAAGGTGAATGAACTGGAAGGATGGGGGAGCAAGTGCCAGGTATCGACTATGGTGGAATCGACAAACTGGGTTCCGATTTTCGCCGAGCGGGCGATGTACTGGCCCAAGGGCGGTCCGTGGGAAGGCGGCCATAATACGATCGGCGCGTCGCTGCCGGCGGTCAAATGGCATCTGCCGGAAGGGGCGACTCATTTCTTCGATAATTATGTCCTGGTTTCCAACCCCTCGGCCGTTGAAACCGCGTTTGTAAACTTTACGTTTATGGACCAGGACGGAGAAACCGCCGAGTATTCCCGGTCGATCGCTCCTCTCAGTCGCTGCACGGTCCGGGTAAACAACATTCCGGGGTGGGGGAGCAAGAGCCAGGTTTCGACGGTGGTCGAATCGGTCAACTCCGTTCCTGTTTTCGCGGAACGCGCCGTGTACTGGTACAAGGACGGGCTTAACTGGATCGGCGGCCATAGCACGGTAGGGATAGCCGAGTTGCTTAACGATTAGGGCCGGAAGACGACTTCGTCAGGCGCCGCATATACGTAGAAAACGGTCGTAAAGTGCCCCCCTCACCTTCCCCTCTCCCATCGAAAACGGAGACGTTCCAGGCCGGATTCGCGGGACTTTCGGCGAGACTGACTGATGAGCCGTTCCAGGCGGAGGCGGTTGTAGCGCTGGACGATCACGCAGGGAAGGTTTGCCGCCGCCCCGTAGGCGATCATCGCCAGCCCCGCGCCCGGCGGGTTCCAGACGAAGAAGAGGCCGGCGGCGGCGAAGACCGCCCAGTGGACGGCCTCCCCCCGGCAGGTCTCGACCCGGAAGCGTTCCAGGTAACCGGGGTCGCGGCGCCGCAGCGATTTCTTCCGGAAACCGCCCCGGAAGAGGGCGGCGCCGTCCGGGAGCCGGTCCTTCCAGGCTCGGACCCGGAAGAGCCGCTGATAGGTCTCCCCGTCTTTTTCCCAGCCCCGGGGCCGGAAGAGCCAGCCGCCGGGACGGAAGAGAGCGGCCGGCATCCGGGTGAAGAGCCAGGGGACGGAGAGGTGGACGGCCAGCCAGGCCAGGATGTTGACCGCGACCAGGAGGAGAATCGCGCCCGCGGTCATATCCCCCCCTTCTCCGAGTCGCTCTCGATCCGGCGGCCCTTCCACTCCACCGCCGCCCCCCGGCGGAGGAGGAACCAGGAACGGGTGAAGACTCCGAGGTAGAAGAAGAGAGCAGCCGGGAAGAGAAGGGCGGTCAGGGGCGAGTAGTTGCCCAGGCGGCGGAGCATCGAGAAGATCTGGAGGGAGTAGAGCAGGTAGAGCAGGACGGCCGGGAGCAGCGCGAAGGCGCCGAGCGCGCCGGCCGGCAGGAGGGCGGTGGCGACTATCGCCCCGGTCAGCCAGAGGCCGGTGAGGGCGAGGACGGGCCGGGGGGTGCCGGCGGCCCCGGCGGCGAAGGCCTTGGACCAGCCGGAGACCAGGCTTCTCAACCCATCGGGATACATCCGCATCTCCACCACCCCCCGCCCCCCCCGGCACGAGGTTCCGATCCCCGCCCGGCGGAGCCGGGAGGCGAGGAAGAAGTTCTCCAGGATCTCCCCCCGGACCGCCCGGTGGCCGCCGGCGCGGAAGTAGTCCTCCCGGGAGATCATCAGCGACTGGCCGAAGAGCCCGGCCCGCACGCGCCGGCCGAGGACGGTAAAAGCGGCCACCCCGGCGGCCATCAGGATCTGGAAGAAGGCCGAGAGCTCCTCGTAGGGCCTGACGCAGGTATGGTAGGGATGGAGGGAGAGGGCCCCTCCCGTCGCCCGGAACTCGGCAAGCATTCTCTTCAAACCACCCGGGAGGAGACGGGTGTCGGCGTCGAGAAAAAGGAGGATCCCCCCCCGGGCGGAGTTCGCTCCCTGCCAGCAGGCCCAGGCCTTGCCCCGCCAGCCCGGGGGGAGGGGAGAGGAGGGAACCACCCGCGCCCCGCCTTCCCGGGCCAGGGAAGCGGTGGCGTCTTCCGAGCCGTCGTCAACCACGACCACCTCGCCGGGGGCGGGTTTCAAGGCGGAGATGGATCTCAAGAGGGACGGAAGGCTGGCGGCCTCGTTCCGGGCGGGGATGATCACGGAGACCCCGCTTTCCCCGCCGCCGCCGTCGTCTTTCCGACAGGGGGGAATCCGGAAGAAGAAGAGGAAGCCGGCAAGCCAGAGGCAGAAGACGATGCCGATTATCACGTTCACCGCGTTTCCGATTCCCTCGCCGGAACGTTCTTCAGGCCCTCCAATGCCATTCGGGCCTTTTGGTTGGCGGGATTGGCGGACAGGGCCCGAAGGTAGAATTCCCGGGCCTTCTCCCGTTCGCCCTCTTCCCGGTGGAGGTCTCCGAGAAAGAGCAGGGTGGTGTCGTATCCCCAGCGCGGCTCCAGCTCGCCGGCTTCCTTCCGCCGTTCCTCTTCGTAGAAAGCCGCCGCCTTGAGAAAATGTTTTCTGGCCCGGGACTTCCCGCCCATTCGTTCCGGCGCGTGGTAGTAGTTGGTTCCCAGAAGATAGTGGACGCGTGGGTTCTCCGGGGAGAGCTCCAGGGCCCGGCCGGCCTGTCTTTGGAAACGGCGGCCGCGCCAGATTCCGCTGAGCGGATTGCGCCCAATCCTCAAGCCGGTGATCGCCGAGAGGAGGGCGAAGCATTCACCGCAGGATTCGTCCAGCTCCAGGGCTTGCCGGAGCGCCTTTTCGGACCCGTCGAGGGCCCGATCAACCTGTTTCCCGGTATCCGGGGCGTCGATCAGGTAGAGGGCCTGATGGAACCGGGCCGCCCCGAGCCAGTAATGGGCGGGGAAGGATTCCGGGAGGCGACGGGAGAGTCTCTCCAGCTCTTCCGCCGACCGGGACAGAGCGGCCCCGTCCCAACTCTCAACGGCGGCGGTGAACCCGGCCACCGTCTCCGGGAGGGAGACTTCCCGCTCTTTCCCCGCCACCGTCGCGGCCAGGAAGGCCGCGAAGGCGATGATAACCAGGGCTCGTTTTTTCATTAATCCAACTCCCGGGAAGAGGCAGTCCGGCGGACGTCCCCGGATGCCGAAGATTCAGATCAGGCTGTTAACGGCATCAGATGATAATAAACTCCCGGGAGACGGGCAAGTTTGGAAAATGATAACTTGTCTTCATATCATCTAAAATGGTTTGATTAGCCGGATCGAATACGGCCGGGAACCATAATCCAGACCATTCTCCGCGTCTTTCGCGCCGGCACGGATAACCATAAAGGGATAAAAAATGAGAGAACAGATCCGGCCCCGGGTCGCCGTCAGCAAATGCTTGGAGTTCGACGCCTGCCGCTGGAACGGATTGAAGATTACCAGCGGGGTGGTGACACTCTTGAAACCCCACGTCGACTTCGTCCCGGTCTGCCCGGAGGTGGAGATCGGACTCGGGGTGCCCCGGCCCCCGATCCGGCTGACGGCCGGCGAAGACGGCCCGCGGCTGGTCCAATCCGACACCGGCCTCGACCACACCGAGAAGATGCGGGCTTTCGCCGGGAAGTTTCTCTCGGAACTGGGCGAGGTCGATGGCTTCATTCTCAAGGAGCGTTCCCCTTCCTGCGGGATGAAGAACGTCAAGCTTTATCCCGGGCCGGGGAAGGTCCAGGCCCTGGGCTCGAAGAACGCCGGCCTGTTCGGGGGCGCGGTCCTGGAGAAGTATCCCGGGGTCCCGGTCGAGGACGAGGGGAGGCTGCGCAACTTCACCATCCGGGAGCACTTCCTCACCTTCCTGTTCACCCTGGCGCGTTTCCGGGCGGCGGCCGCTTCCGGGAGGATGGCGGCCCTGGTGAAGTTCCAGGAACGGCACAAGCTGATCCTGATGGCCTACGACCAGGAGAAACTGCGGAAGCTGGGGCGGCTGATCGCCAACCCGGAGAAGCGGCCGCTCCGGGAGGTGGCCGCCGACTACCGTTCCGCGCTGCTGGCGGCCCTGGCCCGCCCGGCCAAGAGCGGCCCGGTCATCAACGTCTTCACCCACGCCCTGGGCTACTTCAAGAAGGGGCTGCTCGCGGCCGAGAAGGAGTTCTTCCTCGAGTCGCTGGATCAGTACCGGGAAAACCGGGTCCCACTCGGAGTCCCGGTGGCCCTGGTCCGGTCCTGGATCGTCCGCTTCGACCAGCCCTACCTGAAGGACCAGTACTTCTTCGACCCCTACCCGGAAGACCTGATCGAGGTCACCGACTCCGGAAAGGGGCGGCCGCTGTGACGGGTGCGGAGCAAGAGGTCCGCCGCGCGGTCCGAAAGCTCCTCGCCTCCCAGCCGCTGGCGGTGCTCTGCTCGGCCGGCGGCGAACAGCCCTACGCCAACCTGGTCGCCTACGCCCCCTCGCCCGACCTCAAGTCCCTCCTCTTCGTCACCGGGCGCTTTACCCGCAAGTACGATAACCTCCAGGATAACCGGAAGGCCGCTCTCCTGGTCGATACCCGGACCAACCGCCCGGCCGACTTCGTTTCCGCCGAGGCGGTGACCGCGGTCGGGGAGGTCAAGGAGGTCTCCGGGCGGGGCCGGGAAGTTTTCCTCCGGAATTTCCTGAAACGACACCCCGCGCTCGACGACTTCGCCCGGGCCCCTTCCACCGCACTTTTCCGGTTCCGGGTGAAGGATTACGTGCTGGTCCGGACCTTTCAGAAGGTCGATATCCTAACCCTGTAATCCGGGGACACAATACCTGACTACGCTTTGCCAGAAAAGCTTGCGACCCCCTCACCCTGACCCACTCCCCCCTGGAGGGAGAGGGGAGTATTCAGGGCGCGGGTGGCAGAATGGACTCTTTTCGAGCAGCTCCAGTTAAATCCTGTAGATGAAATACTGGCTGGAATTTTCCGAGATCTGTTCCGGGGACCTCTCCGAGGTCGGGGGAAAGGGTTTCGCCCTGTCCGAATTGGCCCGGCGGGGTTTCCCCGTCCCCGGCGGCCTGGTAGTTACGGCTTCCGCCTACCGGAATTTCATCCGGGAGACGGGGCTGGAAGGGAGGATCGCCCGGGAGCTCTACCGCAAGCCCCTGGAGGAGATGCGCTGGGAGGAGATCTGGGACGCCGCCCTGCGGATCCGCCACCTATTTGTCTCCGCCGAATTTCCTTCCGCCTTAGAGCGGAAAATCCGGATCGCCGTCGAGGAGAAGTTCGGCCGGCGGCCGGTCGCGGTACGTTCCTCCGCCCCCGGGGAGGACTCGTCCGACCGTTCCTTCGCCGGGCTCCACGAATCATACGTCAACGTTCGGGGGACGGAGGAGATCATGGAGAAGATCGTCCTGGTCTGGGCTTCGCTCTGGTCCGACCGGGCTCTCCTTTACCGGCGGGAGCTGAAACTCGAGCCGACAGGTTCGGCGATGGCGGCAGTGGTCCAAGAGATGGTCCGTGGGGAGCGTTCTGGGGTGGCCTTTACCGTCAGCCCCGAAAACGACCGGCAGGGGCTGATCGAGGCGGTCTGGGGGCTCAACGAGGGGCTGGTTGACGGCACCGTCGCCCCCGACCGCTGGATCCTCGACCGGGAGAACGGGAGAATCGTCTCCCATTCCCCGGCCGAACGGCGTTGGAGGGCCGCGCCGGGAAAAACGGGGACGGCCCTGAAGGAGCTCGACCCCCGGAGGGTTGGGCAACCGCCGCTGGACGCCGGGCGAGTGGATACGGTCTTCGGCCTCTTCCGGCCCCTGGCGGATTACCTGGGCGGCCCGGCCGACTTCGAGTGGACGTTCGAGGGCAAGCGGCTCCGCCTGCTCCAGTGCCGGCCGATCACGGCCGGAAGGCGCGAGGAGACGGAGCCGGGAGAGCGGCTATGGGAGCTGGACGACCGGCGGCCCTGGTATCTCAACCTCCAGAGGAGCTTCGTCAACCTGAAAAAACTGCGGGAGCGGATCGAGGGGGAACTCATCCCGGGGATGGAGCGGGAGGCGCGGCGGCTCGACGGGGTCCGGCTGGAGCGGCTCTCCGACCGGGAACTGACGGCGGAGATCAAGGCAAGGAGCCGAATCCGCGACCGATGGCGGGAGGTCTACTGGAGCGAGTTTATCCCCTTCGCCCACGGGATCCGGCTCCTGGGCCAGGTTTACAACGACGCCGTCAGGCCCGCCGACCCCTACGAGTTTATGGACCTGCTGACCTCCGACGGGACCGAGATCGAAGAGCGGCGGAGAATACTGGAGGAGCTGGCCGAAACCATACGGAACAACCGAAAACTGGACCGGAAGCTGGAACGCGGAGAGGCCGGTCCGGAGGGCTCAAGGTTTGAGAAGCGGCTGAAGGAGTTTATGGAGCGGTTCGGGGAACTCTCCTGCGGGGTCTCCCAGTGCGCCCTGGGGCGGGAGGGAATCATCTCGATCCTGCGGGAGATGGCGTCCCAGCCGAAGCGGGAGAAGCGGAAGCACCCCCCCGGCCGGGAAGAGGCCTTTCTCTCCCGTTTTTCGGGGGAAAGGAGAAAGACAGCCGGGGAAGTCCTCGACCTGGCCCGGGCCAGCTACCGGCTCCGGGACGAGGACAATATCCATCTGGCCCGGATCGAAGGGCAGCTGCTCAAGGCTCAAAAGGAGGCCGAACGCCGCGGCCTCCGTCCGCGGTCCCATCGCCGGCCCCGCGGAAAGAAGAAATCCGGGTCGGGCGGCGGGGTAGTCCGGCCCCGCCAGCTGACCGGGCAACCGGCCAACCCGGGGTTGGCCCGGGGACGAGCGAGGGCCATCCGGACCCCGGCCGATCTCTTCCGGCTTCGGTCCGGGGAGATCCTGGTCATCGACGCCATCGAACCGGAGATGACCTTTGTCGTCCCCCTGGCGGGGGGGATAGTCGAGAGACGGGGCGGGATGCTGGTCCACGGGGCGATCATCGCCCGGGAATATGGGCTGCCCTGCGTGACCGGGGTCCCGGAGGCGTTGGAGCGGATACCCTCCGGCGCCCAGATCACCGTTGACGGCTACCGGGGAATCGTGGTCATCCACATCTGATAAGAGGGGATATGTACGGCATCTGCGACAGCTGCCAGTATTTCATCGACCTCGGCGAGATCGAGATCTCCTGCCAGATGGGTCATCCGGTCATCGCGGACCGGAGCTATTGCGAAGACTACTCAGAGACCCAAGACGAAACCGGAGACGGCGCCTGGAGCGAAGATTAAGATTTCATGAAGAATGCTCACCAGCACCACCATCACGAGCTTGACGGGACACGTCACGACCATACCGGGCGCCATACCCACGACAAGCACGCGGGACACAGCCCGGAAATGTTCCGGGACAAGTTCCGGCTTTGCTCCTCACCCCGGCATTAGGTGCCATACTGATGTCGGCGAGCATCGTGATCGTAGCCATCAACACTCAGTTCCTGAAATCGGATGCAGGCGGACAAGCGGCCGGCCCTTGACGTCTTCCCGGGGGACTGGAAGTATTGATCAGGGGAAGCAGAAAGGATAAAGCCGATGAGATTCCGGTTGTTCAGAATAGTTATTCCGGCCTACCCGGCCTTCAACATCTATTCCGGGGTCGCCCGGAGGACCACCGCCCTGGGACCGATTTACGTCGCCACGGTAGCCAGCAAACTTGCCGGCTGGACGGTTGAGGTAATCGACGAAAACAACTACCGCCGCCCGGGGCCGAAGGATGCTTCCGGAAGGCCGGATCACAACCTGCTGCAGCAGGTCAGACCCGCGGACGTGGTGGGGTTCTACGGCGGGCTTACCAGCACCGCGCCGAGACTATACGAACTGGCTTCCTTCTACCGGAGCCGGGGGGTGGTCACGATCGGCGGCGGCCAGCATTTCATCGGCGAGAATATCCGGGAGGGTCTGGATAACGGGCTCGATTACGTTGTAATCGGCGAAGGGGAGGAGACCATCGGGGAGCTTCTCGGGGCCCTGAAGGCCGACAGTGTTCCGGATAACGTCGCCGGCATCGCCTTTGTCAGGGACGGCCGGGTGGTTGAAACCGCTCCCCGGCCGCCCCTGACCGATTTCGACAAGGTCCCGGTTCCGGATTTTTCCCTGATCAAATACGCCCGGCTCAAGCTTTATCCCATAAGCTGGGTCCGGGGCTGCGGAATGAACTGCGAATTCTGCACCGTCAAGGGCGAGGCCCGCTGCCCGGCCCCCGAATACGTTATGGAGCAGGTGGCTTCGATCGTGGAGCGGTGGCAGGCGGGTCACGTCTTCATGGTCGATGATCTCTTCGGACAGAACCGGTCCGCCGCTCTCCGCCTCTGCGGGCTGCTCGAGAGATACCGCAAGGCGATCGGCGTCCGGCTGAACATTACGATTCAGATCCGGCTCGACAAGGCCCGCGACACCGAGCTTCTTCAGGCCATGCGCCGGGCCGGCATCCATTCGGTCGCCATCGGCTACGAGACGCCCATCGCCGAGGAGCTCGAGGCCATGAACAAGAAGGTGAGGCCGGAAGAGATGCTCGCTCTAACCCAGAAGTTTCACCGGGCCGGCTTCCTTATCCATGGAATGTTCATCTTCGGCTATCCCCTCCCTCCGCAAATCCAACTGTCGATCCCGGTGGAGGAGCGGGTGGCGCGTTTTCGCGAATTCATTAAGAAGGCAAGGATCGACACCGTTCAGATCGTGCTGCCCGTCCCCTTGCCCGGTACCGAGATGACCCGCCGGCTGGCCGCGCAGGGCCGGATCTTTCCGAAAGAGATCGTGGGATGGGAATACTACGATGGCAACTTCCCCCTCTTCCAGCCTGACCCGCCGCTCACTCCCGAAAAGATGCAGGAAGGCATCCGCAAGATCACGGGGCGGTTTTATCGCTTCCGGCACGTTTTTATGGTCATCGCCAATATCCTGATCTTCCCGTCGATAATGTTTTCCCTGCACAACATAAAATGGGGCTGGCGCAAGTGGTATCGCGCGTGGAGAAACGAGCTGTTGCGTGTCGCCGGCTGGGTCATCCTGCGAAAGTGGACCTCAGAACTCGGCAAGGGCGGCTTCTCCGGCAAACTCACCAGAGCCAAGGAACAGCTTCCGCCCCAGGAACCAAGCCCATCAGGGTCAGGCCCTTACAATTGATTTGCGAATCACACCCGCCCTCCATCGCTTCGCTCAGGAGAGGCGGGCAGGCAGATGGACGCAGATATGGACAGGTTTGTTGCTCCGCACCCTGATAAAAGCAGATTTCAGATTTGAGATGAGAGATTTCGGCTATGCTCCGCAGCCAGGTAAAGGACCGTAATCAGTTATCGGTGATCCGGTTAAAGGCCCAGACCCTCGCCCCCTCTTATTTGACCCCGATGAAAGACTATCGGGGCAGGCATCCTAACAGGATCAACTGGATAAAATTAATGCTCCGCATCCTCGCCCCCTTTTTTCAACAGTTGATAACCCCCCTCACCCTTTATCCCTCTCCCCCCGGAATT
>PUNC01000039.1 GCA_003551625.1 PVC group bacterium | reverse complement strand
CCGGCCCCTCTTGCCGTTTCAATCCACGCCCCCGCGCGGGGGGCGACCCGGGGAATCGGCCGCGGCCATCGCCCCGCTGCTGTTTCAATCCACGCCCCCGCGCGGGGGGCGACGCTTCCTCGGCGGCCTATACCTCTGCACTCAGGGGTTTCAATCCACGCCCCCGCGCGGGGGGCGACGTTTGCAAAGTCTGGAAACCTGGAAATCGTCGGTGTTTCAATCCACGCCCCCGCGCGGGGGGCGACGTGCCCGATTGCGCTGGGCGGGCGCTGGCGAAATCCGTTTCAATCCACGCCCCCGCGCGGGGGGCGACGCTCTCAGCATAACTATCTGGCTGCCAAGTGCTATCACAGACAATCCGCGAACCTTTGCGCGAATCACCAAAAAAATCGGGATTACTCCTGATCCACTCCGGGAAATTTCCAGTATTCAATTGTCAAAGAACGGATTACTGAAACCCGCGAACTTCACTTTCAAACAATGTCTTCATATTGTTCGCGCGGGCTTGCTTTCTCAAACAATCAAAGCGTCTTTCCCGAGATCGATGGAAACCTTGGCGCCGATATGCTCTATTCTCCGTCGCCAATTGCTTCCTAAAAAATAGAACCTCAGGCTGTCCTTTTGCAGCTCTATTTCATCAATCAACCGCTGACGCAGCGCGGTCCATTGAGCGGGGGTAACTTCACATTCAAAGACCGAGTACTGCACCCGCTGTCCATAATCAAGACAAGCTTTTCCCACCCGACGCAGCCGCCGCGCACCGCCGGGTTCCATAGTCTGGACATCATAACTGACAAGCACCATCATCGCCCTGATCCGCTCCCGGTGTGAAGTTATGCACTTTACCGACAACCTTAAGAAGACACTTACTTCCAGATAAATGGGGGGTAACAATCGATGTCCCCACGCAACATCCGGGCCAGAAGAAGAGCCTGAACGTGAAACAATAATCCGATCGGCATTTCTTCTCCCAGGAAAGGGTGCTTGATCGTTTCCTGCTTGCGTTTCTGGTAGGCTACGAGCAGCGTCTTGCGTGTTTCGTCGGTCATACTGATCCCCCCCGCCTGACTCTGGACGAAACCGTCTTTCTGCACCTGCTTGAGATTTATCAGGGAAAGGACCAGCCGATCGGCGATGGGGGCCCGAAACTCCTCCATCATATCCAGGGCCAGGCTGGGGCGACCCGGACGGTCACAATGGAGAAATCCGACCTGCGGGTCCAAACCCACCGTTTCCAAAGCCGACCGGACATCGTGAAGCAGGATGGTATATATAAAGGACAGCAGGCAATTGACATTGTCCCGCGGCGGCCGCCGGTTCCTGAACTTGAAGTCGAAATCTTCGCTCTGCGAGGTAATCATTGAATTGAAAACACTGAAGTATGACCTGGAAGCGTCACCTTCCAGACCCCGGGTCTCTTCCAGAGAGACCGGCCGCTGCAACTTCCTCAGGTGTTGCCCGACACGTGCGGCCATCTGGCTTATTCTCTTAGATGAGTCGCTATCCCCGTGATCCCGGACCGCCCGCTGTAGCACTTTGCGGCAATTGGCCACTTTCCCAACGACGATAGCCCGGGCGATCTCCGCGCAAGCTTCCGGATTCTCGGCCCGTCGATACTGCTCACGCCGCAAGAGGACGTTTCCAGACACCGGGCCGACCACCCGAGCCAGAAACCGACCATTTTCACTCATAAAACTGATCGTCACATTCTTCTCGGCGCAGAATCCCAGCAAGAAAGGACTGCACAGGACATTACCGAAGCAGACTATGCCGCCCAGGCCGATAACCGGAACCCGGAGCTTTACCTCCCGGTCCACGCTGACGACAACCGATTCCCCTTCCTTAAAAAGATAGGCGCCCTGGGTGGTAACAAAAAGAGTGTTCAAGCACCTTTTCATCAATCTTGATCCGAAATCACGGACTCTATCATCCGGTCCAGGTAGTTTGTCGCCCTGCGATATCGGGACCGGCTCCGCGGAACACAGAGTTCACGAAGAGAACAGCTCTGACATTTTGGCCCGTATTCCGGCTCCGGAGTAACCCCAGTCGCAAATAGTTGATGAATCTGGAGTGAAACACTCTCCGTCTCCTCGCGCAGAGTTTCGTTAAACTCAACGTCCTTGCGATGACGCGTCTTCCCATAATACAGGGCCCCCTGCTTTATCCGAAGATCGAGCATCTCCTCAAGACAGATGGCCTGGGCGCATAACTGAACCTCGTCGCAACGGTCGGTCTTTGGCCGCCCTCGCTTGTGTTCAACCGGGAAAGGCCGCCATCCCTCTTCTTCCCGGTGGAACTCGACGACATCGGCGATCCCGGCAATCCCGAGACGAAGAGACTTCAGCAAAACACTATACTCAACCCGAACGGCACCCCTCGCCTCCCACCCGCCGCGTTCCACCCGGTTATGAAGAATCCGTCCCTCGGCGGTGAAACGATTCTCCGCCCAGAGCCCCTCCAGATGAATCAGCGCGCACTGTCGCTCACAAAATAAAAAGTGCTGGAGGGCCGAAATCGGAACCAGTTCATCTTCGGAATACACTCAGCTCCCTCCATAGACTCCGCGCCTCTCCTCCACCCCGAAACCGATCCGTCTTCTCGGCGTCTCCGGCGGATTCATAATCTGGTGGATGGCACTGAAGAGAGTCCGAATTCCCTCGTCGTGGTCGGTGATACGCCGCTCCAGTTCGGCCAGTTTGACGGCCAGGTCCCGGTGAATCGATAATGTCTGCCGAAGCTTCACAAAAGCCCGCATAATGGCGATGTTGACTTCCACTGCGCGTTCACTATGAAGAACACTTGAGAGCATTGCCACGCCTTGTTCGGTGAACGCCAGAACCGGCTTTCGCCGGCCGCCTCGCCCCCGCTTTGATATTCCATTCTGGAATATCAAACGTTTGGCGTCTTGCGGGGAAAGAGTAACAACGAAATCGTCCGGAAATCTGGCCTGATTTCGGCGAACTGCCTTGTTCAGATTGGACGTGGTTACTCCATACAACCTGGCCAAATCATAATCCAGTATAACGCGTTGACCATCTACCAGATATATCAGCTTCTCGATCTGCGGGACTGGATGGAGCTCATCAACCATTTGTACGATCTCCTATCCTATGTCTTTTCAATCAATGAAACTCCCTTGGGTATACTCTCCCGATCAATCATAACCTCATAATCGGCATAATCCCGGGGGGGCTTCGTCTTGTTCCGGCGACTGATGGTAACCAGCTCAAACAACTTATGCGAGGGAGCATTGCCCAATGGCTTGTCGTGCTCGAAGATTATTAAGTTCCGCGGGGCCATACTGCCGGCGGGACGAGCAGCCGACTGGTCGAATTGGAAAGCATTGATCAGCGCCTCCCAGAGGAGATCAAGATCCTTCTCGCTGAAACCGGTCTTCTGTTCAGCAAGAAACGGATTCACAAAGCCGTGGGCCCGATAGAGAGCATAAGGAACAGTAAATTTCCTTCCCATAGTCCGTTCCTTATCGAGATCACGTTCATTGGTCACAGAACTGCGTGTGATTGCGTGTTCAGACGAGACGATAGGATCGATGGATCGGGCAAACGAGATCTGGACAGGACCACGCACCTGCCCGCAATTAACTTCCATAGACATCACGGCACCAAATGTGCGAATGTCGAAATAATTTTGGCACATATACCTTGTGAGTTCAGCAGCCTTATCCGATTCTTTGGGAAGGCTCTTGCGGGATTTTTCCGCTTGGACTTTTGGGTCAGAGTGGTTGTCCCAAGCTTCATTATGAAGACGATTGAGTACTGCTTTTTCGCCAAAGTATATTCTGTAACCGTCTTCTCCTTTTTTAGCAACATCAACATAGTTCCTTACTTTTCTCTTGAGGCAAACGTCCGTGACCAGCCCCTGCCCCGTCTCCGGGTCAACCCGGGGAAGGTTGCCGGCATCGGGGTCGCCGTTGGGGTTGGCATCTTTGACATCGAACAGATACACGAAATCATAGCGGTTCATTCTTCTCCTCCTTTCTCTTTTTCTTTCTTGTCCTTGGCAGTCCATAATTCCTTGGCCTGATGGTAATATCCCAAGGCGAACAGCCCCTGCCCGACTAAATCCAGATGGGCTGGGAATTCTTTAACCGGGGCGAGGATCTCCTGAACAAGTCTCTCCCGGTTGATCCTCAATCCTTCGGGAAGCTTGGCCAGATGATGCTGATATGTCCGCAGGATGCGGGGAAAGACAATGCCGGGTGTAGCCGACGCCGAGCTGTAAAACCGATCCCGGATACCGGCATTGATCTTGCCAAGCGCCTCGCCCTGGACTTTCTCCAGAACGGCAAATAAGCGTCCCAACCTGTAAGACGGGTCCTTGCATTCATTATCCAGGCACATACTCACCTCCTTTTTCAGGTTTCTGCGAAGGTATCCCGCAATAATACAGACCCGCACATAATTTACCTGCCGGTCCGCGTGAATCCGGCGCATAATCGCCAGACTTATCCCCAGCGGGTACGGTGTCCCCGCAATCACCGCTCGTAACAGCGGCGCCTCCAATACCGGAGGGATCTTTTTCCGATCCGGTTTGTTCTGCCGGCGGATAGCAGTTTCATCAAGTATCTGCTGGAGAGTGGGGAATTCGGGATCGGGGTGCCGGGAGCCAGATCCAAACTGCCGCACCACGGCAATATCCGAGTAGTGCCGTCTCAAGTTGTCCAGCAACTTGCTGAGCGTATCCCGATAGAAGAACCTCACTCCGATACGACCCTTGGCTTGTCCGGTCAACCCGAGTAGATAGAATTTCGTTCGATCGGGTTTCCGGTCAAGATCAGGATAAGCCTCCTTTCCCTGGCGGAGGGCTTTCAGGAATAGCCGGATTTTCTGCCGGATCCTATCGTCTTGCCCCGGCTCATCGGAGATTAAGTTCAATTGCCCCTCGGCAAAAATGGCAAAGATATCCTCGGTATTGGTAGGTTTTTCCGTCCAGAAGACGACCGTGGTATCACCCAGTGTAAAACGGTGCTTATAGCTTATAGGACCATCAAGGAGAGCATTGAGTGCCGTCGCATACCGGAAAGCGGCAGGTTCAGATATTGGAGCGTTGAAACTCTGGCTTTTGCCGTACGACTCGAAGGCTAAGTCGTTAAAAGAAACTATCTGCGACTCCCCCTGGGCACCGACTTTCTTGATCTTGTACTGCAAGCGGGCAATGGGGGCCCAATCCCCGGTTATCAGGCATTGCCCATCGGGAGATGTCTCCCGCTGAGAATAGGAATTGGACCACCAATCCTGAACCATAGATTCCTCGTGGATAAACCCGGCCTGCCCGATAATCTGAAAAACGCCATATCCCGGCCCAACTTCATTCAGTACGGGCCAGCCCGAGGCCTGGGCCGGCTTCCATCTTTCTAGAAAAATACATACCGCTTGATAAGCATTGCTTCGAATATCTTCTCTTAGGCCAAGATGTCGCTCCCGAAATGATTTGAAGGCATCGGTTGTCCGCTCGGGATTATCGTCATCACTCTTGTAGCCCAGCATATATTCGGGCTTATCCCAGAGAAAAAGCGGTTTGAAACCTGAGCCCGACCGGTTGGAATTGCCGGGGACCAGCAACTGTCGAGGGATTAGCCTGCCGTCATTTCCCTTGATCCTGGCATCTTCAATTGCGTGCAACCTGCCGTCGGGGTGCAAAACGACCCGGAACACGATCTTCTGCAAGCTGTAACCGGGAGGAGCAATCTGATAATCCGGTTCTGTCTTCAATCGTTCATATAGTTCATAGAGGGATTGTAGGATCATTTCCTAGCCCTCCCGTTTACCAACGGAGGAACTTCAATCACCCCGTCGCGCATAGTGAAACGGTGAAAGCGCGGTTGAGCGGTAAGGCGGAGTTCTTTGTTTGATTCGATGATCTGCCCCTTCTCATCAGGAACAAAGACGATATCGTGGAGCATATAGCCCAGATCACGTTCTCCGTTCATCGTCTCGTCGCAGGGAGGAAAATCCTCGACCAATTCAAAATCGGCCGGAAACTCTCGCGTTCCCAGATAGGGATGGTGAAAGTACTTCCCATTTTCCGCCCGGCGGCAAAACTGATCGAGATGCTTCGCCTCCGGTTTGCGCTCCGGACCGTTGTGTTCCAGCACTTCGATATGTGCCTCAATCCCGTAAGAAACATCCCTTAGGATTATCGCCGCCCGCTGCTGGCGATGCTGTTCCACGGCGATGCCCAGTTTCACTTCCTTCCCCCGCAGGGCCGACTTGACCTTCTGGGCCGGGATCTTGCAGTTGATCTCGTTGCGCCGGATCGAGGTGAACTTGATCGGATTGAAAACGAATAGGCGATCCACTACCCAGCGCATCTCCGGTTTCCAGTAGATTGCTTCCAGTATCCCCCGGGCCGCGCTGGGCGTGATAACATCATACGTTACCCTCTCCACTTTCATCTCCGGGCGGGTAAAACAGGCATAGTCGCCCCAAACCCTCAACTTGATTCCGTAGGCCATATCCCCTCCTTTCTAAACAATGTGTGCCCCCGGCCCTTCCGCCTCCAGGTTCAAGCCGGTTTCCTTGCTGTAATGCGTTTCCGGACTCTCCAGAATGCCGAGGTTATCATATATCAACCGGATATTCGTTCCGGAGTGCCTATTCCAAACTCTACGGCGGACCCTGACCATAAAACGTTGGGACTGGCGCAAAATCTTCCTGTTCGGCTCGGGGATCGATCTCAGTCCTTCGCACAATGCCCGCCCCTCCCTGCCCCAAGGAATAAGAACCGCGCATTGATCCTCATCGTCTATCAGGTGAAAATCGCGAGCGGTGGTCTCGAAACCAAAGTTAAAGGGAAAATCCCGGTTCTGTTCCAAGTGAAAATTATCAAGAATATGTCTGGCATCCCAACGAGATTGCTGGTCCCAATAATAGAGCTTGAAATAGTGCTCATTGGCCTTCAGGTCCAACGGATCGGGGTAGAGTTCCATAACTTGCCCGGCACAGTTTGACGTATCGGCGAAGTAACTTTCAGCTTCAGGATACTCGGTGGTAAAAACATAAGTCTTCCCCAATCCCTGCATCTCGCCATTGCGGTTGCAGCGACCCGCCGCCTGGGCGATTGAATCCAAACCGGCCAGGGCGCGGTAGACCACCGGGAAATCCAGATCAACCCCGGCCTCGACCACCTGGGTGCTGACAACCCGGCAGGTCTGCCGCCTGTCCAGGGCGATGCGGATCTGCCGGAGGCGGAGTCTCCTATGGGCCGGACACATCCTCGCGCTGAGATGAAAGTGGCCTTTGCCTTCCCCGATCAAATCGAAGAGCAAGCGTGCGTGTTTGGTGGTGTTGACAATACAGAGAGCCTGATCTTCTCCCAAGAGTCGTCGGGACAGATCGTCATCCGTTTGGCGCCCGATCCTGGCTACTTCAACTCGTTTCAGGTTGGCATAGAGTTGCTCGGGATCAGTCACGATCTCGCGGACACCCTCGATCCCGATTTCGAAATCATCACGCTTCTTGATCTCCGGCTGGGTGGCCGTACAGAGCACGACAGTACTGTGGTAATTGGCAACCAATTCGGAAAGTGCCCGCAGACAAGGCTGGAGATATTCAACGGGGAGGGTCTGGGCTTCATCGAGGATTATGATACTCCGAGCCAGGCGATGGAGTTTGCGGCATCTCGAAGTTCTATTGGAGAAGAGAGAGTCATAAAACTGGACAGATGTAGTCACGATCACCGGGGCATCCCAGTTCTCCGCGGCCAATCGGGCGGCAGTGCTCTCCTTTTCCGGTTCGAGGTTGGAATGATGTTCCAAAACCGCGGCATTACCAAGATGCTCACGAAAAACATCGGCGTTCTGTTCGATGATGGTCGTGAATGGGACGACATATATTATTCGCTTGAGGCAGGGGGCCCCTACCCTGAAATGCTTGAGGGCAAAAGCCAGGGAAGAGAGTGTCTTCCCCCCGCCGGTGGGAACCGTCAGCGAGAAGAACCCCGGAGGCAACGCGGCGGCTGTCTCACAATCCAACCGAACAGCTCGCCGGAGTATATTGATACTGCTATCAGCCTGGCTTGATTCCAATCGATACAAAGATTGGAAAAACTTCGGCGCCAATTCAGTGAGGGTTGAAAATGTGTTGCGCAGGCGATACTGGCCGGGATTTATAAAACGTTCGGTATCGAGAAAATCGGCATCGACCAGACAGGAAAACAGCATCCGGGCGAAGAAGGCCACCCTGAAGGAATCCCTTTCTGCCAGGGCGATACGGAGAAAGCCCGGCAACTCGGGCATCTTCGGCGGCGGCAACTCCTGAAGACCGTGATTCCAGCGAGGAAGACTCTTATCGAGCCGTCTCTCCTGACAGGCATCCGTTGCCCGCCCGTCGAGAAGACCCGTGTGGTGTCCGGCGATGGCGTAGGAGAGAATATGACCGATAATGGGAATAGATTTTGCCAAGTGCTGGGCACCGGCACTGGAATGATCCACCTTGCCCGGCAGAGACTCGGCACTGGCTTCACTTGACCGCTTTAAGTAATCTTGAAATTCTTTTGAATACTTTCCAAGGTCGTGCCAGAGGCCGGCAATATAACCCCACTCGGCAGCACCGAAATCGGAGCCAAATTCAGCGGCCTTCTGGGCGACTTCTTCCAGATGCTTATTTAAGGGCTGCCATTCGCTTTCCGGTCTGTCACCCAGACTATGGGCGAAAAAAGGCATCTCAGCTCCTTTTAGAATGACACAGGCTCCGCACCACAACTATCCCTCACCAAAACACCCAGGACTACTCGATTACCGGGGGGACATTGAAGAAGCCGTCCTGCTTCTCGGGGAGCTTTTGCCAAGGCTCGCTTCTGGCTAAGGCCGGAAGCGGGATCGTCCTTGATGTTGACGCCGCAACGCTTGGCCTCGGCGAAGAACTTGGGCAGGGTGCCGACGCGGAAGGCGTAGTCGGGGGCCTTCTGCTTGCCCTCGACGTCGAGGCTGTCTTCGGGAACGACCTCTCGATACTGGGGGGCGACCATCGCCCGGTTGCGGACGTCCCATCCCAACGCCTCGAATAGGGGATCAATCAGCGATTGGCGGACGTGGGCTTCCTTGACGCCGGGGACAAGAAAAGAATTGTGATTGGTCGCGAAGTACCGGCAGAGCTTGGCAACTTCGTCTTTGGACTGTTCGAACGTCTTGCTCATCGAACCCACCCTGGCTGAATAACCGACCGGATTTTAACAAAAACCTCCCGAATCGTCGACCTTCTGTTTAACGAGGCTGGGTTACGCGACGGGAGCAGCGCCGAAACAAAGGCCAAGCTTTCGCTTGGCACTCCTGTTTGAAAAGAAAGGCACGGCGATTCCGACGACGTATATACGGTCAACTTTAAACGGTCGCTTGCTGAAGGCCGGAAGGTTATTTGTCGGCCGCGTGCTCGTCCCGGGCTTTATACCTTTAACATTTGCCGAAACAGACTTGAAAAGAATATGTAGGAGAGGTAGATTTTAGGTATGAGTTCAATACGCTACATTCATTGGCAGGATGGCGATATGTGGTTGGGTTATCTCGAAGAATACCCCGACTATATGACGCAAGGCAGATCACTTGAGGAGCTTCAGGAGAACCTGAAGGATCTCTACGATGATCTGACCGGCGGACAGATCCCTAACGTCAGGAAAGTGGCGGAGTTGCAGATTAAATGAGGCGGTCCGACCCGATCCGCCGCCTCGAATCGACCGGTTGTGTCTTCATCAGGCATGGCGGCCGCCACGATTGGTATCAAAATCCCAAAACCGGCTCCTGCCAACCCGTTCCCCGGCATCGCGAAATCAAGGACCATCTCGCCAGACACATCCTCAGGAAACTTGCCGACTGATTACCCGAAGTTAACTTATTTCGGGGCGGAGTGTTTCAGCAGGCGCGAGAGGAGGGCGTGGGCGGCGGCGGCGACGAGGATGCCGTTGAGCGGGGGAACCAGGAGGGCCAGCCGTTCGCTCAGGAAGGCGGCGGCGACGCCGAGGCCGTAGGCGAACAGGGCGGCCGGCCGAAAGGCGACGGCTTTTGCCGTCGCCAGGTCCGGAAGCTTCCGCTTCCAGACCAGGTAGTAGTCCCCCAGGATCACCCCTCCCAGCGGCGGGATCAGGATTCCCAGCGCCGCCATCCAGACCGCCACGTAGTCGTAGACTCCGCTGACCGCGATCAGGAAGCCCACCAGACCGCAGAAGAGGATGAAGGGGCGCTTGCGGTCGAAGCCGAAGAAGGCGGTGCCGGCCACGCCGACGGCGTAGGCGGTGTTGTCGTTGGTGGTCCAGACGTTGAGCACCATCAGCAGCAGTCCCAGGCCCAGCAGCCCCTGGAGCTTGAGGACGGCGGCGAAGTCGGGCTCGCCGTAAACGTTCCCCCCCACCGCGCCGAACCAGATCATCAGGCCGTTGCCGAGCAGGAAGGCGATCAGCGCCGCCCAGAAGGCGGTCCGGCGGCCGCGGGCGAAGCGGGCCCAGTTGGGCGCCTGGGTCCCGCCGCTGGCGAAGGTCCCCACGATCAGGGTCATCGCGGCCGGGAAGCTTAATGCCCTGGTCGGAACAATGTCGGCGATCCCTCCGAACTCGACCCGGGCGTGAGCGAAGGACCGGACCGCCATCAGCACACCCAGGACCAGGATCAGGGGAACTGCCAGGAGGGAGAGCTTCTCCATCCCCTTATAGCCGAAGTAGGCGGTGAAGATGAAGGCGGCCGTCCAGAGCAGGCACCACAGGATCATCGTAGCCGGGTTCGACCAGTCCATCCCCAGCCAATCCACGAACGGCTTG
>PUNC01000183.1 GCA_003551625.1 PVC group bacterium | reverse complement strand
TGGGGGAGAGGGTTGTTTGTAATTGGTCGCGCACTTTCTCAATCCCCCTCCGGAGAGCGTTCTTCCCCCCTCCTGGTCTCTCCCTAATATCTCTCGCTTCAGGGGGATTACCTACCCTTAAGCCCTCTCCCCTCCGGGGAGAACACTCCTTCTTAATCCCTCTCCCCTCCGGAGAGAACACTCCTTCTTAACCCCTCTCCCCTCCGGAGAGAACACCCATCCTTAACCCCTCTCCCCCCGGGAGAGGGTAGGGTGAGGGGATTACGATTTCGATACACTGGTAACAGTTCGATCCGGCCACATGGGTAACACCTTAACCCTTCTCCCCTCCGGGGGGAGTTACCCCCCTTTAGCCCTCTCCCCTCTGGGGAGAACACTCCTTCTTAATCCCTCTCCCCTCCGGGGAGAATACTCCTTCTTAATCCCTCTCCCCTCCGGGGAGAGGGTAGGGTGAGGGGGCTTTTTTCCCCGTCTTCTCCTGTGAATGATCAGAAGTTCTATTTTCCAATTCCCGCATTATTTTTTTCAGTACCCCTTCGAGGTTGCTCCAGACTTCATTATCCCAAAACCTCAGGATCTTGATTCCAGCTTTATTCAACCTATCTTCTCGAAGCATATCGTAACGTTGCTGTTCTGATCGGGCGTGTCCTCCGCCGTCCAGTTCAACCGCAACATTCGCCGTGGAACAATAGAAATCCAGAATATAACCACCGACCGGATGTTGACGTCGGAACTTAAATCCCTTCAAACGTCGGTTCCGAAGCTTTGACCAGAGAAGAGCTTCCGTCTTGGTCTGGTCTGATCGAAGTTTGCGGGCGCGGTTCTTCATCCCCCCTCACCCTGCCCTCTCCCCCAATGGGGGAGAGGGTTGTTTAGGACGCGAACCGGATACACTGGTAACAGTTCGATCCGGGCACATAGGTAACACCTTAACTCCTCTCTCCTCAGATAGAAAACTGTAATCCGTTCTCCCCCCTCACCCTGCCCTCTCCCCCAATGGGGGAGAGGGTTGTTTGTAATTGGTCGCGCACTTTCTCAATCCCCCTCCGGAGAGCGTTCTTCCCCCCTCCTGGTCTCTCCCTAATATCTCTCGCTTCAGGGGGATTACCCATCCTTAACCCCTCTCCCCTCTGGGGAGAGTACCCTCTTTTATCCCTCTCCCCTCCGGGGAGAACACCCATCCTTAACCCCTCTCCCCCCGGGAGAGGGTAGGGTGAGGGGGATTACCCGTCTAAGATTCGGAAATATATGAATGAAGCCCCACCTGGGCTTAATGAACTTCTTTTCGGGCGTGGATTACAAGGAAACCGGCTGTCCGGGCGGGGATCAGCGTCTCTCGAACGGCCAGGCGGCCAGGCCGCCGTCCAGGGCCCGGACCCGGCTGACGCCGTAATCCTGAAGCAGCAGCGCCGCTTCGTACGACTGGATCCCGGTGCCGCAGATCAGAACGATCTCCTCCTCCCCGCCCAGCTCATCGAGACGGCCGGAGAGGGACCCCAGGGGAATCAGGCGGCTGCCGGGAATGCTCCCCCCCTCGTATTCCGCCGGAGTCCGGAGATCGACCAGGGAGATCTTAGCTCCGGAGGCCAGCCTGGCCTTAAGCTCCAGGGGGGATATCCACCGGTAACAGCCGCTGAGCTTGTTCTTGATGATGTTGGCCGCCTGGATCAGGCAGTCGATCGCCTCGGAGTAGGGAGGCGCGTAGGCGAGGTCGAGCTTGGAGAGGTCCTCCACCGTCCCCCTCTTGAAGATCAGGGCGGCGGCCACGTCCACCCTTTTCGACACCTCTCCCGTTCCCACCACCTGCACCCCCAGCACCCGCCCGGTCGCGGCGTCGGCGACCAACTTGGTCAGGATCATCCGGGATCCGGGGTAGAAGTGCTCGCGGTCGGGAGAGGGGCAGATCGAGGTTACCGTCCGGAATCCCGCCGCCGCGGCTTCCTTCTCGCAGAGCCCGACCTTGGAGACGTTGTAATCGAAGACCTTGAGGATGGTGGTGGTGGTGATCCCCGGGAAGGTCTCCTTGCCGCCGGCCACGTTGATGCCGATCACCCGTCCGTGCTTGTTGGCGGTGCTGCCCAGCGGCATATATACCGGCTGGCCCGTGACCAGGTCCAGGTTTTCCACGCAGTCGCCGCCGGCGTAGATGTCGGGATCGCTCGTCCGCAGGTATCGATTCACCTTGATCGCTCCGGTCGGGCCGAGCTCCAGCCCCGCCCGGCGGGCCAGTTCCACGTTGGGCTTGACGCCGGTGGCGATCAGGACGAAATCGGCCGGGAGCTCGCGCCGGAAGGTTTTGACCGCCTTAACCTTCCCCTCTCCAAGGAATGAAAGGACGGGCTCGCCGGTCAAGACCCTCACCCCTTTCACCTCCATATGCCGCTCCACCAGTCCGGCGATCTCCCGGTCGAGCATCGGCAGGATCTGGTCGAGCGCTTCGACCACGGTGACCCGCGCCCCGCGCTCGGCCAGCGCCTCCGCGGTCTCGGTCCCGATCAATCCCCCGCCGATGATGACCGCTTCCTGTGACGTCCCCCTCTGCAAAATCGCCCGCAGACCCTCGGCGTCCCGGATCCGGTGCAGGGTAAAAATGTTCTGGAGTTCCCAGCCGGGCAGGGAGGAGAAACGGGAACTGGCCCCGGTGGTGACGACCAGCTTGTCGTAGGGGATCTCGAACTCCCGGCCCGTGCTCAGGTCCCGCGCCTTGATCTTCCGGGCGGGGCGGTCGATGGCCACTGCCTCGGTTTTGTTGAGCACCCGGATATTCTTGATCCGCTGAAAATACTCCGGGTCCCGGTAAACGCCGACGACGGTGGTCATCAGACTGCCCTGGTCGCGGACCTTTCCCGAGATGTAATACGGCAGGCCGCAGCCGCTGTAGGAGAGGAATTCCCCCCGTTCCACGATCGTGATCGAAGCCTGATGGTCCATCCGGCGGGCCTTGGCCGCGGCCTTGGGGCCGGCCGCCACGCCCCCGATGACCACGATCCGGAGGCTGGGTTCTTCCTCTTCTTTCTTCTCGTCCGCCCGCGGCGCCGGACGGAGCGGCAGCTCAAAATCCACCCGCGTGCCCTCCCCCGGGCCGCTTTTCAAGGAGAGCTTGCCCTGGTGCACCCGAACGGCGCGGGAGATTATGCTCATTCCCAGCCCCGTCCCCGGAAGCCGGAGCCGGCCCACGTTGGAGGCGCGGTAGAACTCTTCGAAGATCTTCTCCCGTTCCTTTTCCGGGATTCCCATCCCGTTGTCGGCCACCCGGCCCCGGAGCAGCGACCGGGAAGGATCGTAGCTGAGATAAAACTCCACTTTACCCTGGCGGGGAGTGTATTTGAAGGCGTTGTCGAGCAGGTTTCCGACGATCTGGCGGAGACCGGCCTCGTAGGCCGAAACCCGCGGAAGCTTCTGTGGAACGTGAACCTCGAAGAGAAGTTTCTTGTTTCGCGATTCCTCTTCGAAATGAGCCAGGATCTCTTCGGTCAGCGCCGCCAGGTCCACCGGCCGAAAGTCGGCGGGGGTGACCCTCTCCATCCGGGCCAGGTGAAGGATATCTTCAAGCAGGCGGATCGATTCCCGGGTCTTGTGCTCGACCCCTTCCAGGATCTTCTGCTGGGCGCTGGTCAGCGGTTCGGTGAAACCGTCGAGAATGGTTCTCAGCGAAGTCTGGATGGTAAAGAGTGGGGACTTGAGCTGGTGAGCGGCGAGCTTGAGATACTCCATCCGCCCCCGTCGCAAATCCTCGGACTTGTTGTCGAAATCTTTGTCCATTTGGCGATCGCCCCTTTCCGGGCAAGACCGGGACCGCGACAAACCCGGCGCGGGGGGGCGAAAAACCGGCCCGGGGACGGGTCAGCCCCCGAGCGCCGCTTCGATTTCTTCCAGCAGCGTTCGGGGATCGACCGGCTTGTTGAGCAGGCGGTCAACCGGGAGAAACTCGCGGTCCGAATCCGGAGAAAACGTGAAACCCGTCTCTTTTTCGACCGCGGTCATCATTATCACCGGAATGGATTTCAGTTCCGGATCGCTCTTTATCTCCTGCGCGGCGGAGATTCCCTCGGAGACGGTCTTCATCATCATATCGAGCAGGATAAGGTCCGGTTTCCGGCGGCGGGCCAGCGCGATTCCCTCTTCGCTGTCGGGGGCGTGGCTGGTCTCGTAACCCCGGCTCTCGAGAACGGTCTTGAGAACTCCGGACAGTTCCAGGTCGTCGTCGATGATCAATATTGTTCTTTTCTTCATTTATCCCTTGAAACCGGCAGGTAAACCTCGAAGACGGTTCCCGCCGGCGTAGTGTCGGCGATCCGCATAAAACCGCCGTGCGAGCGGACGATCGCGTCCGCAACGGATAAACCCAGGCCGGTCCCCCCGCTTTTTTCCTTGGTGGTGAAGAAAGGCTCGAAGATTCTCTCCCGGAGATCGGCGGGAATACCTCTCCCCAGGTCCCTTACCCTGATCCTCAGGAACCGGCTGCTCCGGTCGGTGACGAAGCAACCGGAAGGAGGGGCGGCCAGCGTGGTGGTGACGGTCGCCCTTCCTTTCCAGTCCATCGCTTCCAGGGCATTATTGATCAGGTTCACCAGCAAACGCTGGAGCTGAAGCGCGTCTCCTTCAATGGCCGGAAGGTTTCTGGCCGCCACCAGCCTGATTTCGGCCGATGCCGGCAGGGTGGCGCGGAGCTGGGCCACCGTCTTTCTGACGATCCGATTGAGTTCAAGGGGACGGTGGGGCGCGGAGGAGACCCGGGCCAGCGTCAGGAGCCTCCGGTTGAGACGGGCACAGGAAGAAAGGATATCTTTTATCGTCCGCAGCCGAGCGCGATCCTCTCCGTCCAGTTTTCTCTCCGTCCTCCTTAGAACCTCCAGGTTGAGAACGGCGATCTGAAGAAGGTTGTTGAAATCGTGAGCGAGACCGGCGGCGATCAGCGGCAGTTCTCCGGCCGGACCCGGCCGATCGGCGCGGGCGGCGGCGGGAGGGATCTCCTCGAGGACGGAGGAAATCCCCACGTAAATCACGTTCACGCCGTTGGGGACCGCCGCCAGTTTTAGCCTGACGGCGAAGATGTTGCCTTCCCGGTCGCGGTCATAGACCACGCCCTCCCATTTATGGTCCGGGGAAGCCTCCCGGGCTATTCTGGCCGCCAGGTCGGGAGGGTTGCCGGGGACATTGTCGAAAAAAACGCCGGCGGAACGGCCGACCATCTCCTCGGACCGGTATCCGAGCATCTTCTCCGCCGCCGGATTGACGAATACTATCTTGCGGGACGAATCGGTGATAATCACCGATTCATCCATATTGCGAACCACCGCGATCAGCCGGTCCAAATCCTTGATCTTCCCTCCGCTACAACCGTCCAACTTGGAGTTGCCGCTTAGAGTTTTCATAGATTCGGGTTGCCGATTCGGGCCAAACCGGACGAGCAACGGGGCCGATTACAGATACCCCCTGCGCCGCCGGCGGGCGAGGCTTTCTCCCAACGGACAATCACAAATTTATCGATAACTCAAACTCGTTTTTACTCTTTCTTGGCGAAATAGGCAAGTATAATGGGTTGAGTCCGATTCGCTCGCCGGTTATGCGACCCGCCGGTCTTTTGAGACTCAAGATTCTTCTTTAATAAACGCGGGTATTCGTTGATAATCCGGGTTAAATAAAATTTTGCGTGGTTTAAAGGGGCTTATTTGGTGTCATTCTTTCGATTTCTCAGGACAGGTACCGACCCTGAGCGAAGCGAAGGGGAAGAATCTGACCCAACGGGTCATTCTGAATTCGGAAGAGAACCGAAAATAACCGACCAACCGGAGGAAGACCCCAATGAAACTTTCGATCATCATACCGGTCTACAACGAGAAGGATACCATCGAGACGATACTGGAGAAGGTGCGAGCGGTGCCGCTGGATAAGGAACTCGTTATCGTCGATGACTGCTCGACCGACGGCACCGCCGGCATCCTCGACCGCCTGGATCTTCCCGGGGTGGTCGTCGTCCGCCACGAGAAGAACCGGGGCAAGGGCGCGGCGATCCGGACCGGCCTGAAACACTGCACGGGAGACGCGGTGATCATCCAGGACGCCGATCTCGAATACGACCCCGGGGAATACGAAAAACTGCTCCAGCCGATCATCGACGGGCAGGCGGACGTGGTCTTCGGCAACCGTTTCTTCGGCGGACCCCAGCGGGTGCTTTACTTCTGGCACTACTGCGGCAACCGCCTGCTGACCCTGTTCACCAATATCCTGTTCAACGTCAACCTCCACGATATGGAGACCTGCTACAAGGTCTTCCGCCGCGACGCCCTCGAGGGGATCAAGATCAAGTCCGACCGCTTCGGCTTCGAGCCGGAGATCACCGCCAAGATGATCAAGGCGAAAAAAAGGCTTTACGAGGTGCCGATCTCATACTACGGCCGGACCTACGAGGAAGGAAAGAAGATCACCTGGAAGGACGGCGTCAAGGCCGTGGGGGCGCTGCTCCGCTTCCGTTTCACGAATTAAAAAAGCTGCGCTTTTTGAATCTTCTTATTTTCCCTTATCCCCGGGCTTTCGCCCGGGGATAATCTTGTGCCGCCCCCTGCGGGGGCTCGATATTTCAAACCCGCGCCTTTGTCCCCGGGCTTTCGCCCGGGGCTAACCACATACCATCCCCTGCGGGGATTCTTTTTTAGCCCTCACAGAGGGCAATACTTTTTAGCCCCCGGTGCCAACCGGGGGAATGCAATGTCATAAATTTTTCTTCATGCCCCCGCATGGGGCGGCACATCCAAGCCTCTTTAGGGGACTATGAAGAGAAGTATAACCGTAATCTCGAATCTGTAATCTGCAGTCATTATTCCCCCACGCCCACGGTCACGTGGCCGCTCTTCCAGCCGGAGGCCGGACCCTGCGGGAAGTACATCGCCCGCTCGGCCACTACCGGAATGTCGGATTTCACCGTGGTTGAGACCTGTTCCTGCGTTCCCACTACGTTATTGACCTTGACCGTAAAACGCCGTCCCGGTTCGACCGATCTGGGCAGGGGATTGTCGATGATCCCCTCCCCGCCCCGGAAGATGAAGGTTACATTGGCGGTCTCTTCTTTGCTGGGATTGGCCACCAGGACATACATATCGAAGATGTGGGTGGCGCCCTCGGGAAGTTGCCAGACGGTTCTCGGTTTCGATACTCCAACCGTGCCGTGTCCGCCGGTCCATTCCGACGGTTTTCCCCGGGGCCAATACATCGCCCGCTCGGCCACCACCGGGATATTTGAAGAGATCCGGGTCGAGACCTGGTCGACCAAGCCCACTTCGTTGTTCACGTTGAC
The DNA here is from genome assembly GCA_003551625.1 of PVC group bacterium. Taxonomy (GTDB): domain Bacteria; phylum Auribacterota; class Erginobacteria; order Erginobacterales; family PUNC01; genus PUNC01. Next base: position 3,479 of record PUNC01000183.1, on the reverse strand, counting down.
CGTGTAGCGTCTCAACGGTTTGATGTCGATATGGTGCGGCGGGGGGAGGGTTCCGTGCTGGTCGGTAAAGGTGAAAGTCACCTCGGCCGTTTCTTCTTCATCGGGGTTGGCCACCAGGACAAATTGGTCGAAAATATGGGTCGCTCCTTCCGGCAGGAACCACTCCCGGGCAAACTCGGTCACGCCGATCGTGGCGTGGCCGTCCTTCCATTTGTTGGAACCTTTAGGCCAGTACATCGTCCGGTCCACGGCCACCGGAACCGTACTCTCCACCCGGGTGGAAAGTTGGGGCTGGATGCCGGCTACTTCTTCAGCCTTTACCTTCCAGACCCTCCGGCCGGGCAATACCTTTGCATCGCTCGCGACCTTGCCGGTCTGGTTGAAGAAGGTGACGACCACCTCGGCCGGCAAAGTTCCGGGGTTTAAAATATGAACATACTGGTCGAAGATATGCGTGGCGCCTTCAGCCAGGAACCACTCCGTTCCGGCCCTGTTCAAACCGATCGTGTTGTGACTGCCGATCCAGCCGGAATTGCCCCCGCCTCCGTGGAGATACATCGCCCGCTCGACGATCACGGGAACGCCGTTTTTTGAGCGGACGATCGCGGCCACGTTCTCCTGATCGGCTCCTACCGTGTGGGCCATATTCTCGGTGTGGCGCGTCCCGGCGGCCACCGTCGGGTCCCTCTCCCCTTTGCTCTCCTCTTCCGTCCCGACATAGCTGATCTCGACCTTGGCGGCTTCCTCGCCCGGGTTGGCGATCAGGATATAGGTGTCGAAGGCGGTCCCCTCCACCCGGGTGCCTCCCGCGGGGAGATACCAGACGGTGCCGGGAAGAGATTGGCGGCGGAAGAGCGGATAGGTCCGCCCTTCTATCATCTGCCAGACTTCTTCAAAATTCCACGGCGGATCGAAAGTAGAACGGGTCTTCATCTCTTCGGTGCTCTTTCCCGTCCCGCCGTCGCTCTCTCTCTCTTTCATACCGAAGGTCTCGATGTCCCAGAAACAATCCTCGACCTCACCCAGATTTTCCGCGACCAGACCGCCGACGGTGTTCTCTCCATTCACCCCGCCGATCGAATAGGATCTTTTGATCACTCCTTCATCGTTTCGCCCCACCAGGCCGCCCAGCCGGTCCCCATCCCCCGTCACCTTCCCGGTCGCGTAACAGTCCTCGATCAGGCCGTCGTTCTCTCCCGCCAGGCCACCCATCCGGTCGGCGCTGCCGCTCACGTTCCCGGTGGCGTAGGAGCGGCGGATGATCCCTCCGGGGTCGTTCTCGCCCACCAGGCCGCCGACTTCGTGGGAGACGTTCCCGGTCACGTCTCCGGTCGCGTGGCAATCCTCGATCAAACCTTCGTTCTCCCCCACCAGGCCGCCGATATCGTCGGCGTCCGGGCCGGTTCCCGTGACGTCGCCGGAAGCGTGACAGTTCCTGATCGTGGTGTCGGTCCGGGTCTGCCCGACCAGGCCCCCGACCTCGTTGCCGGCGCCAGTTACCCGCGCGGCGCTGTAAGAATCCTCCATCAGGGCGACTCCATCGATCTCGCCGATCAAGCCCCCGACCTTGTCGCCGGCGCCGTCAACCGTGCCGGCGGAGAACACCCCCCTGACTTCGCCGTCGATAAATTGACCCGCCAGGGCGCCTACCCTTCCCTTCCCGGCGATCTCGGCGCCGGTCAGGCCGACATCCCGGATCACCGCCCCCTCCGCCGCGCCGAACAGCCCGACACGGTTATCGTCGGAACGATTGATTTTCAGGTTCCGGATCACGTGACCCCGACCGTCGAATACGCCCGTAAACGGCGCCCCCGAACCTCCCACCGGCTCGAAGCCCGCGGCGGCGGTCCAGCCGTCCGTCCCCGAGGCGTCGATGTCATTGGCCAGGCGATAGCTCGCGTGAAGGTCGTTTCTCATCTCCTGGAGGTCGTAAACATCGTGGATATAGATCAGCGGCGTCGGCGAGGGGGCCGGCGTAAGGGACGGGGTCGCGCTGGGCGCCGGAGTCGAAGTCGGTGGGGGAGTTAAAGTAGGCGTGGGCGTCCGGTATCCCTCCGGTGTGGGCGTGGGCGTGGGCGGCGGGGCAAGGTAGGCCGGGTCGCAGAGCCACCGGTCCCAGTAAGCCGAACCGTCAATATCGTAATACAGACCGGTCGCCCATCCGTCGTAGCGGGCCTCCATCTCCGCCGGGTCGGGAAGGTAGATCCACCGGTGGAACTCCTCGCCTTCCGGCTCGAGCAGATACGAGATCAGGATACGGTCGCCTTCCTCGTGCACGAAGTTAGACTCCGCCCCCTTGTGGGCGGCGATGTGAAGATCCCCGTTCCAGTAATCCGGAAAGGGTTCGTTGACGTAAAACTCGTTTTCGCCGTCGGCGACACTTGAATACTCGTCGCTGAAAATGAAGTATATAATCCCGTTCGGATAAGATGACCTCGTCTGCTCGATCCAGGCCCCGGTGGGACGATGCAGGAAGAAGGGCTCGTTGCAGATTACCGGCGTCGGCGAGGGGGTCGGCGTGGGAACGGCGCCGACCCCGATCTCGTCCAACCGTAGCTGCGCCCGGGGGCCGCTCTCGCCCGAGACGTGGTGGTAGCGCCAGAGCAGCTGCACGTATTCCTTCTCCCGCGCCTCCGGCGGCAGCGGTATGCCCGCGAAGACCCGCGTGTCGCCGTCTTCTTTCGCTCGGTACTCGACCAGTCCGCCGTCCGCGGTGAGGTTGAGGAAGGGGCCGTCGATGCCGACCCGGTATTGCAGCCGCAACGCGTACTCCCGTTCGTTCCGGAGCAGCGTCCCGGCCAGCCACCAGATTTCAGGCGCTCCCGCCCCCCGCGTGTCCAGGGCGGCCAGGGCGCCGCCCAGGTCGCGCCCCCGGCCGGTGTTGATGAAGGAGATCCCATCCTCGCCCAGGCCGTTGATCCGGGTCCGCCGCTCGTTGTTGTAGGGAAAGCCGACACTGTCGTCTTCGTGGTAGTCGTCGTGGGGGATGAAGTAGGGATGGAGCAGGGGGTCGGCCGGGCCGGGATCGGTCAGGTCGCTCTGCAGGAAGAGCATATTCTCCGGGTAGCTCTCCTCCGGCTCATCGGCGTCCCAGGAGGTGAAGGCGAAATTGCCTCCACCATTGAAGATAAAGGCCTCCGGGTGGACCAGGACCCGGAAACCGGTCTCCACCGGCGGGTGGTTGCCGTCGTCGGCGGTCACCGTCACCACCGCCCCGCCGCGACGGTGAGGAGTCAGTGTCAGCCCGCCGTCTTCAACCTCGAGCAAGACGGCGTCGCCGTCGGCCGCGGCGTCGAAGACCAGCGGGTCGTTGTCGGGGTCGTTGAAGAGGTCGTTGAGATTCAGCCGCAGCTCCTCTCCCCCTTCGATCAGCTTTTGCAGCCCGAACGCCCCGACCACCTCCGGCGGCAGGTTCACCCCTTCCAACGGCTTGCCGTCCAGGGCGATGTTGTTGAAGGTGACGCGGTCCCCCTCGTCGG
>PUNC01000001.1 GCA_003551625.1 PVC group bacterium | reverse complement strand
CTCCCCGTCATTGCGAGGCCCCTGAGCGAAGCGAAGGGGCCGAAGCAATCTCAGCTTCTCTTATCCGGTCATTGCGAGCTCCCAAAACCGAAGGGAGCTGGAGCGAAGCAATCTCAACCAGCTCAAGGCAGGCTTCGCAATCTCGAAAGACAAGAACCCTGCCCCGACATTTTCAATGTCGGGGCAGGTGAATCAGTTCACCAGCTATCTTCTAAAAAGATCGCTATGGGAACCCGTCCGTTCGAGACGGAGAGAATGAGGATCGACAGAGTAGATCAGGATCCAGTCCGGCTCAATATGGCAGTCCCGGCAGTTTTTCCATCGGCCGAGCAAAGGATGATCGCGATGCCGGGGATCGAGCGGCTCGCCTTCGGCAAGCCTGGCGACAAGAAACTTAAGCTTCTCCAGGTCCTTGCCGCGTTTACGCATCCGCTTGACGTCCCTCAAAAACTGGGCCGTCTGCGAGACTCTCCTCATTTCTCCCAGGTCTCGAACATCTTATCCAGAGAGTCGAAGGTCTCGACATCCTGCCCCCGGGCGCTTTTGTTCAGGGTTTCCCTGGTAAGGTCGTTCGGGATCAGGACGGGGAAAGGAAGACCGCCCCGGAGACAGATCTGCCGGTAGAACAGGCGGATGGCCTCGGTGGGGCTCATGCCCAGTTTTCTCAGGATACCCTCGGCTTTCTTCTTAGTCCGGGGCTCAACCCGGGCGTGGACTATGGCGGTTTTATTCATGTTGCTAATGTCTCACATTTGAAACACATAGTCAATACCTGATCTTGGGTATATCTGTTCTAAGGCTCCGCAATCTCATAGGTAACGACTGACGAACCGGGCTGAAAGAAAGGAGCCGAGGCACTGGGCCTTTTCTTGATCACGGGGTTTTACCTCACCCCTCACACCTCACACCGTGTCCTTCAAGCTTCCCGGCAGTCGTCACTTCGAAATTCGATATTGGACATTCGGTATTCTGCGGTTCTCCGTTATTCCGCTATCCCCACCGTCGCGTGGCCGACGGCGGCGGAAACGTTCCTTTGACCCGTCTATCAGGCGGTTGCGGTCAGCTCTTCTTTCAAGTAGCTGAACGCCTCGTCGACGGTATCGCAATACCGGAAAAGGTCGAGATCGGTCCGGCTGATCACGCCGTACTTCACCAGGTTCTCCATATTGACGATCTGGTTCCAGTATTCCGAACCGTAGATGACGATCGGCAGCTTTTTCTTCACCTTCTCGGTCTGAATCAGGGTCAGAACCTCGAAGAGTTCATCGAGGGTGCCGAACCCCCCGGGCAGGATCACCAGCGCCCGGGCGAGGTGGACCAACCATAACTTCCGCATAAAGAAGTAATGGAATTCAAAGTTCAGTTCGGGGGTGATATAGGCGTTGGGAACCTGTTCGAAGGGGAGGCTGATGTTCAGTCCGATCGATCTCCCCCCGGCTTCGATCGCCCCCCGGTTGGCCGCCTCCATCATCCCCGGGCCGCCGCCCGTGCAGACGACCGGGCGTTCCCGCGGATCCAGGGTGTTCGACCATTCCGTCAACCGCCGGGCCAGTTCAACCCCGTCTTCGTAATACCGCGAAAGAAACAGCTGGTTCCGGGCGAACTCCAGTTCTTCCTCCAGGGCGGGATCAGGTTTTCCGGACGCTTTTTCAATCCGCGCTTCAACCGCCGCCAGAGATTCTTTCGCGTCCTCCAGCTTCTTGGACCGGGCGGAACCGAAGAAGACGATGGTGCCGCCGACCTTCTCGGCCTCGAAGCGGCGCTTCGGTTCGAGAAACTCGGACAGAATCCGGATCGTCCGGGCGTCGGGGCTGTTGAGGAACTCCAGGTTCTTATAGGCCTTCTCCGGTTGAAAATTCCCTTTTTTCATATTCTCCCCCTGCTTCTAAGTGCGCCGGTTCGTAAATACGATGATATTCCGTCTTCGCCAAGGCTACGCCGGACAGGTCGATCGCCGATGCATCCCGGGCGCCTCGACGCCCTCGATATTACACCATATTTACGAACCGGCGCACTAAGTTATGGGTTTCGGACGTTTTCTGGGGTCAAATCTTTACTCTTGATTTTTTCGGCTGCCGGACCTTTCAAAAGTCCGGCACTGTTTTTGTTTCGCCCGCTGCGCGGGCTTCTCCCCCTCCCCGCCCGCCTCGCCTGAGCGAGAGCGACCCGCCTGCCAGCGCCTGAAGCGCAGCTGATAGCGGGCAGGTGGCGGGCAGGCCTAACCCCTCCCCCCGCGGGAAGCGGGGGGAGGGGTGGTTTAATAGTGGTTGCGGGACTGGTCAGTTGCTAATCTCCCGCTCCGGTGGGGCAAGCCCACCGGGGACTCCTCCTCCCTCCCGCAATGGCAGAGGGCAAACTCCCGCTCCCGGACGGCAAGCGGCGGGGGAGACGCAAAAGGACGGTATGAAGGCCGGGCTGAAGCCAGGTGCTGCTGAAACACCGGGCCGGCATCGGTAAACCGACCCGGCGGAGCTTTCTCCGTCATATTCTGCCGGACATACCTCCGCACTCCAGGGCCAAACCAGACGCGATAGCGATTCCGACAGCGATACCGATAGGGGAACCGAATTATCTCTTGCCCGGCGTTGTATATTGGGATATACAACGCCTATGGATTTGAAGGTAAAACTCGCGATCGTTGACGGCAAGGGCGAACCCTTTATGGGCATCGGCCTGGTCTGGCTTCTTGACGGCGTGGACCGGCTCGGTTCGATCCGCCGGGCCGCCGCGGAGATGGACCTTTCCTACGTCAAGGCCCTGAAGATGATCCGGCGGCTGGAAAAGGGGCTGGGGAAGAAGGTCATCACCCGGACCAGCGGGGGCAGGGACGGCGGAGGCAGCCGCCTCACCCCATTCGGCCGCGATTTCATCCGGGATTACGACCGTTTTCAGCGGGGGGTGAAACGGTCGGCGGAAAACCGATTCCTCCGCTTCCGCTCCCGTCTCGGCGCCAAGCGACCCATCGCGAAAGGGAAAGAATGAGGGCGCGAGTCAAGTGCTGGCTGCTGGCGCTCTTCCTGGCCGGTTGCGGCGGGGGCGGGGCGGAAGAGAGAGTCCTCCTGGTTTATTCCGGGGCGGCCAACCAGCCGGCGATGGAGAAGATCGCCGCCCGATACCGGGAACTGACCGGGATCAAGGTCAACCTGGTCTCGGGCGGTTCCGGGACCCTCCTCTCCCAGATCGAGATCTCCGGCCGGGGGGATGTCTATCTCCCTGGATCCCCCGACTACATCGTCATCGGGGAGCGGAAGAAGCTCCTGGTTCCGGGGAGCGAACGGATCGTGGCCTACCTGGTCCCGGCCATCGTGGTCCCGGCCGGCAACCCGGCCGGGATCGAGAACCTGGAAAACCTGGTCCGGCCGGGCATCCGGGTCGGGATGGGCAACCCGGAGACGGTCTGCCTCGGCCTCTACTGGGTGGAACTGCTGGAGGAGAACCGCCTGCTGGAAGAGGTGCTGAAGAACACGGTCACGATGGCCGAAAGCTGCGCGGCCACCGCCAACCTGGCGGCGCTGGGACGGGTGGACGCCGTCCTAGGCTGGAGGGTCTTCCATTACTGGAACCCGGGGCGGATGGACTTCGTCCCCCTGAAGCCGGACCGGATCCCCAGGATATCCTATATCCCGATCACGGTCGTGGCCTCCACCGAGCAGCCCCGGGAAGCCGAAGCCTTCATCGAGTTCGTCCTCTCCGAGGCCGGACGGGCGGTTTACGCCGAACTGGGCTACCTGGCCGCCGAAAAGGCGGCCCGGGAGTTCGCGCCCCGGGCCGGGATCGGAGGGGAGTACCGCCTCCCGGAAAGCTATTTCCGGCTTATCCGGTCGGGGGTGCTGCGCTGAGATGATCGCCCCCGCCCGCCAATCGCCCCGGTCGATCCTCTTTTCCGCCGTCACCCTGGGGGCGACCGCCGCCCTGGCCGGTTTCTTCCTCCTCCTGATCGGGACCGCCGCTTGGGAATTCTGGCGGGGGAGTTTCGTCTCCCCCCCGGAAGCGGGACGGGTGGCCTTCGCCGTCCGCCTCTCCCTGCTCACGGCCACCACCGCCTCCCTTCTGGCCCTGGCGGTCTCCCTCCCCGTCTCCTACCTCCTGGCCCGCCGGAGCTTTCCGGGCAAGGCCCTGATCGATACCCTGCTCGACCTCCCCCTGGTTCTCTCGCCGGTCGCCCTGGGGGCGATGCTCCTGCTCTTCTTCAATACCCCTTCGGGGCGGCTGCTCGAAAGAATCATCGGGCCGGTGGTCTTCGAGGTCCGGGGAATCGTGATCGCCCAGTTCTGCGTGGTGGTCGGACTCTGCATTCGGCTGCTGAAGACGGCCTTCGAAGGGGTGGACCCCGGATACGAGGAAGTGGCCCGCACGCTGGGACTGGATCGGGCGGCGACTTTCTTCCGCGTCACCGTCCCCCTGGCCCGGCCGGGGATCACGGCCGCCTTTCTTCTGGCCTGGGCCCGGGCGATCGGCGAGTTCGGGGCGACCGTGGTCCTGGCCGGCGCGATCACCTTCAAGACCGAGACCGTCCCGGTCTCGATCTACCTCAACTTCGCCACCGCCGACATCACCGGAGCCGTGGCCTTTATCCTGATCCTGGTCGCCGTCTCCCTCTCCACCCTCTTCGCGGTAAGGAAAATCCGCTTCCTTAACTATGGATAGTCCGAACCTGGCCATCGATTCGCTTGACTGCGTCGTGGGGGATTTTTCCCTCCGGGGAGTGAGCCTCTCCGTTCCCGGTGGGGAATACCATCTTCTCCTGGGGCCGACCGGGAGCGGAAAATCGACCCTGATCAAATGCGTACTGGGGCTGCTCTCCCCCTCGGCCGGCCGGATCCTTCTGGGCGGAGAGGAGATCACGAGCTTCCCTCCGGAACGGCGGCGACTCGGCTATCTCCCTCAGAATTACGCCCTCTTCCCCCACCTCGATGTCGAGCAAAATATTCTCTTCTCCCTCAAATCCGGCCGGATTTCCTCTGCCCGGGCCCATCGGGACCTGGAGGGTCTGCTCTCTTTGCTCAAGATCGAAAGTCTCCGGAAGCGAAGGGTCCGCGAACTCTCGGGCGGGGAAAAACAGAAGACGGCCCTGGCCCGGGCCCTCCTCGCCCGGCCCCGGCTCCTCCTGCTCGACGAGCCGTTTTCGGCCGTCGACGAGGGCTCCCGGCGTTCCCTTTGGTTAGAGCTGAAGCGGGCGGCCGGGGAGATCGGGGTCACCGTCATTCACATCACCCACCACCTCGACGAGGCCTACACGCTGGGCGAGCGGATCAGCGTCCTGATCGACGGGAAGATCAGGCAGAGCGGTTCCCGGGAGGAGATCTTCGAGCGGCCCGGCAGTCCCGAAGTGGCCCGCTACCTCAACTACCGTAACATCTTCGCCGGCCCAATCGTGAAGACGGAGAGCGGCTGGGCGGTGGACCTGGGCCATTTTCGGGTCGCCCCGCCCGGGCCGGCGCCGGCCGCGGAGACGGCCGAGGTCTGCCTTCGTCCGCAGGATCTCAAGGTTATCCGGGAAGACACGCCCGTCCGCGACGCCCTGCGCGCAAACCTCTTCAGCGGGGAGATCGTCTCTCTCTTCGCTTTTCCCGAATACTGCCTGATGCGCTTCAAGATCGACGGCAGCCCTAGAGCCTGGGACCTGGAACTCAAGTTCCCCGCCTTTATCTCCATCCGTCACCGGCTCGCGCCCGGGAAAAGAATCCGGGTGGCCGCCTGGGCGCCCAGCATAATAGTCTTCTGACTCCCGCTCGGCAGGTTTTATGAATGTTTACACCACTCAGAAATCGGTCTAACCGAAACGGTAGTGCTTGCGGACCGGACGACGGACATCCCAGACACAGTCCATTCCCTCCGGGAAGGTAACCAGATCGCCCTTCCCGACCCGCACCGGCTCTCCCCCTTCGGGCGTTACGACCACGTCGCCCTCGAGGAAATAGCAGGTCTCGGACTCGTCGTAATGCCACGGAAACTTCGAGACCTCCTTGGTCCAGACTCCCCAGGATGAAACTCCCAGCTCACGCAGTCTTTCCGGATCCGGATTTCTCTCCACCTTGATCTCGCTCATAGCCAAACCTCCCTTGGAGACGAAAAAATTGAAATGGATGGTAAGCTTATATATAGATTTTACTTGAGCGGGATTATTCCGGAAAGTCTTGATTTTTACGAATGGCACGGAAAAGAATACTCTGAAGGAACAGGAAGGTTCTTCGCGGCCGGGAAAAGAAAGCGGCCCCAAAAACCGCGGAACCTAATTTAGCCGTTTAGAAATTCCGCCCTTCGGTCCTATAATACCCACCAGACACCGCGAATCGACCCCCGGCCGCCGGCCGGACGGAAACCGGTAATACGTCACTTATGAACAGGCTTCGTTTGATCTTGCTTGCGGGAGGATTGCTGGCCTTCGCCGGAACGGCCGCCGGCCGCGAGGTCCGGCCCTACTCGGTATCGATCCACCTTCGCGGCGAGAAGACGCGCGAACTGGAGCAGCTGCTCTGGGACGCCTCCACCGCCGTTACCTATCGCGACTCCCCGCCGCCAAGTTTCCTGCTCCTGGAAGCGATCGCCCGCGACGACAGGCGGAAGATGAATGATATTCTCCGGGCCAAGGGCTACTACCGGGCCACGATCGAGATCGAAATCAAGGACCATCAGAATACTCCCCGGCTCTACTTCCTGGTCGAGACCGGACCACCATTCCCGGTCAGATCGGTCAAGGTCGTCAATGTCGGACCACCCATCCCGGAAGAGCTGATCAGTCCCGGCCGGGAAGAAAGGTTGCTCCCGATCGGATCTCGCGGGAGCTCGACCGCCATTCTCAACGCCCAATCCGCCCTGATGGATTACTTGCGCCGGCGCGGCTTCGCCTCGGCGGAACTTATCGACCGGGAGGTGGTGGTGGACTACGCCTCCGACTCGGTCGCGGTCACCTACCGGGTCGATCCCGGACCCCGTTCGGCTTTCGCCGAAACAACCTTCATCGGCCTCGAGAACGTCCGGGAAACATTTGTCCGGCGGCTGATCCCCTGGGAGAAAGGCCAACTCTACAACCCCGTTCTGGTGCAGACGTTCCGCAACCGGTTGGCCCGAACCGGGCTCTTCACCACCCTACTGGTTTCAATCGAAGAGGCCGCGGCGACACCGGCACCGGAGGAGGGAGAACCCGAACCGCTCCGCCCGCTTGATGTCCTGGTCAACCTGCGGGAGCGGGACCCCCACACCATCGGCCTGGAAGCCGGCTACAGCACCGATATCGGTTTCGGAGGGGCCGTCTCCTGGGAGGACCGCAATCTCTTCGGACGGGGAGAGCTGCTGCGGGCGCGATTTTTCGGAAGCGAAGAGCTTTTTTACGCCGAGGGCTTGTTCCGGCTTCCGACCTTTCTCCATCCCGATCAGTCGTTCAATCTCACCTTCCAGCCGGTTTACGACCAGCCGCGGGCCTACGACAGCTACCGGATCCGCGGATCGGCTCTGCTCCGCCGGGAGTTCACCGACAATTTCGTGGTCAGCGGCGGCCCGGCGTTCACCTACGACCGGGGCAAGCAGTTCAACCGGGAGAACAAATACAACCTGCTCTCTTTTCCCCTGAGCGTCCAGCTCCGGGCCGGCGGGGAACAGCCCTTCCGGAGGGCGGGCGCCCTCATCCTTCTCCAGGGCGAACCCTACTTCGACCTGCGGAACGACCGCAACTTTATCAAGACGACGGCCACCGGCAACTTCCTTCTCCGGGTTCCCGGTCTCCCCTTCCTGACCGCCCTGGCCCGGATCACCCTCGGCGGGCTGCCCGACGCCGACCTGATGGAGATCCCGGCCGATCTGAGATTCTACGCCGGGGGAGCGAATTCGATCCGGGGTTACGGCCATCAGATGGTGGGGCCGCTGGTCGGGGATAGACCGGTGGGAGGGCTTTCGCTTCTCACCGGCAACTTCGAACTTAACTGCCGGATTATCGGCGACTTCGGGGTCGCCGCTTTCCTCGACGGCGGCGCGGCCTTCATTGAACGCGCGCCCCGCTGGGGAGACGAAATCCGATGGGGAACCGGCGGGGGTTTGCGTTACTTCACTCCCATCGGCCCGATCGGCCTCGACATCGCCTTCCCCATCGATAAGCGCGATGAAATCGACAGCGACTTTCACGTCTATGTCAGCATCGCCCAGATCTATTAGCCGCAAAATGAAGAGCAACACCTCCGAAAGCAAAAAGCGTCCAGGGTTGATCCGCCTTATCTTCCGGCACCTCTTCCGCCTGCTCGTGGCGCTGATCTTCCTTGCCGCGGCGGTAGTGATCCTGATTCAGACCGCGCCCGGGAAAAGGATGCTGGCCGACGGCCTGTCCCGGATTGCCAGCAGCCCCGGAACGACCATCGGCTTCCGCCGGATCTCCGGGTTCATCCCCTTCCGGGTCCGTCTGGGCGAGCTGCGGCTGGGCGATCCCGAGGGGGACTGGATGGTGATTGAAGACGCCCGGGTCCGGCTCGACCTGCTTGAACTGCTCTCCTTCCGCCTTCACGCGGAACGGGTGACGGTGGAGCGCGTCACCTGGCATCGCCTTCCCGGCGGCGGTCCGGTCGGCGGGAAAACGGCCGGCAAACCTTTCACTCCCGCCGGGATCCCCTCCTTCACGGTGGACCGGCTCGCGGTAAGAAACCTGACGGTCTCCGATTCCCTGCTCGGCCGGCGGTCGGAGTTCTCGCTGGAAGGGCAGGTCTCCAACGACGCCGGCGCCGACTCCCGGGCGGAACTGGCCCTTCACCCGCTCCGGCGGGACGGCGGCACGCTGTCCATCTCCGCCGCCGGCGCCGCCGATCTCTCCCGGATCCGGGCCGAGTTGAAGCTGGAGGAAGACGCCGGAGGAATGATGGGGGCCCTCCTCTTCCCCGGCTCCCCCGGACCGCTCTCGTTTCATTTCCGGGCCGAGGGGCCCCGCCGAAAGGTCGAGACCGGTCTCGCCCTCAGCTCCGGGAACCGCTTTGATTTAAGGGGGGATTTCATCCTCGACCTCGACCGCCTCCTGGCCGAGGGAGATCTGACCGCCGCCATCCAAGAGCCTCCCCTTCCGGGCTGGCGGGGGCAAGGCGATCTCTCCGCCCGCCTTTCGATTGAAGACGGCGGGCAGAACCTCTCTCTCCGCTTCCGGGGCCGGGATCTGGCCGCGCCGGGTCTTCTGGCCGAATCGATCCTGCTGGAAGCCGCGCTGGCCGACATTTTCGGGAACTTTCGAGGCGAAGCGGGCCTGGAAGCCGACAACGTGGCCACTCCTCCTTCCCGGGAGGACGATCCCGACCCGGGAGATCTTTTCCGCCATCTGACCGCCCGTCTGATAATTGCCGGCGACGAGCGCGAACCCCGGGCCGAGCTCGACCTCAATATCCTGGGCTACACCATCCCCGGGCTGGTTCTCGCTCCCGGCCAAAGGCGCGACATCAACCTGGCCGGCCGACTTGCCGAAGATCGTCTGACCATTGACCTTAAAGGAAGCGGAGAGCGCGGCTTCCACCTTCAGGGCGACCTCTCCGCCGACGCCAGTTTTACGACCGCGCCGCTGTCGCTTTCACTGCCGGGGGACGGGGAATTGAAAGGCTCGCTCGCCGCCGGGATTCCCCTCTCCTTTCTCAACAATCTTCTCGCCCTCTCCCGACAGACGCTGGGGGGGCAGGCGGAGATCGAGCTCGAAATTGGCGGGACCTGGGCCGATCCCTCCCCCCGCGGTTCGGTCGTCGTCTCCAACGGCGAATACCAAAACCTCGTCACCGGCACCGCTTTACACCAAATCTCGGCCGGCCTGAAGATCGAGGACGAGCGGCTGGAGCTCCAAGAATTCTCCGCGCGCACCCCCCGGCCCGCCCGGCCCCTCATTCTCGGCTGGACCAGGCTGATTCCGGGCGTCAGGTTCACCCCCCTGGCCGACCGGACCCGGGAGTTCCCGGACCGGGGCCGGATATCGCTTTCCGGCCGGACCAGACTCTCCCCTTCCGAGGGCTACCCTTCCTCATACACCCTGCGGATCGAAGACGCCCTGCTGGTGGACACGGAGATGTTCTCGGCCATCGCAACGGGCGAGATCACGCTGGAAGGTTCCCTGGAAAACAGCCTTCTGACCGGCAGAGTCAAGCTCCGCCACGCCGAAGGGAGGATTCCCACCCGGGTGGCGGCGGCCGTCCCCGAGATCGAGGTGATCGAGATCAACCGGCCGGAGGAGGAGAAGCCGCGCCCGCCCGCCCGCCCCGCTCCCATCCTGGACGGCATCTCTCTCAATCTCCGGCTGACCGCCCCGGACAACGTGATCGTCAAGGGACGAGGGCTTGATTCGGAATGGTCGGCGGACATCCTCGTCACCGGCCGCGCCGCCGAACCGAAAATCCGGGGGGGACTCACCCTGCTCGACGGAATCTTTATATTTATGGGTGAAGAGATGCGGCTTCACGACTCTTCCGTGATGATGGACGGCGGGTACCCCCCCCTCCCCCAGCTCGCGATCAACGCCCGGATCGTGAAGCGGGACATCATCATGAATCTCCAGGTGGTCGGCCCGGTCACCCAGCCCGAGGTTCTGATCTCCTCCCAGCCGCCTTATCCCGACGACGAGATCCTGGCCCGGATCATCTTCGGCCGGCCGGCCTCCCAGCTGACCGGTCTCCAGGCCCTCCAGATCGCCAACGGCCTTCGGGTAATCCAGGGGCAGCCCGGCTTCTTCGACCTGCTGACCGGCCTGACGACTTTTCTCGGGACCATCCAGGTCGACTTCACCGATCTCGAGGGGGCCGAGGAGCACGACGCCGTCCGGATTCGCTGGTCGCTCAGCCGCAACTTCTACATCGAAAACCAGCGTTCGATCGACTCGCCGGACAACCTTTTCCTGGCCCGCTGGGAGATCATCCGCAACCTGCAACTCCGGGTCCAATCCGGCTACGGGATGCTGGGCGACGCCGCTTTCCTCCACTGGAG
>PUNC01000187.1 GCA_003551625.1 PVC group bacterium | reverse complement strand
CCTGGAGTTTGTCCGGATCATTGAATCGGCCGGACTGCGATCGCAGGACCGGCCCCGCCGTCTTCCGGAGATCTCCCGGCCGCTCCGGGTTGAAGACGGCGGCTCCTGGATCGTGCTCGAGCCGGACGAAGGCTTGAATTTGGAATGCCGGATCGAGCTTCCCGGCCGGCCCGACCAGATTTTCGCCTGGAGGCTCGAGAAGGAGTCTTTTAAGCGGGAGCTGGCGCCGGCCCGCACCTTCGGTTTCGTCGAGGAGGCGGAGCTTCTGCTCCGGAAGGGGCTGATCCGAGGAACCGCACTGGACAACACCGTGGTCGTGGCCGGTCCGGCCGTGATCAGCCGGGGGGGGCTGAGGTTCAACGACGAATTCGCCCGGCACAAGGCGGCCGACCTTCTGGGAGACCTCTTTCTGGCCGGCGGCCCGCCCCGGGCCCGGGTAAGGGCGTTCCGGCCGGGCCACGGCATCAATCACCGCGCCGCGCGCGCGATCATCGAGGAGGTGGAATGATGAACGATTGCCCTCCCCTGACCCCGCCGAAAAATCCGGACGGCGCGATGGGGATCGACGAGATATTGAAATACCTTCCCCACCGTTTCCCGATGGTGATGATCGACCGGGTCCTGGAGCTTAAGGCCGGTGAAAGTGCCCGGGCGGTCAAGAACGTCACCGTCAACGAACCGTATTTCCCCGGCCATTTTCCCGATCTCCCGGTTATGCCGGGAGTTCTGATCATCGAGGCGATGGCTCAGTTGAGCGGCCTGTTGCTCCTCCAGTCCGCCAAAGCCTGGGGTCAGAAGGCCTTCTTCCTGGCCGCGGACCGGGCCAAGTTCCGGCAGCCGGTGGTTCCCGGAGATACCCTGCTGCTGGAGGCGGAGGTGTTGCGGTTGAAGGGGAAGCTGCTCAAGACCAGGGTCCGGGCGTTTGTCGGGAAGGAACTGGTCAGCGAAGCCGAGATTCTTCTCCGCCTGATCGGCTGAACAGCTGTTTCGGCGGGATTCAAGCCGGTATTTCGGATAACAAAAGCCATGGACAAGGTTAAAGCCGCGGTCGTGGGGGTGGGCCACCTGGGTTCCCGCCACGCCCGCATTTACAGCGAGCTGCCGGGGGTGGACCTGGTCGGGGTGGTGGACACCGACTTCGACCGGGCCGGCGAGGTCGCCCGGCAATACCGGACCCGGCCGCTGGCCTCGATCGGGGATATCCCTTCCGAGGTCGAGGCGGTGAGCGTGGTCGTTCCCACCAACCATCATTACGATATCAGCCTCCGGCTTCTGGAGATGGGTTTCAACCTGTTGCTGGAAAAGCCAATCACCGAAACCGACGTCCAGGCCCGGGAACTGCTCAAGCTGGCGGAGAAGGAGAACCTGCTTATCCAGGTGGGGCACGTGGAGCGTTTCAATCCGGCGGTTCTCGCCCTGGAAAAAATATTGAAAGAGCCCCGTTTCATCGAATGCCAGCGCCACGCTCCCTACCAGCTTCGCGGTACCGAGGTGGGCGTGGTCCTGGACCTGATGATCCACGACCTGGATATAATCCTCCATCTGGTCTCTTCGCCGCTGGAATCGGTGGAAGCGATCGGGATGCCGATTCTCAGCCGGAGCGAGGATATCGCCCACGCCCGCCTGAAATTCAAGAACGGCTGCGTGGCCAATCTTTTCACCAGCCGGGTGAGCCCGCAACGGCTGCGCCGGCTGAACGTTTTCCAGGATGACGCCTACATATCGGTCAACTATATGAAGCAGCGGGCCCGGGTTTACCGGAAGGACCAGGGCGAGATCGTTTTCGACGACCTGCCCGTTCCCAAGGGCGAGCCCCTGAAGATGGAGATCAGCTCTTTCATCGAGTCGGTCCGTCTCGGCGGCCGTCCGCAGGTTCCGGCCGAACACGGTCTGGAGGCCCTCACCCTGGCCATGGCGATCATCAAGGAAGTGGGCCGATCGCAGAAAAAGATCAAAAAACTCCAGCGGCTGGAGGAGGCCGCGGAGGAGTGAGGGGGGATGACAGATCGCTATCCATCCCTCACTCGAAAAGGGTCTGTCCGGACGGCATTCCATTATGAATAATCCGGGTTAAGGGGTTGAATACATTGGCAGGCGATGGAAAAGGCGGCGGGCCGGTGGTGATGGTTCTGGCCGGGGAATCCTCCGGCGACCTCCACGCCGGCCGTCTCTGCCGCCGGCTGCGGGAGCTGCGGCCGGAAATTGAATTGTTCGGGATGGGCGGGGAGAAGATGGCGGAGGCCGGCGTGAGCCTGGTCCACCGGATTTCCCCCGGTTCGATCGTCGGTTTCTGGGAGGCCTTCAAGAGCCTCCGGCATTACCGCCGGGTATTCCATTCCCTGCTTGGGGAGCTCGACCGTCGCCGCCCGGCGGCGGTGGTGCTGATCGACTACCCCGGTTTCAACCTGCGTTTCGCCCGCGTCGCCCGCCGCCGGGGCGTCAGGGTCCTGTATTACATCACCCCCCAGGTCTGGGCCTGGGGACGGCGCCGGATCAAGCGGATCCGGGCGGACGTGGACAAGCTTCTGGTGGTCTTCCGCTTCGAGAAGGAGTTTTTCGCCCGCCACGGACTGGACGCCGAATTCGTGGGCCATCCGATCCTGGACGGCTTGGATCGGGAACTGACTCCCGACTCCGCGGCCGCCGCCCTCGGAGTTGTCCGCCGCCCGGCGATCGCTCTTCTTCCCGGCAGCCGCCGCTCCGAGATCGGCCGGCTGCTTCCCATCCTGGCGGACGCCGCCGGGATCATCGCCCGCGCCCACCCCGGGGCGGAGTTTCTTCTTCCCCTGGCCGATCCGGAGCTTAAACAGCAGGTGGAAGAGATTTTGGCCGGCCGCCGCCTGACGGTCCGGGTGATCGAGGGCCGCGCCCGGGAGGCGCTTGCCGCCTCCTCCCTGGCGCTCGCGGCTTCGGGAACGGTGACGCTGGAAGCGGCTTTATTGAAAACCCCGGTGGTCGTGGTTTACCGGCTGAGTATTTTAAGCTGGTTAATCGCCCGGGCCTTGATTAAGATTCCTTACATCAGCCTGGTTAATGTGATTCTGGGCCGTCCGGCGGTTCCGGAGTTCGTGCAGTTCCGCGCGCGCCCGCGGCTGATAGCCGCCGCCGCGGAAGATTACCTCTCCCCGGGCAGGGAACGGGACCGGATGCTGGAAAGCCTGGCCGCCGTCCGGGAAAGACTCGGCGGGCCGGGCGCCGCCGCCCGGGCCGCCCGGATCATTTTAGAAAATCTTGCTCCCGACGGGGTCGCGGTTGACCGATGAAGTCGTACCTGTTGATCATATCTTTTCTGCGACGTTACAATCTTTACCTGGTTCTGGCGATCTTCCTGTCGTTCCTGGTCTCGGTCCTCCAGGGAATCGGGTTTCTCACCATTCTTCCCTTCTGGTCGCGGATTGTTGAAGGCGACCCCTTCGTCTTCAGTCTTTCGGTCGGCCTTCCCGAGGCGGTCCAGGGCTGGATCGACGAGTTCACCGTCTGGATCAACTCCATCCCCAGCCGTCGGCTGCTCTTTATGCTGGCTATGTTCGTGGTGGTGGTTACCGCGGTTCGCAGCGTGTTGTTGTATCTGGGCGACGTCACCCTGCGTTTCATCGGCCACCGGGTGGTCCGCGATACCCGCGACCGGCTGTATTCGCACCTCCACGACCTCTCGCTGGATTACTACAGCGAAAAGCGCACCGGCGAGTTGATGGCCCGGGTAACCTATGACGCCGAGGTTCTCAGCCAGGGGGTCTCGGAAGGAACGGAGAAGCTGCTCAAGAACCTCTTCGACCTGTTGGTCTTCATCTCCCTGCCGGTCCTGATCTACTGGCGGCTGGCCCTGATCGTCTTCGGCCTGCTGCTGGTTCTGATGCCGCCGGTGGTCTACATCGGCAACAAGATCAGGAATCTTTCCACCCGTTCCCAGGAGAAGATCGCCGATATCAGCTCGATGCTGCAGGAAGCGCTTTCCGGAGTCCGGGTGGTGAAGGCTTTCTGTATGGAGGAATATGAAAAGCGGCGCTTCTACCGGGCCAATAACCGGTTCTACCGGCTGCTGATGAAGATGGCCCGCCGCGACGCCCTCCTCTCGCCGGTGACCGAGATCGTGGTGGTGCTGAGCACCGCGGTTGTTTTTATCGTGATGGGGCAGTATATCCTGGCCCGTCAGATCGACTCCGCCCAGTTCATCATCTATATGGTCTGCCTGGGTTCGATTCCGCGGCCGATCAAGCTGATCAGCCGAGCCAACAACAAGATCCAGAAATCGGCCGCCGCCGCGGAAAGAATCGCCGGGGTATTGAGCCTGGAGAGCACGGTAAAAGACAAACCGGGGGCGGTGGATCTTCCCCCGATCCAGAGCCGCGTCGGCTTCCGCGACGTGGGCTTCAGCTACAACGGCGGGGTTCCGGTTCTGGAAGGCATCAACCTGGAAGTCAACCGGGGCGAGATCGTGGCGATCGTGGGGGCCAGCGGCGTGGGCAAGAGCACCCTGGTCAATCTCATTCCCCGTTTCTACGACCCGGTCGAGGGGAGGATCGAGATCGACGGCGTCGATATCCGGGACGTGACCATTAACTCCCTCCGTTCCCAGATCGGCCTGGTCACCCAGGAGGTGATCCTCTTCAACGACACCGTCGCCCGGAACATCTCCTACGGCAAGAGGGGAATGCCCCGGGAGAAGGTAGAAGAGGCCGCGCGGCTCTCCAACGCCTACGATTTCATTATGAAGATGCCCCGCCAGTTCGATACCGTTATCGGCGAGCGGGGATATCTGCTCTCGGGCGGGGAGCGGCAGCGAATCGCGATCGCCCGGGCGATTCTGAAAGACCCTCCGATCCTTATCCTCGACGAGGCCACCTCGGCTCTGGACGCTGAATCGGAGAAGCTGGTCCAGGAGGCGGTCATCCGCCTGATGACCAACCGGACCGTTTTCGTGATCGCCCACCGGCTCTCCACGATCCGCCACGCCGACCGGATCGTGGTCCTGGAGAACAAGCGGGTCGCCCAGGTCGGGAGGCACGATGAACTGATGGCGGTCGAGGGTCCTTACCGCCGTCTCTACGAGATGCAGTTTGAAACCTGATCCGGTCCCGGCGGCAAACGATGGCAGCGCTGAAACCTGAGCGGCCGGGCGTTACCGGAGTCCTGATCAAGCTCGGCGCCGGTTACCTCAAGCTCCTGGAGAAGACCGCCCGCTTTTCGATCCGGGAAGATCCCGCCTTCCCGCCGCTGCTCGAGTCGGGGCAGAGTGTTATCTTCACCTTCTGGCATAACCAGCTGCTCTTTATGCCCGTCCTCTATTCCCGCCGGCTGGCGGACCGGCGGATGGCGGTCATCGCCTCGCAGAGCCGGGACGGCGAGTTGATCGGCGGCGTGATCGAGAAGTTCGGGTTGCGTCCGATCCGGGGTTCTTCCAGCCGGGGAGGGCGCCGGGCGCTGCTCAATCTTTTCCGGAGCCTGCGCCGGGGTTGGGACGTGGTGGTCACTCCCGACGGGCCCCGCGGACCCCGTTACCGCGTCCAGGAGGGGGTGGTGGCCCTGGCCTCGTCCACCGGCTCGCCGATCGTGGCGGTGGCGACCCACGGCGACCTGAAACTGATCCTGCGCCGCAGCTGGGACCACCTGCGGATCCCGCTGCCCGGCGGCCGGGTTCGGGCGGCCTTCTCCGCCCCGCTGCGGGTTCCGGGGGGGATCAGCCGGGAAGAACGGGAAGACTACTGCCGTAAGCTGGAAAAGCTGCTCGCTGAAACAATGGATCTCGCCGTCGGGGCGTGACCCTGAAAAAACTTGCGATTTCGATTCGCTCTGTTATAGTTATCCCGCCGAAACTTTAGCAAAGGCGGGTATTTACATAGTTGCCACGGGTTTTCGGCCTTCGTGGTTTGAGGCCGCCCGTGGGGATCCATCCGCCGGTTTCGGGCGGGAATCGGCTTGTTTAAACAGCATCCACAACAGGGAGGAGACGTGACTTCGGTCAGCATCAAGGAATTGCTTGAACACGGCGTGCACTTCGGGCACCAGTCGCGGCGCTGGAACCCGAAGATGAAGGAGTACATATTCGAGACGCGCAACCGGGTCCATATCATTGACCTGCGCAAGACCAAGAAACTGCTGGAGCGCGCGCTTGATTTTATCCAGGGCACGGTCGCGGAAGGAAAAGACGTCATCTTCGTGGCCACCAAGCGGCAGTGCCGCGAGATCGTCAAGGAGACCGCCGAGAAACTGGGCCAGTATTACGTCATCGAGCGCTGGCTGGGCGGGACCCTGACCAACTTCCGGACGATTCTCTCCAGCGTCGAGCGCCTGGAGGAGTTGGAGGCCATCCGGCGGGAAGGCAAGGCCGAGGGCCGGTCCAAGAAGGAGATCGCCGCTCTTCGCCGGGAAGAGAACCGGCTCCACCGCAACCTCGACGGCATCAGGAATATGAAGGAACCGCCGGGCGCGGTGGTGGTGATCGATATTATGAGGGAGGCCAACTGCTTGCGGGAAGCCAACCGCCTCGGAGTTCCGGTGGTGGCCCTGATCGACACCAACTGCGACCCCGAGATGGTCGATTACCTTATCCCCTGCAACGACGACGGCATCAAGTCCACCCGTCTGCTCATAACCAAGATCGGGGAGGCGGTCGCCGCCGGTCTGGCCCGCCGCGCCCCCGCCCCGGAAGCGGGAGCGAAGAAAACGAAGAAGGAGAAGGCCGCGGCCGCGGAGCCTGAAGAGAAAGGGACACCTTCCGCCGCCGAGGCGCCGCCCGCTCCCGCCGAAGAAACCCCGGCCCCTCCGGCCGCGGAGGAGCCGCCTGCTCCCGCGGCCGGAGACGAAGCCGCGGCCGCCGATGACGAGGGCGGCGATTCCGGAGAAGAGAAAAATCAAGAAGGGAAAAAATGAATACGGATTTCGAGACAATCAAGGAACTGCGTGAACAAACCGGGGCCGGCATCCTGGCCTGCAAGCAGGCTCTGGAAAAAACCGGAGGCGACCTGGACAAGGCGATCGACCGTCTTCGGGTGGAAGGGCAGGTCCGGGCGGCCAAGCGCGTCGGCCGGCAAGCCAAAGAGGGGCTGATCCGGATGAGGGTCGCTTCCGAGGACGGCCGGGCGGCCCTGGTCGAGTTGAACTGCGAGACCGATTTCGTCGCCCGTACCGAGGATTTCCGGGAACTGGCCGATTGGCTGCTGGAAGAGGTCTGGAATTCCGGCGAGGAGGTCGCCGCCGCGCCGCCAACGGAAGAGCGGGTGAAGGAAGTCTCCGGCCGGACCGGGGAGAAGATCGTCCTCGGCCGCGTCCTTCACTGGCGCCGGGAGGGGTTCGTTGAAGGTTATCTTCACCACAACGGCCGGGCCGCCGCGCTGGTTGAACTGAACCGCGCCGACCCGGAAGCCGCCCGGGAAGTGGCGATGCAGGTTGTCGTCAGCCGGCCCGAGTATCTTGACGAGGGTTCCGTTCCGGAGGAGGTGGTCCGCCGCGAGATGGAAATCTTCCGGCAGCAGGCCGCCGACAAGCCCGAGCAGGTAAGGGACAAGGTCGCCGCCGGGAAGTGGCGCAAGCGGCTCTCCGAGGTCTGCCTGCTCGATATGCCGTATATCCGCGATCCCAAGCTCTCGGTCAGGGATTACCTCAAGCAACGCTCTTCCGGGGAGCCCCTGGAGATCAAGGATTTCGCGGGCTGGCGCCTGGGAGAGAAATGATGGTTTCCGGCCGGGCGGTCTTCAAGCGCGTCATCCTCAAGCTGAGCGGCGAGACCCTGGGCCGGAAAGGAGGCGAGGTTTTCGATCCCGCCGCCCTCGCCTTTCTCTGCGAGAACTTCAAATCCGCCGCCGATCTGGGAGTTCAGGTCGGGGTTGTGGGCGGCGGCGGAAACCTGATCCGCGGCGTGACCGCCCAGGCGATGGGCATCGGTCGGGTAACCGCCGACCAGATGGGGATGCTGGCCACCGTGATCAACGGCCTGGCCCTGCGGGAAGCCCTGGAAGGAGCCGGCCTGAAGGCCCGGCTCTTCTCCTCCCTCGACGTCGGGGTGTTGGCCGAGCGTTACCATCCCCGCCGGGCGGTGGAGTCGCTCCAGGCCGGAGAGATCGCGATCTTTTCCGGCGGCACCGGCAATCCCTTTGTCTCCACCGATACCGCGGCGCTCTTCCGGGCCTGCGACACCGGCGCCGAGGCGGTGCTCAAGGCCACCAAGGTCGACGGGGTATACTCGGCCGACCCCAAGATCGACCCCAACGCCCGGCGCTTCGAGCGGATCAGCTATGAGGAGGCGATCCGGCTGGGGTTGAACATAATGGACTGGCCCGCCCTCGGTCTGGCCCGCGCCAACCGGGTACCGGTGATCGTCTTCGACTTTTTCGCGCCGGGGGCGCTGAGAAAAGTTCTTACCGGCGAAAAGATCGGGTCGCTGCTGGCCGATTGACCTTGAATCTTCGCTCTATTGTGGAGTGCGAGGCGAGAGCCTCGCCGGTCTGGTGTTGATCAAGTCCCCGGCATTGAAGTGCGAGCCCCTCTCCGGCGGTATCCGACGGAGAGAGCCTTGCCGGTTTGCTGAATGTTCTGTGTGGTAAGGAGGAAAAATGATGAAAGCGGACGATGTAATCGACGAAATCGAACTTAAGATGATGAAATCGGTCGAGGTGGTCGAGAATGAATTCGCCTCGATCCGGACGGGCAAGGCCTCCCCCGCCCTGGTGGAGAATATTATGGTGGACTATTACGACACCCGGACCCGGCTGCGCGATCTGGCGGGCCTTTCCACCCCCGAGCCCCGCCTGCTGGTCATCCAGCCCTGGGATCCGGGCGCGCTCTCGGCGGTGGAGAAGGCGGTTCTGAAGGCCAACGTCGGCCTTAACCCGATCAACGACGGGAAAATCATCCGGGTGCCGATACCGGAGATGAGCGAGGAGCGCCGCCAGGACCTGGTGAAGGTGGTAAAACGGCTGGCCGAAGAGGGCCGGGTCTCGGTCCGGAATCTCCGCCGGGAGGCCAATCACGAGATTGAGAAACTCTTCAAGGACGGCGAACTTCCCGAGGACGAGAAGTTCCGCCTGCTCAAGGTCGTCCAGGACAAGACCGACGAGTATATCGGCCGGATCGACGAGCTGGCCGGAAAGAAGGAGAAGGAGCTGCTGGAGATATAAAATTTTCCTCCCGGTAAATTTTATGCTCTTCGCGGCGCCGGGATTTTCCGTCGGAAGCGGTTGAGCCTCAGGCTCAAGCCCGTCCTTTTTCGAAATTTTCACAGAGACGAGCTGCGGAGTTGAATTGTCGCGGCCGGAATGCGAAACTGATAATAAATTCAACCGCTTCAAAGCGTTGAATTTATTAGGCCCCATCGTCTAGTGGTTAGGACACCCCGACCTTCGGTCGGGGCAGCACGGTTAATCGTGTTATAGTTGTTTAGTCAAGGCCCCATCGTCTAGTGGTTAGGACACAGGCCTTTCAAGCCTGCAGCACGGGTTCGACTCCCGTTGGGGTCATATGACCGATGTCTCAGAGCGCGGGGTATCCCGCGCTCTTTTCTTTCCGGGGATGGCTCAAAAAGCCGGCTCACGTCCTCGCCCACGTTCCTCATCCCGATCTTGATTTCTGTCTCTCCCAGCTCCACCCTCCCGAATACCAGCCGCATCAGATCCTTCTGCTCATACGGCTTGATCTTGTTGAAGCACTCATCGAAACGCCGGAACGCTATCCGCATCAGCTCCCTATCGACCGACTTCCTCTCTATCCTCTCGATATCCCTCTCCACCGCCCGGATCGACTCCTCGATCTCCTCCCGCTTTCGGCCCAGCTCATCCAGTTCCTCACGGATGAAGACGGCCCCCGGCCCCTCTACTTCCCCCAGGTAGCGCTCCATTATCGCTCTTGCTTTACCTTTCACCTTCTCCAGCTCGGAAACCTGCAGCCGACGCCTTTTCTGAAGCTCGGGAAGGTGTGCTCGGAGTCGGCTGTTATTGCTCCTGACCAGCTTTTCCATCAATACCGGGCTCTCGGCCAGCTTCCTGATCCTTTCCACCAGAACCCTCTCGACCTCGCCGGCCGAGACCTTGAAACGGCAGGCCCGGTTTACGCACACGTAGTAAAAGTATTTTTTCTTCAGCTTTCCCGTCCCGCTGATTCCCTTCATCACGTTTCCGCACCGCCGGCAATGAAGCAATCCCCCGTTGAGGAGGTAGTTGTGTCGCAACGGGGTGGTCCCGTTATGTTTATGCAGGCAGTTCTTCTTGAGCAGGTGCTGGACCTTGAAAAACTTCTTCTCCGGCACGATCCCTTTCCAAACCGCGTCAACCACCCGGTATCTGTCCTCTTCCGCCAGTTTCGATTGCTCCTGGTGTTTCTTCCGCTTGTTGACCTCCACTTTCCCGATATAAGCGTAACAGTTGAGGATGTTGTGCATTGAGGTATAGACGAACTTCCGCGCCGCCCGGAGCTTCCCCGTCCGGGTCATATACTCCTTGGTCCGGAATCCCTTGCCGTTGACGATCTCGCAGGTGGTGAGAATCGATCCGCACTTGAGATAAGTGTCGAAGCAAAAATTGACGATCGCGGCCTCTCGGTCGTTCTTTACCAGTCTTCCCTTCTGTTCTTTCTCCTCCGGCATATCGAAGCCCAGGACCTGCCCGGCGGTCCACAATCCCCTCTCCGCGCGGGCCAGGGCGCTGGCCCGGTTTCTTTCGCTGGTCTGCTCCCGCTCGAACTCGTTGAGCGCCGCCACGATGGTCACGAAGCACTTTCCCTGGGCGGTGGTCGTGTCGAAGTCTTCCTTCAAGGAAACGAAGTCCACTTCGTAACTCTTGAAGGTCTCTATCATCTCCAGCAGGTCCCGGGTGGACCGGCTGATGCGCGAGAGCGCCGTCACCATCACCGCGTCCAGCCGCCCGGCCTTTACGTCGCCCATCATCCTTAAAAACTCGGGGCGTTCGGTTGTGTTCTTCGCCGAACGCCCTTCTTCTTTGGTGCGCCCGGCAGGGCGCACCCACTTGGAGGTGAAAGTCCTCTACAGGCCCGACAGGGGGAACTGTTAGCCGGACGGCAAGGGTGCCCGCCGCGAGGCGGGATCTGAAGGAAGCTGCAGGCAAAGCGCTGGCCTGACGAACAGAAATCGCATATGAGGCAGT
>PUNC01000231.1 GCA_003551625.1 PVC group bacterium | reverse complement strand
GGATAAAACGAACCCGGTCCTCCTCGCGCACGATCTCCATCAGGCCGGCGCGGATATCATACTCCCCCGGCTCGACTCCCCGCGGAACCACCAGGTTGAAGGGCCCGGCCGGCATAATCTGCCCCACGATCCAGTCGCTGGTCTCGACCCGGGGGAAGAAGTCGGCGTTGAGAACGCTGCGGTCCTGACCGGGCCGGACCAGGTGGAAGAAGACTTTGAGGTCGGCGTCCACCGGCCGGGTCAGGCGGAAGGCGATATCCGCGGAGAACATCTCATCCCAGGAGACGGTCTCGGGAACGTCCAGCCGTTCGAAAACGACCCGCGGCGGTTCGTCGAGGACCTCGGTTTGAGCCCGAATTCCGGGCGAAAATACCAACAATCCCGCTACAAGCAGAACCACCGCTGGGAAATATCTCATCTTGGCATCTCCTGTCTTCGTTTCCATCAGCCCGTTCCCGGCGCGGGCGGAGTAGGCCGCGCGCCGCGGTCTCCATTGTCTACTCCGCAATCGTATCATCCGGAAGGGGAGTTGTCACCTCGATTGTCGCCACCCGCTGACCGGCCAACTCCGGATTTCGGTAAGGTTGAAAATAATGGCGGCGCCCGTCGGGCTCCAGCATCCGGGCCAGGATCACTTCCAGACCGTAAGCCCCGGGAGGAAGATTTTCGGGGATCGTCACCTCCAGGGGACCGACTTTGGCCAGCCGGCCTACCCGCCAGCGGCTGGTGGGAAAAGGAATCTCGACTCGCTTGAGCTCGCGGATGGTTCCTCCCCGCTCCAGTCTCAACCACAGCTCCCAGTCCTCGCCGATTCTTCCGGCCGGGGTGAAATAAAAGGAAGCTTCCACCGCCTTTCCCGCGGGGACCGAACGGGGGAACTCCAGACCGGAGAAATTCACCAGGGCGTCGGACGGAGGAGGCTTTCCGGGGGGAAGGAAGCTGAAATCGGTAAAAAAGAGACGGGTCTCGGTAGCGGGTTCCCAGAGGAAAAGGTTGAGATAGTCGATCCGGCCGACGTCCAGCCGCCGGGCCACATTCGCGACCGGAATCTCCACCCCGCTCGCCAGGAACGGGTCAAGCTCAAGATCGCGCTGAAAGAAATTACCGGCGGTATCCTTGATCTTGACCTTGAGCCCGACCGGCCAGGCCTGGGGGTTGAAGACCCGGAAGAAAAAAGTCTCCACCTCCCTCCAGTCGGTCACCCCGGTCTCCTCGAAGTTGAAATGAAACGAGGGGGAGATCGCGGGGAAGAACGTCACCCGCGCCCAGCTGTCGCCGGCGCGGGTGACGCCTGAAGCCTGCTCCGCCCGGGC
Source organism: PVC group bacterium (assembly GCA_003551625.1). GTDB lineage: Bacteria > Auribacterota > Erginobacteria > Erginobacterales > PUNC01 > PUNC01. The sequence goes on along the minus strand of PUNC01000231.1, from coordinate 10,115 downwards.
GGACGCCGTCCGCCAGAAGCGAAGCTGATCGGCCTCCCGGAAGGAAAGCGAAAAACCCGTCAGGTTCATTCGGGGAAATACGCGGGCGGGGGTTTCTTCCGAGCGGCGAAGCGAGGCGAACCAGACGTTGAAATCGGGGAGGCGATCCCTGAACAGGGCCAACACCACGATTAGAAAAAGCAGCGCCCAGGAAACGATCAGTATGATGTTGACCAGCCTTCTGGTTTCCAAATGTTCCCCCGGTCAGTTTATTCTTGCCATTCAACCGGCTTCCGCATAATATACCGAAGCTTACAACATCCGCCGCGCGGCCGTCAATCCCGGCCCGCCCAAGCGGTGGTTGACACCGTCGGCAAGTTGAGTTAACGTTAAACGTAGGGTCTTTACGGGAGTTACCGCTATGACTCGGATTCTCTCTTCGATCGCAGTCGCGACGCTGATATTTACCATTTTCCCGCCCGGCCGTGGACGCGCCGGCGAGCTGGCCGACCGCCGCGGGGTCCCGAGCCACTGGAAGCGTTCGGGAAGGACCTACCGGGCGCTGGATTACCCTTACAGCCCGCAGCTGGCCACCTATGGTGGGCAATGGCCGCGGGAATGGGGGAACCGCGGATTTCTCTTCGTGGCGCCGATCGAGGAGGTCCCGCCCTGGGAAGTCTACCCGATCGAGGAAATACCGCCGATCCCGGAAGAGGTGGTCGCGCGCGAGGAACTGCTGGCCCGGCTGGAGCGGGAGGAAGCCCGCCAGAAGCGGATGGAAGAGCTGATCGAACGGCTGGAGGCGGAACTGGAGGCGGAAAGAGCCCGGGCGGAGGAAGAGGCGGTCAAGCGGATAATGATCGAGGCCCAGCTGGAGGAGATGGAGGAGCTGATCCTGGACCCCGACCTGATCCCGCCGAGACCGGTGGACGTCGAACTGGTCCCCACCCGGACCGATCTTTACCTGGTCCGTCCCAACGACACCCTCTGGACGATCGCGGGGCGTCCGGAGGTTTACGACGATCCCTATAAGTGGCTGCTCCTCTATCACGCCAACCGCGACCAGATCTTCCACCCCGACTGGATCTACCCGGATATGGTTCTGCTGGTTCCCCGTTACCCCGGCCTGGAGGAACCCGGAAGGGAAAGGATTACCGAAGAACCCGTCCTCCCGGAGCAAGATTAAGATGTTTGCCGCATTCCGACAGAGACTTCTCCCGGCCGCGGTTCTGGGCGGGCTGTTGCTGTTCGTTCCGGCCGTTTTCAACGCCGGCGCCTGGCAGAGAACCGATGAAGCCCTGATCTCGACCGCCCTCGAAGAGAGGCTGCAGAGCCGCCTCAATACCCTGGTCGGGCCGGAAAGGACTATGATCCAGGTCGAGGTCACGCTGACCCGCCCGGTGGGGCCCGAGGAAGCCCGCCGGACGGCGGCGCTTAGAAGAATGCCCGGCGTGGTCGGACCGCGGGAGGATCCCGAAGGGCCGGCCGTCGTCCCCGAGACGCTGACGCCCTCGATCGCCCGCCTGAATATCGTGGTCTGGGCCGACGAAAGGCTGGGCGAGGATGTCTTTGAGCAGGTCCGGACCGAGGTCGCGCGCTGGGCCGGCATCCGGCCGGCCCGGGGCGACACGGTCCGGGTGGTGCCGATGCCCTGGCGGGAGATCCCGGCTCCGCCGACGGCCCTCCAGCAAAACTACCTCTTCTACTCGATCCTGGCCCTGGCCGCCCTGCTGATTCTCATCGCCGCCATCTATTTCCCGCTCAGAAAACTGAAGACCCCGAGCGGCGCCGTTCTTCCCGGGGCGCCGGGAGGAGAACCGGGAGCGGGGTTCGGGGCGGGCCTGAGCGATGAAGACCGGAAGCGGCACCGGGAAGAGATTGAAGAACTCAAGCAGGTGATCGGCGGCGCCGGAGGGGACTATGGGGAGACCCTGAGCGAAATCCGCCAACTCCTGGAACAGGGGTTGCCGAAAGCTTCTTCGCAGGTGGATTCGATCCTGGCCGAGATCAAGGACATCTTGAGCCGCTCCCCCCAGGAGTCGGACGACCTGCTCGGCCAGATCCGAGACACCCTCTCCAGTATGCTCGAGGAACAGAAAAAAATCGCGACGCTGGGCGGCGGCGCCGGACCGGGCGGCGCGCCGACCCCGGGGGCGGCCGGGCCGGCTGCTCCGGCCGCGGGAGCGCCGGCGGGCGGAGTTGCCGGCGGCGAGGGTGGGGGATTTTCACCGGAGGTGGTGGAGGTGCTGGGAAATATCGAGGACCTGATGGCCCAGCAGCTGGAAAAGACCCCGGATCAAAGCGGACTGGAGGAGCCTTTCAAGTACCTGAAAACCCTGCCGCCGGAGGACCTGGTAAGACTGATCGAGGACGAGGAGGCGAAACTGGCCGCGGCGGTTATGGCCCAAATCGACCCCAAGGCGGCCGGCGAGACCATCGAGTTGTTGAACGAAGAGAAACAGCTTGAGATCGCCCGGGCGATGACCGGCCTCACCGAAAGCGAAGACCTGGCCGAAGAAATAAAGTCATTCCTGGAAAGAAAGCTCAAGATCGTCCGGCTGCACAAGGACTACACCCCCGTCCTCGGATACCGCGCCCTGGCCGATATCCTCAGTTCCAGCCGGTACGCGGTGGCCAAGGTGATCCTCGAACAGCTGGCAAAATCCAGCCCCTCCATCTCCAACGAGGTCCGCAAGCGGATGTTTCTCTTCGAGGATGTCGTCACCCTGGACAACAAGGACCTGGAAGTCGTTCTCCACAACGTGCCGCGGGAACAGATCAGCGCGGCAATGGCCGACGCCGACGAAAAGGTTCGGGAGAAACTGTTCTCGGCGATGACCGACCGGGCGCGGAAGATGATCGAAGAGGACCTGGAGACCTTCCGGCGGGTCGAGCTGGAGAAGGAAGGAAAGGAACTCCCCTTCAACGAGGCGATCGCCAATATCGACCAGCCGCTGGTCGAAGAGATCTACCGGACCGCCGATCAATCCGTCCTGAAGATGGCGATCCGGGGCGCCTCGCAGGCGGTTCAGGAAAAGTTTTTCAAGAGCCTTACCGAGCGCGCCGCGATGATGCTCAAGGAAGATCTCGAGGTTATGGGGCCGATTCCCCGCAAACGGGCCGATGAAGCCCAGGAAGAGATTATGGATATCTTGAGAAAGCTGAGCAGCAGGACCCTGGAAGCCCAGCACGAGATCATCGCCACCATCAGGAAACTTGAGCACGAAGGACAGATCTCGGTCGAGCGTTTCCAGGAAGAGATGGTCTAAACTATTGAGTGCGGATCACTATGATCAAGCTTGAGCGGCTCAACGGGGAAGAATTCGTTCTCAACGCGGAGTTGATCGAAACCGTGGAAGCCCGTCCCGACACCATCATCACTATGACTACCGGCGAAAAATACATCGCGAGAAATTCGCCGGAGGAGATAATTGAAAAGGTAAGGGAGTATAAATCATCGATCCGGTCCCCGATTTCAAGCCAACCATAAGGGATTTGAATTATGCGAAGCACTACCATCATCGGCCTGTCCATTGGAATAGCGGTTATGTTCCTCAGCATATTCGTCCGGGGCGGGATGGAAATGGTCCTCTATTTCGTCAATCTGCCCGCGGTTCTGATCGTCTTCGGCGGCACCGTGGCGGCCATCCTGATCAACTTCAGCTTCCGCCAGTTGATCGACGGTATTAAGGCCTTCCGCTTCACCCTGGCAACCAAGGTGGTCAGCGCCGAAGCGGTGATCGAGATCATCGTCCAGATGGCGATGCGGGCGCGCAAGGAAGGCTTTATGGCCATCCGCGAGCTCTCCACCAAGGGACGTTACCCGCTTCTGGACATCGGGGTCGACCTGGTCGCCGACGGCACCGATCCCGAGGTCACCCGCGGTATCCTGGAAACGGTCTCCGACTACCTCCAGATGAAGATTTCCACCGATGAGAGGATCTGGAGGGACATCGCCGTCTACGCCCCCCTGTTTGGGATGGTGGGAACCCTGATCGGTCTGATTATGCTTCTGCGAACGCTTGACGACCCCGCCACGATCGCCCCCAATATGTCGATCGCCCTGCTCACCACGCTTTACGGCATCGGCTTTGCCGGCCTGGTCTGTATGCCGGTGGCGGGCAAGATCCGGGTCTACAATACCAATATGGCGCTGGCCCGGGAGATCATCATCGAGGGAGTCGCCTCGATCCAGGCCGGCGATAACTCCCAAATCGTCAAGGAGAAGCTTCAGGCCTATCTGGCCGGGAGGCAGTAAGCTTGAGACTGAAGAAGAGGGAAAAAGAGATTCTCCGCCGGGAACGGTTGGAGCCCGAGGTTTCCGGGGGTCTGGAAGGAGCGTGGCCGCCCAAGTGGATGACCACTTACTCCGATATGGTCACTCTTCTGATGACCTTCTTCGTCCTCTGGTACGCCCTGACCATAATGAGGATCGATCCCGAACTGATCGTTTTCCGGGAAGAGGAATCGCCGGAGCTGGTCTCCGGAGTCGCCGAGGAGAGGGAGATTTTAAGGGTCAGCATCACCGAGGAGATGGAGATCTGGCGCGAAATCGAAAGGATGACCCCGGAACAACTGCTGGCGCTGAGCGATATCCGGACCCTGCGCGAGCTGGCCGAAGAGGTTAAGGATTACCTGGAAAAGGGGGAGATCGACGAAGTCGTCCAGATCAAGGTGGTGGGGGAAGACGTGGTAATAATCCCGACTTCCAACGTGCTCTTCCCCGAGGGAAGCGACGAGATGTCGCCGGAGTTCCACCCGATCCTCGACCGGATCGCCTGGTTGATCGAGCGGACCGGAGCCTCGGTCCGAATCGAGGGACATACCTGCTCGACCCCCATCCATCCCCATCGTCGTCTGCAGATCCCGTCTAACTGGGAGCTCTCCACCCGCCGGGCCACGGCCACGGCCCGTTACCTGATCGACCGGCACCGGATCTCGCCCCGGCAGGTATCGGTGGCGGGCTACGGCCCCCTGCGTCCGGTGGCCCCCAACATCGACCGCGAGGGAAGAGAGCGGAACCGCCGGGTCGAGTTCCACCTTTTCATCACCTCCGAAACATAGTACGCCTCAGTTATGAGGAAACGCAATCCATATACCGACCCCGAGGAGATCAAGGGCGAAAGCCTGGAGACCGCCTGGCCTCCGGAGTGGATGACCTCCTACTCCGACGTCGCCACCCTGATGATGACCTTCTTCATCGTTCTGGCGACGATGCTGGCGCTGAATATCGACCCGATGTGGCTGCGGGGCGAAGATTATATCGAGCTGCACGGCGAGGAACCAATGGTTCCGATCGATATCGCGACTCTGAGCGAGGAAGAGCAAAACCTGATCGAACAGTTCAAAACCCTGGAGCATCATCAACTGCGGGAGCTGGAAAGAATACCGGAGGTTCAGGAACTGGCCGGGCAGGTCCAGCAGTATATCATCGACGCCGAACTGGAAGGATTCGTCCGGGTGGACGTGGACCGCTGGAAGGTCACGATCATCCCCCTGGCGCCGTTTTTCTTCCGCCCCGGGCGGGACGAGCTTCAACCGGCGGCCAGAGAGTTCCTGGACCCGATCGCCGAGTTCATCCGGATCCATCCCGTCGAGGTCCGAATCTCCGGCCACACCGACAGCCTGCCGATCTCAACCCCGCGCTTTCCCTCCAACTGGGAGCTCTCCACCGCCCGGGCCAACGCGGTTCTCCGTTACCTGGCCGAGGAACACGAGATCGACCCCAAGACGATCAGCGCCGTCGGCCACGCGCATTACCAGCCGGTGGCGACCAACGAGACCGAAGAAGGCAGAAGGCAGAATCGACGGGTCGAGATCGAGGTGATTCAAAGGCCCTCGGCATCGCTGGCCGAGGGCTGAGGACTCTCCGGCGGCGGGGTGAAGAAGGCGGTTCTCCTCTCTTCGGCGTGACCGGCCTGGTCTCTCTGTATTTTCAGTATCCTCCGGAAGATCCGTCCGGCCCCGATGCCGATCGCCACTCCCAGGAGCGCGCTCAAGACCACGATCGCCACCGCCACCGCCGGCCGGATCCTCCTGGCTCCGGCGGCTTCATCCCGGCGGAGACGAACGCGGATCCGGCGGTAACCTCCACCCTGATCTGGCTCACTGGGTTTCATTCGCATTCCCCGGAAAAGACATTATCAAAACCGTGTTTCCCGGTAAACCTTTTTATTCCAGGCCGGGCGTATTCCTTGAAATTCGCGACCCCCGCCGCTCCCCTCCGCTGCCAGACGGCGTGCCCCAGGTCGAACGCGCCGGCGACTTTCAGCCGGAAGTCAAAAAGGGTGTCGTCCCGCGAGATCTCGGTGCGGCGCAGGCCGAAAAGATCAAACGGCGCGCGGTTGGCGCCGGGAAGAACCGTTACCGCGCCAAGATAACCGGCCCGGCGGGCGGCGGTCTTGACTTCCGGATTGAAGCGTCCCCTCGGATAGGCCAGCCAGCGGGGACGATCGTCCAGATTGCTTTTCAGGGCGAGCAGGCTCTTCTCCAGCTCCCGATCAAGCTCCTTATCGTGAAAGCCGATCAACTCCCGGTGAGTCAGACCGTGGGAACCGGCCTCGATCCCGGCGGCTTCCATCTCCCGCAGCATCTCCCAATCCAGAAACTTCTGCCCCGGGCCGAAGCGGTCCAGAAAACCTCTTCCCTCCACGAACTCCGGCACCACGAAGACCGTCGCCGGCAGTCCCAACCGCTTGAGGACCGGAAACGCGTGGTGGTACAGGTCGTCGTAACCGTCGTCAAAAGTCAACGCCACGGCCGAAGAGATTCCTCCCCCGCCCGCCGCCGTGATTAACCGGGAGAGCGAAATCACCGGCGCCGACCCGGAAGAGAGAACCTCCATCTGGCGCTTGAATTGGGACGGCGGGACGCAAAGCCGATCCTCCGGTTGGGCGGCGACCCGGTGGTAGGTCAGAATCCTCACGCCGGGGCCCTTCAACCAGCGGGCTAACCGGGCCGGCAGCCATCCCCCCGCGGCCGATATTCTGCGAACCGCTTTCCTCATTCCGCGGGCCGGCGATGACGGTTCACCGATCACGAGCCTCCGCCTTCGCCTCCACCACCTTCTCCCCCCTCCGCCGGTAACCCGTCCCGCAGGCGGAACAGACCGCCCGGTCTCCGCGAAAATCCAGCTTGACCCCGCAGCGGCAGACCCATCCCCGCACGGAAGCCGGGTTGCCGTAAGCCAGGGCGTAATCGGGAACGGACCTGGTCACCACGGCGCCCGCGCCGACAAAGGCATAGCGTCCGATGGTGTTGCCGCATACCACCGTGGCATTGGCGCCGATGGTGGCGCCCCTCTTCACCCGTGTCAATCGGTACTCGTGCTTCCGGACCACCTCGCTGCGGGGGTTGAAAACGTTGGTAAAGACCATTGACGGACCGCAGAAGGCCCAGTCCTCTATCTCCACCCGGTCGTAGATCGAGACATTATTCTGGATCTTCACCCCCCGTCCGATCTTCGCGGTCGCCGCCACGTTTACATTCTGCCCCAGCGAGCAGTCCGGCCCGATCAACGCTCCGCCCAATACGTGGGAGAAATGCCAGATCTTGGTCCCCTTGCCGATCACCGCGCCCGGATCGACGTAGCTCGACTCGTGAACGAAATAGTCCTTTTTGGGGTCGGCCTTCTTCCCTCCCCCGCTTTCAACCCTTTTCTTTTTCATTTCCGCTCTTTCTCTCGACATTCGATATTGGATATTGGTTATTCGGCATTCTCTTTAAGTGTGACCTCGTCCCCCCCCGTTTCCATCGACCTCTGCGCCGCTTCCAGAATCCTGACCACCTCCACGCCGTTCCATCCGTCGGAGAGAGGGCGGGAACGGTCCCGGACGCAATCGATAAAATGGGCGCATTCAAGCTTCAGCGGTTCGGCGGACTTCACCCAGGGGATCCGCACGTCGCCGTAGCGGAGGTTGAGATATTCGCCGAAGGTGTCGTAGCTGAGCGCCTCCGGAACGCCCTTGTCGTAAACCCGGATGGGCTCGGAGGCGTCCATATCGTCGAAAACCATCATCTTTCGGCTGCCCACCAGGGTGACTTTTCTCACCTTGTGGGGGTCCAGCCAGGAGACGTGAATATGGGCGAGTATGTTGCCGGCGAAACGGATCCGCACGAAGGCCACGTCGGCGACACCCGGCTGGATGTAAGACTCCCCCCAGGAGGCCACCGCCCGCGCCGGGGAACCGATCAGGTAACGGGCGACCGAAATATCGTGGGGAGCGAAAGTCCACAGCGCGTTCTCGCTCTTGCGGATCTTGCCCAGGTTGAGCCGTTGTGAATACAGGTAGTAAAGGTCTCCCAGTGCGCCGGCCTCAAGCTCCGCCTTGAGCTTCCTCACCGCCGGATGGTAGAGCAGAAGATGGCCGACCATCAATACCAGCTTCTTCCGGTCCGCCAGACGGGCCAGTTCCTCCGCCCGCTCCCCCGCGATGGTCATCGGTTTTTCCACGAAAACGTCTTTGCCCGCTTCCAGGGCCTGCCGGGCGATCTCGTAATGGGCCGCGCCCGGGGTGGCCACCACCACGGCTTGAATATCGCCGTCTTCCAGGATCCGGCGGTAATCGTCGGTCGCCTCCACCCCGGGATAACGCTCCCGGACTTCCCGTAGTCTTTCCGGAACAAGATCGGCGGCCGTCTTCACTTCGGCCTCGGGGTGATCGAAAAAATTCCGGAGCAGGTTTCTTCCCCACCCCCCTACTCCGACAAAGCCTATCTTAATCATCGCCTTCCTCCCTTTCAGCGCTGTTTTCGAACAGCCGGGCCAGACTGAGGCTGTTGGCCCGCAGGTCCCATTTCTCTTCAATTTTTCTTCTTCCCTTCTCGGAGAAACTAGCCCGCCGGTCGTCGGCGGCGGCCGCCTCCGCGATCGTGGAAGCCAGGACGCCGGGGTCTTCCGGAAAGATGAATCCACAGCGGTCGTCGCCCTCCCCCAGCAGCTCGGATAGGGCGGGAAGTTCCGTGCAGGCAATCGGAACCCCTACCGCCATCGCTTCCAGCAGCACGTTGGGTATGCCCCAGTGTATCCTGCCGACCGCCGCCAGGACCAGAAGATCGGCCCAGCGGTAATGTTCCGGCATCTTCTCCTGCGCCTGGTAGCCGCTGAAGTCCACCCGCCCGGAAAGCTTCCAGCGGGCCGCCGTCTCCTCCAGACGGCGGGCCAGATATCCGCCGCCGACGATTCGGCAGCGGAAATTGAACCCCCGTTCCTGAAGAAGCCGGCAGGCCGCCAGCAGGGTGTCGTAACCCTTGCATTCGAAGAGGCTGCCGACGCTCAATAACCTGAATTCCCGGCCCGGGTTCCGCCGGCGGGCACCCCGGTAGGCGTAATGGTCCAGGTCAATTCCGTGGTAAACGACTTTGATCTTTTCCTCGGCGCCGGGGCCGGCCAGGCCGGCCAGGTAATTCCGGTTGGCGGCCGTGCAGGTGACGACGAAGTCGGCCCGGGCCAGTTTTCCCCGCAGGCCGGCGGTCCGCTGATAAATGTCGTGAGCGTGGCCGGTGAAGCTGAATCCGACTCGATTCAGGCGGGAGATAATCAGCGCGGCGGCGGCCGGGTAGGTGGCCCATTGGGCGTGAACCCGACCGACCCCTTGTTCCCGGCAGACCCGGGCGAAATAGATCGCCTGGGGAAATAACGCCAGCGACTTCAACATCATCTCCGGCGATTTGAAGTGGAGCCCGATCACCTCGCCCAGAGCGCGGAAGCAGCGGAACGGGCGGCGGAGAAGAGTCCCGATGAAAGCCGTCCAGACGGAAAGCGAAAGGAACAGGGGGGAATAAACGACCCGCGGCATCAGGGGGAGCGACATCTCGTGCCGAAGCGGATCGGAGCGGCTCGACTTCAGGGAAAGAATAATAAAATCCAGCCGGCCGGCCAGGGCCCTCATCTCCCGGAGGATGAAGACTTCGTCATAGCAGGGAAACTGGGAGAATATGAAGGCGATCTTACCCTTCATCCGGACCTCCGGTGATAAGCCGCTTAAAGAGGTCGTAATCGGCCGCGCGCAGCGATCTCATAACAACCAGCCCGGCAAGATAGGCGAAACCGCCGGCCACCACGATCACCCCGAAAGGAAGTCCCAGCTCCCGGACCCACCAGAAGACCCCGGCGGCGATCAGGGCGGAAACGGCGG
>PUNC01000203.1 GCA_003551625.1 PVC group bacterium | reverse complement strand
GCGACCTGCTATAAGATACTGTCAGGCAACTCGGGGAAGGCAGCCCGGCCCCCGTGGGGCTGTTTTTTTCGCGATGGTGAGCGTAGCTCAGCTGGTTAGAGCATCTGACTGTGGCTCAGAGGGTCGGGGGTTCGAATCCCCTCGCTCACCCTGGCCGCCAGCGTGCCTCCGTAGCTCAATTGGCAGAGCAGCGGACTCTTAATCCGTTGGTTGTAGGTTCGATTCCTACCGGAGGTATAATTTTTGCTCGGCAAAAATTATAGTTTTAATTCCCGAGCGCAAGCTTGTTTCTTTGAGGTATATCCCGCTCGGGAATTTATGATGGTTTGATAAAATCTTTGTTCGCGGAACAAGCATAAATTTTGCAAAGGAAAATTTCTGGCCCCTTCGTCTAGTGGTTTAGGATGCCAGATTCTCAGTCTGGAGACAGGGGTTCGACTCCCCTAGGGGCTATAAAAGCCGACTCGAAAGAGTCGGCTTTTTTGCCGCGGTGGGTCTTGCCCCCTCGCGGGGAAGTTATCGGGCAGGCGCTCTTTCCCCGACCATATCGCCGACGATTCCCGCCACCAGCGCCGCGGCGGCTTCGGCGCCGGGACCGGAGAAATGAACCGGATCGTAGAGGAATTCCGCTTCCTGGGGGATCTCTACTTCCAGGTCCACCAGAATGACGCTGTTTCGATCCGCGGCTTCGCGGACCACCCGGTTGAAACGCCGGTGGGCTTCCCGGAAGCGGGAGTAGGAGATCCCGGCCTTTTCCAGCGGTGACAGCGCCTTCCGGACATCTTCATCCGGCGCTTCCTTGAACCTGCTGGCCTGAGTCGCCAGGACCGGTTCGATCCCCCGGGACCGGCAGATATCGATGAAGGCTTGAATATTATTCCCAAACTCTTCCGCCGCTGAATCAAGATCGAAGTCCTCAGGTCGTTCCCGGAAACCGGCCCATTCATCCGCTTGGCCGGGCGGCGCCAGTTGAAGGCGCAGCCGGCCCAACCTGCCGGAGATACCGGGGATCAGCCATTTCGCGGCGCTCCGGCCCAGCTTCCCAGCGGCGGAAAATATTTTTCGCGGCCCGGTCTGTTCCCGGGGAGTGACGATCAGGGAACGGGTGGGGTGGTCGGCCCAGTAGGCGCCCATATAAATGAGAAAGACAAGGTCGTTCTGGTTGTGGGTGAGGATGACGATGTCGGGATCGAGGGGGAGGATCTTATTGATGAGGATGTTGAGCGAGTGGAGGCTGTGATTCCCGCTGACCCCGGCGTTGTAGGAGTTGATCTTCAGATTCAGCCGTTCTTCCAGCAGTCTTCCGGCCAGGAAGGGGATCCTCTTCTCCTCGGGCAGGAATTTACACTCGGTGGTCGAACCGCCCAGGAAGACCACCGTCAGGTCCGGGTCGGAGTGAACGGCCGAGGGTTCGATAAAACCGTCTTTGTCGGTTCGAAGCAGAACGGTTTCGCGATCGGGGCTCAATTCTTCGGGGACGGGGAGCCGGGCGTATTGCCGGGGGCTGTGTTCCTTGAGCCGGATAGACCGGGTTCCGGCCACGGTGTAGGGGGGGGGCGGCTGAACGCGCCGGAGATGGATCTCGATTCCGGCGATCAGGAACAGCAACCCCGTCGCGGCAAGGCCGACGGCCCGTTTACGCCGTTGATTTGAATTGCCGCGGAGGGGTGAGTTTCCGGATTTCGTACTCATATCCGGTGGGAGAATAGCAGAAGCGACCGGCGGTTGCCAATTCTCTTTGGTATTGCCCGGCCCGGTGGAGTGTGGGAAAATCCGGTTAATCGCGAGCGGAGAGCGGAGATTGGATCCGGATTGCTCATAAATCCGGGCTCATTTCACCGGCTAAAAGGAATGGCGACGATAGACCCGCTGACAACCGTGATCTGGGAAGAGATCGCCGAGGATCTCTCCGGCGAAACCCGGGAGAAAGGCTGCCTGGCGGCGGAGCGCGGATTCTACGAGTATTTGAAGGCCCAAGGGGGCCCCTTCGCCGGCCTGGAAGAGTTCAAGGCCGGGGGCGGGAAACAAGTCGTTTCCCGGGCCGGTCTGCTGCTGGGTTGGCGGCTGTTGGAGAAGACGGGCGTTTCCACGCGGTTGGAAAGAATTTTTTCGTTATTAAATCCGGGAGGAGAGGCGAGGCTTTACGGTTACTACTCGCGGCCTTCCCGGGATGATATTATTCTCTGGGAAGGAAAATTCAGACGGCGCGCGCCCGGGCGGACTTTTCAGCTCCCGGCCGCCAAGGCGCTTTCCCTGGGCGATATCACCGGATACTTGAAGACCGGACCGTTCGACAGGTATCTGGTGAGAAAGAACGGGATCTATTATCAGGCGATCCTGTCGCGGTGATGAACAGCGGAAGGGGAGGGCGGAGAGCGAGGAATAAAAACCGAAACGCGATGAAACCGATCCAACGGCATCTCATCAATTCATTTCTTACCGCGCTGTTGCTGTTTCTCTGGGCCTGCGCGGCCGGAGGCGGGCTTCGTCCCCGGCCGGCTCCGCCGTCCCTTGATCGCGTGATTTACGAGATGGAGAGAGTCCGCCGGGATATCCGCGACCTGGTGGTTCACGTGGACGTCGTCACCGCGGATCCGGTCCTGGACCGGGAAGAGACGACCAGGCTGGAGTTGAAGTTTAAAGACCCGGACAAGCTCGTCTCCCGGGTTATGAAACCGGACGGCCGCCTCACCGTGATCAACGGAGAACGGATGTGGGTTTATTCGCCGGATATCGAGGTGGTGGAAAAATATGACCTGGCCGACGAAAGGAAGAGGACCCAGGTTCTCTACGAGATGAGCTGGGGCTTGACCTCGCCGATCCGGATGCTGGTCAGGGGGATGAACCGGGAACTGGAAGTCCTGGCCGACGGCAGCTACCTGATCATACTCGAGCCGGACCAGCTTGATCCCGACTTGGAGAGACTGGAGGCGGTGGTGGACCCGGAGAGCTGGCTGATCGAGCGGATGAGGATCTTCGCGCCCGGCCGCCCCCCCACGTTGGTTAAGGTCACCAAATGGCTGGCCAATGCCGGGCTGGATGAAGAGATCTTTGAATTCCAAATTCCCGAGGGGGCGGCCGTCTTCGAGGCGCTGGAGTAGCCCGGATTATTTATAATCCGGGCCGACAGATTTAGAAAAAAGGGGTTAACCACAGAGAACACGGAGTAATGGCGAAAGAATGACAAAATCCGGCCCGGGGTAAGGACTGATTCCAGATTCGAGATTAGAGATTAGAGATTCCGGTTATGCTCCGCACCCTGGTAAAGGCTCGTAATCAGTTATCGGTCCCGACTTAAGACTGTCGGGATCTCCGCTTCGCTACGATGATCCGTGATCAGGAAAAAACCCAATCCCGCGGACCCTTTCTTTCAACCCGGTTCGTCAGTCATTACCTAATAGTCTAACAGTCTAAACCCCTACAGCCTGATTTTCATTAAATGAGAGTGTTGGAAAATACCGGCGATTACGTGCTCAACGCCCTTCAAGGGGTGGGGGAGGCGGCGCTTCTGCTTCTACGGGGGCTGTCCTGGTCCTACCAGGCCTTGAAATACCGGGCGCTGGTGAGCGAGCAGATGCTCTTCAGCGGGGTGGAGAGCCTGCCGGTGGTGATGGTGGTGGCCTTTTTCGTGGGTATGGTGGTCTCTCTTCAGACCGGCCAGGAGATGGCCCGTTTTCAGCTTCAGGACAATATCGGCGGAATCGTGGCGGCATCGATGTTTCGCGAGATGGGACCGGTATTCTCCGCCCTCATCGTCGCCGGCCGGGTGGGCTCCTCGATGGCCGCGCAGCTGGGGACGATGAAGGTTTCCGAAGAGATCGACGCCCTGGAAGCGATGTCGATCAATCCCGTCCGTTACCTGGTGATGCCCCGGGTCCTCGCCCTGCTGGTTATGATGCCGGTTCTGACCCTTTTCGCCAACGGCGTGGGATTGATAGGGGGGGCGCTGGTCGGGAGGTATCAGATCGGGGTGTCGTATTACACGTTTTTCGATACCGTCGTCCGCAATATCCAGATTCGGGACATTACCTCCGGGTTGATCAAGGCGGCGACTTTCGGACTGATAATCGGGTCGGTCTCCTGCCATCAGGGGTTGAAGGCAGCCGAGGGGGCGCGCGGCGTGGGCCGGGCGACGACCCGATCTCTGGTTTACTCGTTTCTATTTATCCTGATGTTCGATTATTTCATCACCGCCTTCATATATTGAGATGATAGATATCGTCGGCCTGAAAAAAAGCCTGGGCGGCAAAGAAGTTCTCAAGGGAGTCGATTTGCGGATAGATTCCGGCGAACTGCTGGCCGTCATCGGCGGCAGCGGAGCGGGTAAGACCGTTCTGCTCAAGCACGTGATCGGCTTTTTAAAGCCCGATCGGGGCGATATCCTGGTGAACGGGGTTTCCGTTCCGAGAGCGAGCCAGAAGGAACTTTATGAAATCAGGAAGGATTTCGGGATGCTATTCCAGACCGCCGCTCTTCTCCAATCGCTGACTATAGGCGAAAACCTGGCGCTGCCCCTGAAGGAGCATACGAAACTATCCCGCCAGGAGATCGACCGGGTCGTCACCGAGAGACTGAACTGGGTCAAGCTCTTCAACGTGGAGAACCGGCTGCCTTCGGATCTGAGCGTGGGAATGATGAAAAGGGCGGGCCTGGCCCGCGCGCTGGTCAGGGACCCCAAGATAGTTCTTTTCGATGAACCCACCACGGGTCTCGATCCGGTTTTGTCGAGCACCATCGGTCAATTGATAATTGACTTGCACGGACGTTTGAAGTTTACTTCCATTGCCGTTACCCACGATATGAGCCTGGCGTATATGATCGCCGACCGGATCGCTATGCTGCACCATGGTCGGATCATCGGAATCGGAACCCCGGAAGAAATAAAAACGAGCAAAAGTCAGGTGGTCCAGCAGTTTATCCGGGGGATGCCGTCTATTCAGTCCGCGGAAAGCCTGCTTCAAAGATGAAGCTCACCCCTGAAAAAAAAGTAGGGGCGGTCGTATTCGCCGGGATCGCGCTGCTGATTCTTTTCACGGTGCTTCTCACCGACATCCATTGGTTCCGCCGGGATTATCCGGTCTTCGTCTGGTTTGACAACGTGGCGGGCTTGAAAAGGGGAGACCAGGTCACGCTGGGGGGAATGATCGTCGGCAATGTCCAGGAGATGGAGCTGATCGAGGGGAGGATCCGCGTCCGCCTGGCGATTATGAACGACAAGCAAATCCCCCGCGCCGGCGTTTTCCGAATCGTCGACGTGGGGCTGCTGGGAGGCAAAAGAGTCGAAGTAACCTGGGAGGAGGATTCGCGGGGTTTCCTCGAGCCCGGAGAAGAAGTCCAGGGCGTCAGCCGGCCGGGCCTTTCCGAGGCGATATCCAGCCTGGGCGATTCCGGCCAGAAGATTGAAGAAATCCTGGAGTCGGTTCGGGAAGTAACCTCCCGGATCGCCGAGGGAGAGGGGACCCTCGGAAAGCTGGTGACCGACGACGAGGTTTACCGGGACGCGCAGAAGTTATTCTCCGATCTCCGGCAGGCGCTTGACGACAGTTTGCCCGGAATCAGGCGAGTGGTCGACGACCTGCAGGCGTCCACGCCGGAGCTGGAAAAATCCTTGTCAAACCTCCGGGCGGTTTCGGAACAGATCGCTTCCGGGGAAGGAACCATCGGGCGGTTGATTTACGAGGAGGAAGTTTACCAAGAAGCGGTTGAAGCTCTGGATTCGCTCAGGACGACCTCGGAGCGGGTCGGCGATCTGGCGGCCCGGGCGCAGAGAGTGGCGTTTTATATCGGAGGGGATACGACTTTCAACACCCGGACCGAGCGCTGGCAGCACCGGGTTTACCTTCAGATAGAACCGGCCTCCCACAAGAAATATTACATCGGCGTGTCCATCCTCGACCGGGGAGAGACCACGGAGGAAAGGGACGACGATTATGAGGCTGAGGTGGACGCGCAATTGGGGCTGCGTTTCTTTTCCGACCGGCTGACGGTCAGGGGAGGGCTGCTTGAGGGGCGGGTCGGAGGGGGGTTGGATTGGAGAATCCGGGGCCGGGGGCTGAAGGCCACGTTGGAGGGAAGAGACGTCTGGGACCGGGAAAAGGATGAAGGAATCGAGCCTTTTCTGCTTCGCGCCCGGGTCACCGGAGATCTGTTCTGGGGTTTTTACGCCCAGGCGGGGGTTGACAACATTCTCGACAAGCCGGGTTTCACCATCGGCGCGGGTTTGAGAATCCGCGACGACGATATCGGGACCTTATTCGGTTTGGTCGGACTCGCCCAATAATCTTCCACCGGAATGAAGATCGATCCCGACGGCATCAAGTTCATAGCGATATTTCTGGCCGCGGCGGCGGTGTCGCTGTTGCTGTTTCCTCCGTTGTCGATTATTTTTGTTGTCCTGGCGGCGGCGACGACCCTGTTCTTTCGCCAGACCGTCTTCGGTGGCGAATTTCCGCCCGCCGCGCTGGTGGCTCCGGCCTGCGGCAAAATCGTCGATATCCGCGAGCTCGACGAACCGGAGTTCATCCGGGGACGCGCCCTTCGGGTGAGCATATTTATGTCGCTGCTCGACGAACATATTAACTACGCGCCCCTGGAAGCGGAGGTGGTAAGGTTGTGGCATCGGCCCGGATCCTTCAAGCGGGCCGACCTGGAAGAGGCTTCCGCGGCCAACGAATCCCAGTGGATCGGTCTTTCCGCCGCCGGCCGCCGGATCCTGATGCGACAGATCGCCGGCAAAGTCGCCCGCCGTATCGTCTGTCGACTGAAGGAGGGCGACCGCGTCGCCCCGGCGCAGAAGATCGGCCTGATCCGTTTCGGCTCCCGGGTCGAGCTCTACCTTCCGCCGGAGGTCCGGCTGGAAGTGGCGGTGGGACGGAAGGTCAAGGGCGGGGTGACGGTGCTGGGGAATCTGGGTTAAGTTACAATCACCAAGCGCATAGTGCAGTAAGCGAACGGAAGATGGGAAGTGGGTTAGGAAGACGGAATCCGAAGGAAAAATTATAAATGAAGAAGATCTACATCCTGCCCAACCTGTTTACCACCGCCAATTTCTTCTGCGGGATAGTGGCCTTAAGCTGGATCTTTCAAGGCCGCTTCCAATCCGCCGCTTTTATCGTTCTGCTGGCGATGGTCTTTGATTTTGTCGACGGGCAGGTGGCCCGTTTCTACAACGCCACCAGCCGTTTCGGGCTGGAATACGATTCGCTGGCCGATTTTCTCACTTTTGGAATCACCCCGGCCTTTCTGATCTACAGGTATTTCCTGATCGACTGGGGGCGGGTGGGGATCGGCCTGGCTTTCCTTTACGCGGTCTTCGCCGCCCTGCGTCTGGCCCGCTTCAACACCCAGGCGAAAGCCGAGGAGAAGGATAACTTTGTCGGCCTGCCTTCTCCGGTCTCCGCCGGCGTTCTGCTCTCTTTCTTCATCTTGATATACCGTTTGAACCTGACCGGCTGGGAGAAAGCGCTTCCATTCCTGATGATCCTGTTAAGCTGGCTGATGATCAGCAACTTCACCTATCCCACCCTGGTCACGCTGCAGCTGAAGAGGAAGAAGCCGTTCCTCTACCTGGTGGCGATCTGCCTGGTGGGCGTGATCTTTCTGTTCTGGGTCGAGGTGGGGCTCTTTGTCGGGTTTGTTTCCTACGCGGCCACCGGCCTGATCGGAAGCCTGGCCAAGCGCGTGAAGGAAAAAAGGGTTCGGGAGGCCTCCCATACCTCCGACAGCGACGGTCGAATCAACCTGGAGGCTCTG
Source organism: PVC group bacterium (assembly GCA_003551625.1). Taxonomy (GTDB): domain Bacteria; phylum Auribacterota; class Erginobacteria; order Erginobacterales; family PUNC01; genus PUNC01. Next base: position 3,769 of record PUNC01000203.1, on the reverse strand, counting down.
CGCCGGGATGATTAAGCGGGCGATTATCATTGTGATTGTCGGGGCGGCGGTCGCGGCGGGGCTGGTATGGCGCAAGTTTTATCTTCCCGTCGGGGAGAAAGACGTCGCCGCCGCCCGCTCCCTGTTGGCGGATGGGGAAGAGAAGCAGGCCCTTACCCTTTTGAACCGGCTCGCGTTCGCGGGCCGTCCTTCCCCGGAGAGGGACGAGGCCCGGCTTCTGCTGGCCCGGATTTATACCGACCGGCAGGATCTGGAACCGGCCGCCCGGATCTGGGAAGAACTGGCCGCGGATCCCGCTTCCGGTTTCCACGAAGAAGCCCTTTTCCAGCTTGGGCTGGTCGCCAAACTCGGCGGCGAGGTTGACCGGTCGGAGCGCTACTGGGAAGAACACCGAAGGCGGTATCCCGACTCCCCGCGGCGCGGCGGGGCTCTTTCGGCGCGGGCCCGGAGGGAACTAGAGGAAGGCGACCTGGAAGCCGCGCGGGAAACATACCTGGAAATCCTGGAAAGATTTCCCTCGGGGACGGTGGGGGAGGAAGCGCGGGAGGCCCTGGGGGAGATCAACCTCGAACTGCTGTATTCGCCGGTTATCAGCCCCGGATTCGGCCGTTACACCGTAAGAAGCGGCGATACCCTGACCTCGATCGCGGCCCGCCACGGCACCACCGCCGAGCTGCTGGCCGGGATCAACGGGATCGACGGCCATCTTATTCATATCGGCCAGACGCTGAAGGTCCCGCGGGAACGTTTCGAAGTGGTGGTGAGCAAGTCGGAGAACAACCTCACGCTCTATTACGGGGGGGAATTTTTCAAGCGCTATCCGGTCGGGACCGGCCTGGGGGGCTCGACGCCGGAAGGGGAGTTCAGGGTCGTTACCAAGCTCATCGATCCGCCCTGGTACCACCGGGGACGGGTGATACCTCCCCACGATCCCGATAATATCCTGGGAACCAGGTGGTTGGGGTTTCAGGATCCTTACGCCGCTTACGGTATTCACGGGACCGTCGAACCGGAGACGATCGGGACCCAGTCCAGCGCCGGCTGTGTCCGGATGCTGAACCGGGACGTGGAAGAGTTGTTCGATTTTCTTCCCCGGCAGACCAGGGTGATCATCCGGGAATGAACTCCGGGAAGGAAAGCGTGCCGGCCCTGGATTTTGAGCAGCCTCTTCTGGATATCGAGCGGAAGATCCGGGAACTGCAGGAATTCTCCCGGAAGGAGGGCTTCGACGTTACCGGCGAGCTGGAAGCGCTTGACCGCCGGGCGCGGGACGTCCAGCGCGATATCTACTCCCGTCTCACCCCCTGGCAGAGAGTGGCCCTGGCCCGTCATCCCAACCGGCCCTACACCCTGGATCTTGTCGGCGCGATGGCGGAGGGGTTTGTCGAACTGCGCGGCGACCGCCAGTTCCGCGACGACCCCGCCCTGATCGGAGGGGTAGGTTTTATCGGAAAAAGAAGGGTGGTCTTTCTCGGCCATCAGAAGGGGCGCTCCACCCGGGAATCGATAAAGCGCAATTTCGGCTGTCCCCATCCCGAAGGCTATCGCAAAGCCGCCCGCCTGATGCGCCTGGCGGACAAATTCCGTCTTCCCCTGGTCTGTTTGATTGACACCCCCGGGGCTTACCCGGGGGTCGAGGCCGAAGAACGGGGGCAGGCCCACGCCATCGCGGAGAACCTAAGATTGATGCTCGGACTCAAGGTTCCGATTGTCGTGGTGGTTATCGGCGAGGGCGGCAGCGGTGGCGCCCTGGGGATCGGAGTCGGCGACCGGATAATAATCCTGGAAAACGCTTATTATTCGGTGATTTCTCCGGAAGGCTGCGCCGCTATTCTCTGGAAGACCAAGGATAAAGCCCCGGAGGCGGCCCGGGCTCTGAAACTTACCCCCAATGAGTTGCTGGAGCTTAAGATCGTGGATGAGGTCATACCCGAGCCTCTTACCGGCGCCCATCGTAACTGGGAAAAGACGGCGGAGTTGGTGAAAGAGGCGGTCACCGCCAGCCTGGATCGGCTGGAGAAGCTGCCGACCCGGATTCTGGTTTATCGCCGCCAAGAAAAATACCGGAAGATAGGGATTTATGGTGAAAAATAACGTCAAGATCAGGAAAGCCCTCCCCTCCGACGCCCCGGCGATAAAAGAACTGATCAATTATTACGCCGCCAAGGGATGGATGCTCCCGCGGGCGCTATCCACAATCTACGAAAACATCCGCAACTTCTGGGTTCTGGAGAAGGACGGGCAGGTGGCCGGCTGCGCCGCCCTGCAGGTTTGCTGGGGAGATATGGCCGAGATCCGGTCCCTGGCGGTAGCCGAGTCCGAGAGGGACAAGGGGTGGGGAAAAGCGTTGATCGGAACCTGCCTGGAAGAAGCCGTCCATCTTGGGATCAAGCGGGTCTTCACTCTTTCGTTTCTGCCGAATCTTTTCATAAAGCAGGGGTTCCGGGAGATCGATAAGAACAATCTTCCGCACAAGATCTGGAAAGACTGCGTCAACTGCCAGCATTTTCCGGACTGCAAGGAAGTGGCCCTGGAGATCGAGGTCGGCGAGAAATAAGTCCGCCGTGGACTCTTTTTAACTACGAATCACGCGGATTTACACAGATTCAAACTGGTTTGTTGCTCCGCACCCTGATAAAAGCAGATTTCAGCCCAGAAAAATGGCTCCTGCGGCGCCATCTCGGGGTAAAATTCCAGGATTTAGATTCCGGCTATGCTCCGCACCCTATCCCCCTTTGTTCTCGCGCGGAGGCGCGGAGACGCGGGGTTACAATTTGCTCCGCACCCTATCCCCTTTTGGTTCACACCCACCCTCCATTACTTCGTTCAGGAGAGGCGGGCAAGCAAAGGCACGAAGGCACAAAGGCACAAAGGAGAAATATAAGGGTTCTAACCGGGCTGTTTCTAACAGGTTTGGAAAACCTATTTAACTACGAATCACACCCGCCCTCCACCTGCCCGCCATCGCTCTCGCTCAGGCGAGGCGGGCGGGTTACTTCGTGCAGGAGCGGCGGGCAGGCAGATAGACACAGATGCTAACTGGGCTGGACTGACAGGATTGGAAAAGAATGTATATCTTAGGAAGACAGGAAATCAGGAATTAATTTTTCTCCTGCTCTCCTGCTTTCCTGAGATTAATAAGGGGCGAGGCGGGGCAACTTCGACATTCTTTGTTCGAAATTGGATATTCGATATTCGCCGTTCCCCGAACTTTGAACCTGGAACCTCCAAACCTTATCAACTTATAAACTTATCATCTTATCAACTTGGCCCGCCGGGCTTCGGCTTTCCTGGGATAAAAAAGGGCCGGGGCCCAGGGTTTGCCGGAATCTGAAAACTCAAAACCGGAATCTGCCTTATTGCAATGAGGATCGGCGATTATTCTTTCGGCCGGATCGTGGTTGACGGGGAGACCTACACCTCGGACATAATAGTTTTTCCCGGCCGGGTAAAACCGGATTGGTGGAGGAGGGAAGGCCACCGTCTCGCTCTTGAGGATCTCAAGGAGGTTTTGGAATCCCCCTGCCGGCTACTGGTAGTGGGGACCGGGCGGGACGGGGTGATGAAGGTTCCCGGGGAAGTAGTCGCCGGGCTGGAAAAGAGGGGGATCGAGGTCAGGATCGAGCGCACGCCGGCCGCGGTGGCCCTTTACAACCGGTTGTCCCCGCGCGGAGATGCGGCGGCGGCACTCCACCTGACGTGCTGATAAAGGTTCCAGGTCCAAAGTTCAATTAGTAAATCGGGGCGGGCGGATTCGAACCGCCGACCT
>PUNC01000105.1 GCA_003551625.1 PVC group bacterium | reverse complement strand
CCTGCCCTCTCCCCCCAGAAACGGGGGGAGAGGGAGTTATTTATAGTCTCCCCCTCACCCTGCCCTGGTGTTTTTGAGGGTGGAGCGTTCGGTTAGCCGATAAACTTTCGCACCGCCGGGTACAGGGCCGGCAGGGGCGGCTTCAGCCGCCGCGGGGGCAGTAGGGGTAACCGCCGGCCGACGGGCAGGAGGCGCAGCCGGAGCCGGGTTCCGAAGGAGGCGGGGAGGAACCGCCGCGAACGATGACTCCGGCGCCGGAACCGATCAGTTTCTTCACCCGGCCGCCGCATTCCGGACACTCGCGGACCGGCGAGGCGGTCATCGGCTGAAAACGCTCAAAAGCGTGTCCGCAGTCAAGGCATTGATACTGGTAGGTAGGCATTTTTCAGGGTTCCAGGTTCAGAGGTTCCAAGTTCAAGGTTCAAGAACCAAAACGGACCCGATCCCCCCCTCCCTGTTAACCGCGCTTATGGGCCCGGACGGTAGGAGGCGGGCACCAGGCTGTAAACTTTGCTCACCCTCACCCGGACCAGGTGCTTGGGCCGGGGAAACCTGGCTTCGGACCGGCCGTGGGAATGGCCCCGGCGGATATTCTGGACAATCCGCTTGCTGATGACGTTTCTTCTCTTGGCGGACCAGGCCTTGACCATCTTATCGAACAACGGCCCGGAGTTGATCAACTCGGCCGTCCCCTTGAACTGGAAGCCCTGAAACTCTTTCACGTTGAAGACGGTCAGGGCGACCCGGGGATTCTTCTTCAGGTTGTTCCGGGTCTTTCCCCGGTAGAGATCCATAAAATAGATCATCCCGCGGGAATCGACATCCACCACCCCTTTCAGGGATAAGTTGGGGGTTCCGGTCGGGGCGACCGTCGCCACCACCGCCACGTTGACCTTCCGCAGCAGTCTCTCCATCTCCGGGGTGATGGGGCCGGCCGACATATTACTCCTTTTTCTCCCGGGGCGGCTTTTCGATCGGGGGCCGCCCGGCGCGCTGCAAATAGTCGTTGATCGCCGACCTCAAGGCGTCCTCGGCCAGAACCGAGCAGTGGACCTTGGCCGGCGGCAATCCCTTGAGGGCGTCCACCACCTGTCGGTTGGAAATCTTTACCGCCTCGTCGATGGTTTTGCCTTTTACCAGCTCGGTGATCATCGAGCTGGTGGCGATGGCCGCGCCGCAGCCGAAGGTCTGGAATTTGGCATCCTCGATGACGTCGTCGTTCACCTTGATCATCAACTGCATCACGTCTCCGCAGACGGGATTGCCGACCTTGCCGACCCCGTCGGCTTCCGGCATCGCTCCCACGTTGCGGGGATGGTAGAAATGATCCATCACTTCCGGGCTGTAACCTGCTTGCGGATTCAATCTTTTTCCCCTCCTTCTTCGGGCTGACGATAAAAAGGCGATATGCTGCGCAGTCTCTCCACCGTCTCTTTCAAGGCGGAGACGATCGAAGGGATCTGTTCGAGCCGGTTGTCGCGGCCCAGCGAGAACCGGATGGCACCCTGAGCGTCGACCGGAGACAGCCCCATCGCCAGCATAACGTGGCTCGGCTCCAGCGACCCCGACGAACAGGCCGAACCGGTCGAAACCGCGATTCCCGCCGAATCCAACCCCAACAGTATCCCCTCCCCTTCGACGAATTCAAACGACAGGTTGAGGGTATTGGGAAGCCTTTTTTCGCGGTGACCGTTGAACCGGACCTGATCGATCGCGGCCATGATCTCTTGTTCGAGCTGATCCCGGGTCTGCCCGACGCGGACGGCGTACTGCTCAAGTTCCGCCGCCGCCAACTCGGCGGCCCGACCGAAACCGACGATTCCGGCGGTATTCTCGGTCCCCGCCCGCAGCCCCTTCTCGTGTTCGCCGCCGTGGATCAAGGGTTCGAGTTTAACCCCCCGCCGCCGCCAGAGGGCCCCGACCCCTTTGGGGCCGTATATCTTGTGCGCCGAAAGCGTTACCAGGTCCGCGCCCAGCTGTTCCACGTCCAGGGGTATCTTGCCCAGCGCCTGGACCGCGTCGGTGTGAACCGGCACCCCGCGAGCCCGGGCCGCGGCCGCGATCTCCCCGACCGGCTGGATCGTCCCCACCTCGTTGTTGGCCAGCATAACCGAGATCAGAACCGTCTCCGGCGTAATCGCCTCCGCGACGGCGTCGGGAGAGACCAGGCCGGCTTCGTCCACCGGAACGTAAGTGACCCGGAAGCCGTTCTTTTCCAGGTAACGGCAGGTCTCGATCACGGCCGGATGCTCGACCCGGGAGGTTATGATGTGAGTTCCCCGGGAGCGGTTCTTCCAGGCCACGCCCTTGACCGCCAGGTTGTCGGACTCCGACCCGCAGCCGGTGAAGATGATGTCTTCGGAACCGGCCCCGATGGCGGAAGCCACCCGGTCCCGGGCCTCCTCGATCGCCTGGCGGGACTGGCGGCCGAGGGTGTGAAGGCTGGAAGCGTTGCCGCAGATCCGGCCCTGATAAGGAAGCATCGCCTCCTCCACTTCGGGGCGAACCGGCGTGGTGGCGTTATGGTCGAGATAGATAAAAGGCAGATCGCCTTGATTCATTGATTACACTCCAAAAAACCGGAGAAAACTCCCTATTTTTCGCGGTTGACATCGACGTCCTCCCGCCGAATTTCAACTTATTGATTATATCACATAGCGGGGAGAACCCAAAATCGGTCCGGCGGTTATCGTCCGGCCGCCCCGGCGAATTTCTTTCCCGCCTTGAAGGCGACTTCCAGAGTGTCGGGACGGGTGGAGATCTCTCCGCGCTTATCCACGCCCCGGACCAGAATGCTGCCGGAGATACGACCGTTTAAGGGCTGAAAGAAGTAACGCAGGGTGAGAAGAGCGCCGTCGAAAAGCTTCTTCCCCCGCGTGGCGCCCACCATCAGGACAAAGACTTTCACCGGGGAACGCAGCGGCGCGCCTTTCAATCGCCGACGCTCCCAGAGAGCCTGCCCCCGGTCGATCATCGCTTTGAGCCGCGCCGGCAGACCATAGAAGAATACCGGGGAGGCGACCACGATTCCATCGGCCGACAGGAGCAGTTTCTCCACCTCCTCCATATCGTCTTTGAAGACGCAGACCCCCTCTTCGGCGCAGCCGAGACATTCCGTGCAGGGATGAATATCCCGGTCGGAGACGGTGACCACGGCCGCCTCCGCGCCGGCGGAGCGGGCCCCCTCCAGGAAACGCTGGAGCAGGATATCGCTGTTCCCGTTTCTCCGGGGACTGCCGGCTATGGCGACTATCCTCACCGGAAAAGCTCGTCGCCTACCCTCCCCCGAGACGGAGGAAGACTTTCAGCCGGGCGTTGGAAGTTACCTTTTCTTCCAGGCCGAGGTGCCGGTTTCCCCGGATAACCAAAAGGGCCTGCATCTCCGCCGCCGAATAGCCGGCGGCGGCCAGGAGTTCCCTGACGGTGACGCCGGAGGAAAACTCCCCGCGAAAGATCTTTCCCGAAGGCGGAAGGCGCATCGGGCCGATCATTTCGAGGGCCACTTTTACGGTCTTTCCCTTCATCGCTGACCGCTCTTTCAGTCCTCCTTCAGGGCGGCCGCTTCCTCGGCGGTGCGGTCGCGCAGGGAGAGCGCTCCCGGGAAGCAGAGGAAGGTGCACATTCCGCAGCCCACGCACTTTTCGGCGTCGGTTTCGGGGAGCACCTTTTCGTTCAACGAGATGGCCAGATAGGGACAGCGGACGCAGTTGCCGCAGTGGACGCAGAGTTCCTCTTCCACCGTCGAGATCTGTTTTTCCGCCGGCAGTTCCATAAAATCCCGGATCGGTTCGGGCAGCGCCTTCCCGATCAGTTCGGAGACCGAACCGATTCCCCGGTCCGCCATCAGGTGGCTCAAGCCCGAAACCATCTCGTTGAAGATCCCCAGGCCGAACTTTTCCACCAGGGTGCAGAACTGAACGGTCTTGACCCCCAGGGCCAGGAAGTGCGCGGCCTGCATATAGTTCATCGGACCGCCGTTGCCGGAGACCGAAACGTCCAGGCCGGCAACCTTGGCCAGAGTGAGGTAGTTGATGGCCGCGATTCCGACGCCGCTCATTCCCACCACCACCCCTTCTTCCCAGCTCTTCTTATCCCCGGCCTTGAAGGCCAGCGAGGGGAAGGTGTTTCCCAGGGTGATCCCGGCCTTGGCCTTCGGGTAGCGGAGGAAGACCTCCTTGACGGCGGCAACGATGGTGGAGATGTCGGTCACGGCCGGGCTGAGCTTGAAGAGCTTGGGGACGCCGGGATCGCCCGCTTCCAGGACCCAATCGATGATCCGGGCGCTGAGTTCGGCGTTCTGGGAGACGATGTCCCCTTCGGTCCCCTCGCCGCCCTGGGGACAGGAAAGGCTGTACTCGATCGCCATCGCCCCGGCGGTCTCGAGCTTTTTGGTGTTTCCCTGCCAGGAAGCCCTGTCTTCCTCGTCGCGGCCGCTGACCGTCCCGCCGGTGGAGGCCCCGGTCATCCGGTCCGGATAAATCCGGATCAACTCTTCCACCTCCCGGCAAACCCGGTCCAGGGAATGACCGGAGACATTGTCGCAGTTCCCGTAGGTCAGCTCGTCGAACATATTCATATAGGAGGCGGGAATGTGGATCGGGAGGTTGTCGAAAGCCGTCTTCATAATGACGCCGCTCCAGCCGTGCTCATAGGCCTTCTTCACCTGCTCCAGCCCGTCGGTCGGAGGGGCGGCGGAGAGCAGGAACGGCGAACTGATCGGCCGGCCGAAAAAATCGGCCTGGACCGGCACCGGAACCGGGTTGTAGCCGGAAATAACCGTGAAACTCTTGACCGGTCCCGGCGGCGTCGGCTCGGCCTTCCGGTTCAGGAAGGCGTCGATCTTGTCGGCCGCGTTCTTGCCCGAGGCCACCGCCTCGACCACCGTGGTCGGCCCGTTGACCGCGTCGCCGGCGTAGAAGACCGCGGGGTTGGCGACCCGGGGATAGGTCGAGCGACTGCCGATGGCGACGATCACCGAATCGATGCCGTCGCGGGTCTGGTCGCAGCCGGCCAATTCCTCCACGCAGTCCAGGCTGAAGCAGGCCTGGGGAGGAATGCCGACCTTGACCAGGCGCAAACCGGAGACCCGGCCGTCCCGGGAGAGAATCTCTTTGACGCTCACCCGGCCGTTGATGTCCACCTTGTTCTCGATCAGCTCGCCCATCTCGGCGGCGGTCAGCTGCATCTCGCCGAGATTTTCCAGGGCGAAGAGCTCGACGAAATCGGCGCCGGACCGCGCCGCGGTGACCGCGCAATCGGCGGCGGTGGCGCCGCCTCCGATCACCGCCACCCGGCCCTGGAGCTTGAATTTTTTGGGGTCGCGCAGGTAATCCAGGGCGCCGATCGCCAACTCCTCGCCCGGGATACCGAGCTTCACCGGCTCCCAGAGTCCGGGAGCGGCCAGCACGGCGCCGAAACCGCGCTCCAGCAGGGCGGCCGGATCTTCGATCCCGGACTCAAGGTTGAGCTTGATGCCGCCCAGCGACAGGACGAAATCGATATCGGACTGGAGCATATCGGGCCGGAGCCGGTAGGGAGGGATACAGAGAGCCATTCCTCCCGGCCGATCGGACTTGTCAAAGACTTCCACCTCATAACCGCGCTGGGCCAGAACCGAGGCGGCGGCCAGTCCGGCCGGGCCCGCCCCGATCACCGCCACCTTCTTCCCGTTGCGCTCGGGCGGGGAAAAGCGCGGCGCGACCCCCAGCCGGCGGGCCTTGTCGATCAGGGTAGCCTGAATCGCCGGTATGTTTACCGACCGGTCATAGCCCTTATGCACGCAGGGGGCCATACAATGACGGTCGGGACAGACCATTCCGCAGACCCCGCCGAACGGGTTGGAGGCAAGGATCAGGGCCGCGGCGCGCCGAAGGTCGGAAGGGTTGTTGACCCGGGCGGCCATAATAAAGTCGGGGGGAGACATTTCCGCCGGGCAGCCGGCCAGGGTTTTGCCGTCGATATCGCAACCTTTCCGGCAGGGCTGCTCCTCGCAATACTCGCATTTTTCCAGTTCGTCCTTCAGCTGGGCGTCGGTCAGTATCAATTCTTCCGTCAACTCCATCGCTCTCACTCCTCGGTTGGGATTTAAAAAGATTTCGGATTGGAGATTATAGATTCCAGATCTTCACGCGCCCTTGATGTATTTCCGGGCCACGGAAGCGGGGGATTTTTTATCTTTGGCGATGTCCTGGTGAATCGAGTAGAGCTGCCACCATTCCAGGCCGTGGATGATCTTGGGATCGATATCGGGCAGCAGCTTGGCGACGGCGTCCTTGATTCTTCCCCGGTCCGGGGGGCGGTAAGAAGTGGATTTCGGCTGGCTCATAGTTACGCTCCTTTCAGTTTGTGTGAAGGGTGACTTCAGAATAGTTATAGCAGAAACCCGCCGTCTTGAGGGAGGAAAAATATACCACGCCCAACCGCGGCGGAAGACGGTCAGGCTTTGATGGCGATGGAGTCGGCGGTGACAAACTCCACCCGGCCGGCAATACTGGCGTGGACGGGCGCCCCCAGAGCGCCATCGGGCACCTCTCCGATTTTGTCCCCCTCCTTCACTCTCTGCCCCGGTTTCACCAGAGGAAGACAGGGCGCGCCCACGTGCTGCTTGAGGGGGATCCGGACCCGGGAGACGGCCAGTGGTTCCGGGTCAAGCGGGGCCGGACGGTCGTAACGGGCGACATCGATGCGGCGTGAAAACCGTTCGTTGGGAACGCGGCGGCCGTCCCCAAACGGATGCGGCGTCAGTGCCGACCGGCGGTGCGGGTTTTCAGCTCCATTGGTTTTCAGGGAAGCGACCAGGGTTTTGATTACCCGGTCCGGGCAAAGACTGGTGGGGCAGGCGAACATCCCGCAGACACCGCACTGACAGCAGAGATACGCCCGCGCCAGGTCCCGGGGAGGAATATTCTCCCAACCCTGCTGCCCCACCGTTCTCATAATCACGTGCGGCTCGATCGCGTGGCCGATCAGATAACGGGGACAGTAATCCGTGCAATACCGGCATTGATCGCAGGCCCAGGAAGCCTTTTTTACGTCGATCTCCGGAGATCTTTGCTTGTAGAGGACCTGTTTGTGGTCGCGGGGGAGAACGATCAGCCCGGTGGTGGTCTTGGCGATCATCCCCCGTGAAATCTCCCCCATAATCGGACCGCCTTCCAGGACCGCGTAATCGCCGACCCGGGCGCCCCCGGCCGCCGCGATCAGATCCTCCACCAGCGCCCCCACCGGGGCGTTGACGGTCCTGGGAGACCCGACCTCGCCCGCCACCGTCAGAACCCGACGAGTGACCGGGCGGCCGCGGGCGGCGTGGAAAAGGTTGATCAGGGTTCCGACGTTGCTGACCACCACCCCGACGTCGAGGGGAATCCCGCCCTCGGGAACGATCCGTTCGCAGGCGTCGAACACCAGCACGTGCTCGTCTCCGGCGGGATAATAACTGTCCATCAGGAAGAGTTTGACCGGCAGGCGGCGCTTCTCAATCTCCCGGCGCAGGGCGTCGGCGGCGGCACGATACTTCTTCTTGAGGGCGATTACCCCCTGCCCGGCCCCGACCGCCTCCCGCAACAACTCCAGCCCCTGGACCAGCTCGGCGGCGCAGCAGTTCATCAACTGCTGGTCGACCCGGAGAAGCGGCTCGCATTCGGCGCCGTTGGCGATGACCAGGTCGGCGGTGGCGGAAACCTTGACGTGGGTGGGGAAACCCGCCCCCCCCGCGCCGACGACGCCCGCCTCCTTCGCTCTCTGGGCCAGCAGATTGGGCATGGTGAAAACGGGCTTTCGGGCGTCTTCAGCCGGAAAAGTAGGTCTCGACCTCGATCTCCTGCCGGAGCGTATTGATATACTCCTGGATCTTTTCCGGAGCTTTCTGGCCGATAATGAATTCGCGCAACTCCTCCCGGGCCTCCTCCAACGTGGGGATCCCCTCATCCTGTCTTTCGTCGACGCGGATCAGGTGCATCCCGAAAGTGGTCGAGACCGGACCGCTGAGTTCCCCCACCTCGAGATTCCAGGCCGCCTCCTCGAAGTCGGCGTCGGTCTGGCCCCGGGAAACCAACCCCAGATCTCCCCCGCCGGCGCCACTGGGGCAGGCGGAATACTCGGCGGCCAGGTCGTCGAAACTCTCCCCCTCCTCGATCCGCCGGCTGAGCTCGACGATCTTTTCCCGGGCGGCGGCCTGCTGCTCTTCGTCTCCCGGCGGATCAACCGAGATCAGGATATGTCGGATACTCAACATCTCGGGACGATGCAGTTGTTCGCGGTTCTCCCGGTAGAATTCCTCGATCTCCTCGTCGGTCACCTCGATTCGATCGTAGATCTGGGTCTGAATGACGTGGTTGACCACGAGTTCGCGCTTGATGTCTTCCTTCAGCAGTTCCGGGGTCAGCCCCTGCTGCCGCAGGACTTCTTCCAGCTGCTCCGTCGAGGGAAACTGGCCGGCGATCTGGCGGTAATGGCTCTCCACCTCGTCTTCCAGACCGGGGATCTGCATTCTGCCTCCCGCCTGGTAGAGAAGCTCGCTTTCGACCAGCAGCCTCAAGATCGTGTTCTCGATATCGGGGGGCGGCTGCTGGCCCCTCTGCATCATCGACGAGGAATACCGATTAACCGCCTCCCGGAGCTGCAACCCGGTGATCTCCCTCCGTCCCACCCGGGCCACCACCTCATCCGAGATGTCGGCCGGGCGAACCGGGGCTTCATCTCTTCCGCAGCCGGCAAGAAGCGCGGCCGAAAAAGCAAACAATAAAAATACCGAAGCTAATTTCATAACGTCTCCTTATGGAGTTTGGAGGCGACAACGCCTCTCGGTTTCAGAGCGTAGTAAATCATTGGAAATCAACAAAGTCAAAACAATTACCACCGGGCGGTCTCCCCTTACGACCACCGGGGAACAAATTGGTTCAATCTTTCAGCAGGCTCAGCGCCTCGGCCCGGGTGCGCTCGTCCCGGCGGAAGATTCCCCGCAGAGCCTCGGTCTTGGTCAAGGTGCCGGCCGTCTTCACCCCCCTCATACTGATGCAGAGATGTTCGGCCTCAATCTGAACCAGGACGCCCCGGGGGTTGATCCTGGTCATCAACAGGTCGGCCAGTTCCGTCGTCAGTCTCTCCTGCACCTGAAGGCGCCGACTCATAATCTCCACCGCCCGGATGAGGTTGCTCAAACCCGTGATCATCCCGTTTTTGGGGATATAGGCGAGGTGGACCTTGCCGATGAACGGCAGGAGGTGATGCTCGCAGACGGAGTAAAAAGGGATGTCCTTCAAGATCACAATCTCGTCGAAGCCCGGGTAATGGAAGACCTTGATCTCCCGGGACGGATCCGCGGCGATTCCGGCGGTCACCTCCTGCCACATCCGGGCCGCCCTCTCCGGGGTGGCCTTCAGATCCGGCCGGGAGGGATCCTCCCCGATCGCTTCCAGCAGCTGTTTGACCGCCCGTCGGGCCTTATTTCTGTCCATCGCCTCCTCCTGCGGCCGCGGCCTCCCGCGCGCCTTGTAGATAAATTATCTTTCGCGGACACACCTCGACGCAACGGCCGCAGCCGTCGCAGAGTTCGGGATCGATCCGGGCGAGATTATCCTTGACCTCGATGGCGGAACGCGGACAGACCTTGACGCAACGGCCGCAGGCGATGCAGCCGGTGGGGCAGGCCCGCGCGGTCGTTTTAGCCGGATCCCGCGAAGAACACAAAACCTCGACCGGTTTGTCGGCGGGCGTCATTTTTATTATACCCCGGGGACAGGCCCTGACGCAAATTTCGCAGGAACGACAGCGGCGCGGGTCCACCACGGGGTTTCCCTCGGAGTCGATCTCGAAAGCGTCGAAGGGGCAGGAACGGACGCAATCATAGTAACGCAGGCATCCCCAGCGACAGGCGGTCTCTCCTCCGGCGGCGGCCGCCGCGGCGCGGCATTCCGGGATCCCCCGGTAAAGAAAGTTCCGGGGCGCGGAAGCGCGGCTGCGGCAGAGAACCACGGCCACCGCGGGCGAGGTATCCTTTACTTCCCGCCCGGCGATTTTCGATATCCTGTCGACCGCTTCGCCGCGGCAGAGCGGGCAGACGTCGGGGGCGGCCGCCTCCTCGATGATCGCCCGGGCGCACTCGTTACACCCCCCGAAACCGCAGGCGCCGCAGTTTGAACCGGGCAGCAGATCCAGGACCCGGTCGACGCGGGGATCGGTCTTGACCTTGAATATCTTCGTCCCGGCCAGCAGCACCAGGCTCAACAGGAAACCCAACCCGGCCAGGGTGAGGATCGCCGTGATCGCCAATTCGTATCCCGCGGAAGCGCTCATATCAGTCCGGTGAAACCGAGAAAAGCCATCGACAGCAGGGCCGCGGTCAGAAAGGCGATCGGGGCCCCCCGGAAGGCCTCGGGGATATCGGCCGTCTCCAGCCGTTCCCGGATGGCCGACATCAGGATCAGGGCGAGAGTGAAGCCGATCCCGGCGCTAAAGCCGTGCACCAGGCTCTTGGTAAAGCTACCTTCCAGCGCGCCCGCGCTCCCGAAAAAATAATCGATATTCAGGAAGGCCACCCCCAGAATGGCGCAGTTGGTGGTGATCAGGGGAAGATAGATGCCCAGCGCCCGGTAGAGAGCGGGACTGGTCTTGAGCAGCGCCATCTCCACCAGCTGGACCAGGGCCGCGATCACCAGGATAAAGGAAAGGGTTCGCAAAAACGTCAGATCCCCTCCCCGGCCCAGCAAGCCCGCCCAGAGGTTGGCCGGGCCGGGAAGAAGCAGATAATAGTAGATCATCCAGGTGACGGCGGAGGCGATGGTCATCACGAAGATCACCGCCAATCCCATTCCCGCCGCCGCTTTCAGGTCCCGCGAGACCCCGATGTAGGGGCAGAGACCGAGAAAGCGCGTAAGCACGAAATTGTTCACCAGAACCGCGCCGATAAAGATGATCGCCAGTTCCCCGATCATAGCGCCCTCCCCCGCGTCTTTCGTCCCCGGAGACGAAACAGTCCCAACAGCAGGCCGATGGTGAGAAACGCTCCCGGGGGGAGCGCCAGGATTAAAGCGGGCTCGTAACCCTCGATCAGGCTGTAACCCCAGACCGAGCCCGCACCGGCGACTTCACGGACGAAGCCGATCAGGGCCAGGCTGAGGGTAAAGCCGATACCCATTCCCAGGCCGTCGAAGAAGGCCAGGTGAACCGGATTGCGGGAGCCGAAAGCCTCCACTCTTCCCAGGATGACACAGTTGACCACGATCAGGGGAACGAAGATACCCAGGCTATCAAAAAGATCGGGGCTGAAAGCCTGGAGGAAAAGCTCCACCAGGGTAACGAAGGACGCGATGACGACGATGAAACAGGGGATGCGGACCTTCCGGGGAACCGCGCCCCGGATAATCGAGACCAGAACGTTCGCGCAGACCAGGACGAAGGTCGAGCTCAGCCCCATTCCCAACGCGTTGTCCAGCGACGTAGTGACCGCGAGTACCGGACAAAGGCCGAGCAGAAGGGCGAAAACGGGATTCCTCTCGATGATCCCCTTCGTGAATTCCCGGGCAAGCCTCCTCATTCGATCTCCTTCTCTTCAATGATCTCTTTCAGGGCCGACCGCGTCGCGTCGGTAATCGCCCGGCTGGTGACGGTGGCGCCGGTCAGGGCCTCGATCCGGTCCCGGAAAGGCTCGACTTCCCTCCGCCGGCGGGGGCGGCGGGG
>PUNC01000191.1 GCA_003551625.1 PVC group bacterium | reverse complement strand
GGGGCGTGGCGGTCCAGCCGGTCTGCTTCGGGATCTCCTTCACCCAGACCACCCTCAACCAGGCCGGCTGCCTGGTCAACATCTACCTCGACGGCAGCGTCGCCGTCTCCACCGGGGCGGTGGAGATGGGCCAGGGGGTCTATCCCAAGATCGTCCTGATCGCCGCCGACGCCCTGGGGATCCCGGCCCGCCGGATCCGGATGGAGGCCACCAACACCACCCGGGTCCCCAACGCCTCCCCGACCTCGGCCAGCACCGGAGCCGACCTCAACGGGATGGCCGTCCAGTACGCCTGCCGGGAGCTGGTGGAGCGGTTGAAAGCCTTCGCCGTCACCCGGTTCAAGCACGACAACCCCCGGGACATCTCGATCCGCGACGGCGAGATCCACCTGACGTCGGCCCGGACCGGTTACACCTGGGAGGAACTGATCCGCGACGCCTACTCCGCCCGGGTCGATCTCTCCTGCCACGCCTTCTACGCCACCCCCGGGGTCTACCTCGACCCGGTCAAGGAGAAGGGCCGGCCCTACGCCTACTACGCCTACGGCGCTTCCCTGACCGAGGTGGAGATCGACTGTATCCGGGGAACCTACGAAATCCTCGGCCTCGACATCGTCCACGACGTCGGACGGTCCTTGAGCCCGGAGATCGACCGGGGCCAGATCGAGGGCGGGGTGATCCAGGGGATCGGCTACGCGACCATCGAACAGCTCCGCTACGGGGACGACGGCCGGATGCTGACCGCCGTCAACTCCTACAAGATCCCCGACCTCAAGTTCGTGCCCGAGCGGTTCAACGTACATATCCTCGAAGACGCCTCCAACCCCTACGCGGTCGGCAACTCCAAGGCGGTCGGCGAGCCCCCCTACATCCACGGGATCGGGTCCTACTTCGCCATCCTCCGGGCCCTGCGCAGTGTCCACCGGGACAAACCGGCCCCCTCCCTCCCCCTGACCCCGGAGAAGGTCTTTATGTACCTCCACGGCCCGGGGAGCTGAAGCCGACAGTCCGGCCCGGCGGGTTGAGGCTGGTTTGCGGAAGAGAACGACTGCTTTTAAATTCCCTCTCCCTCCAGGAGAAAGGCAACTTGTCACAAGTTTGTCGAGAGAGGGTAAGGGGGACGTTTCAACTGGGCAGCCGGTGAAATTATTCACCTTAGCATTTAGACCAACCCGCAGAAGAAAAACCCGGCCGGGGGATTTCTTGAGCACCCCGGCCGGGTTTTCACTGCTCACCGGTTATCGCAGCGAAGCGAAGATCCCGACAGACTTTCGTCGGGACTGATCACTGATTACCTGCCGTTCACTCCCCCACTCCAAGCGAGCTATGCCCCCCGATCCAGGGGCCGCCCTTGGGCCAGTAGATCGCCCTTTCGACCACCACCGGAATGTCGGAGGTCGCCTCCGTGGAGAACGCGTCGAGCGAACCGACCAGGTCGTTGACCTTTACCGTCGTCCTGTCCAGCGGCGCGACCGTTTCCTGGTGGGGGATGGTGTCGCCGTGTTTGTCCAGGAAGTTGAAGTCAACGGTCGCCGCGTCCGTATCGGAGGGGTTGAATATCAGCAGATAGCAGTCGAAGATGTGCGCCGCTCCCTCGGCCAGGCGCCAGGTCGAAAACGCCTGCGGCGTTCCCGCCGAGCCGTGGCCTCCCGTCCAGCCGTCCGGCGAACCCTGCGGCCAATACATCGCCCGCTCGGCCACCACCGGGATATCCGAGACCACCGTGGCGGCCACCGCGCCGGCCGGGCCGACCACGTCGTTGACCTTGAGGGTGTAGCGGGAGAGCGGCCCCACCTCCGCCGGCTGGAAGATTATCCCCGGCGCCGCCCCCGTAAATCCGATCAGGATCTCAGCCGTCTCCGTCACCGAGGGGTTGTGGATCGCCAGGTAGCAGTCGAAGATGTGAGTGGCTCCTTCGGCCAGCCTCCAGGTGAGCCCCGCCGCCGGGGTTCCGACCGAGGCGTGGCCGTCGGTCCAGGGACCGCCCCGGGGCCAGTAGGTCGTCCGGTCCACCGCCACCGGAACCCCGTTGAGGCTCTCCACCCTCGCCGACAGCTGCCCCCGCTCGCCCGCCTCCACCCGCGCCTCAACCGTCCGGTTGCTCAGCGCCGGCACCTCCGTCAGGACCGACCAGTCGTTGCCCTGCTGGTCGAAGAAGGTTACCTCCACCTCGGCGGCCGCGAGCGGGTCGGGGTTGAGAACGTGGATGAACAGGTCGAACAGGTGCGTCGCTCCCTCGGCCAGATACCACGTCTCCTCCACAAGGTCCAGCGCCGGGGCGTTGTGGCCTCCGGCCCACTCCCCGGCCGCCTGCGTTCCGGACTCCCCGCCGGCCCAGTAACTCGAACGCTCCACCGCCAGCGGCAGGCCGTCAAGCGAGATCACGATCGTCGAGACCGTTCCCGCCTCCGCCACGTGGTCGTTCATCCGGAAGGTGGCCCGCGACGAGGGGGCCACCTCCGCCTCGTGGCGGGCGATCTCGCCGTTCCCGCCCACGAAGACCAGCTCCACCGGCGCCGCTTCCGGGCCGGGGTTGAAGATCAGTATATAGGTATCTACCGCCGTCCCCGCCAGCTCGGTTCCGCCCGCCGGCAGGTACCAGGACTCCGCGATTGCGGGTGGCGGCAGGCTAAAACGCCAGAGGTCGTTGAGCCAGCCATTGCTGCCGTCTTTATCAAGGCCCGAGCCCCCGAAGAGCCAGAGGTTGCCGGCATCATCGTTCCAGGAGAAGATATCAAACCGCGCCCCGGGCGTGTTGGCCTCCGCCTCCACGCCGAGCTCGCCGTAGACTCCCGGCTGGTTTCTCTCGTCGGTGCCCTTCATCCAGGCCCAGTTCCCCGTGGCCGGATCGTAGCGCCAGAGGTCGTTGAGCTTGCTCCAGTTGTCTTCTCCATCCATGCCGCCGCCCCCGAAGAGCCAGAGGTTACCGGCATCGTCGGTCCAGGAGGCGGAATTCTCCCTCCCCCCGGGCGTGTTGGCCTCCGCCTCCACGCCGAGCTCGCCGTATTCTCCCTGCTGGTTTTTTTCGTCGGAGCCCTTCATCCAGGCCCAGTTCCCCGTGGCCGGATCGTAGCGCCAGAGGTCGTTGAGACTGCCAATTTCGCCGTCTTTATCAAAGCCCCAGCCCCCGAAGAGCCAGAGGCGACCGGCATCGTCGGTCCAGGAGACGGGAGCACTCCGCGCCCCGGGAGTGTTGGCCTCCGCCTCCACGCCGAGCTCGCCGTAGACTCCCGCCTGGGCTATCTCGTCGGAGCCCTTCATCCAGGTCCAGTTCCCCGTATCCGGATCGTAGCGCCAGAGGTCGTTGAGGTAGTGCCAGTCGCCGTCTTTATCACGGCCATAGCCCCCGAAGAGCCAGAGGCGGCCGGCATCGTCGGTCCAGGAGACGGGCCAGTCGCGCGCCCCGGGCGTGTTGGCCTCCGCCTCCACGCCGAGCTCGCCGTATTCTCCCGGCTGATCTATCTCGTCGGAGCCCTTCATCCAGGCCCAGTTCCCCGTGGCCGGATCATAACGCCAGAGGTCGTTGAGGAATTCCCAAATGATGTAATTCCTCCCCCCGAAGAGCCAGAGGCGGCCGGCATCGTCGGTCCAGGAGACGGATCCCGACCGCGCCCCGGGAGTGTTGGCCTCCGCCTCCACGCCGAGCTCGCCGTAGACTCCCGGCTGCCGACTCACGTCGGCGCCCTTTATCCAGGTCCAGTTCCCCGTGGCCGGATCGTAGCGCCAGAGGTCGTTGAGCCCGCCCGAGTTGCCGTCTTTATCGAGGCCCTGGCCCCCGAAGAGCCAGAGGCGGCCGGCATCGGCGGTCCAGGAGACGGATCCCGACCGCGCCCCGGGAGTGTTGGCCTCCGCCTCCACGCCGAGCTCGCCGTATTCTCCCGGCTGATCTATCTCGTCGGAGCCCTTCATCCAGGCCCATTGGTATTCCCGGCCGAGCGCCGGGGCGGCAAAAGCCGCCAGCGTCAGGCCGAAGACCGCGATCGCAACCGCGAAATATCTTTCATTCATAGCTGCCTCTCTTTTTTTCCGCCCTCTTCGCCAACCGCGGGCGCTTGATCAAACAAAAAAGGCGGCTTATCATTAAGCCGCCCGGAACTTTAATGAAGGAACAATACTCGGCCGCCTTCCAATAAGGAAGTCGTCCGACCAACCAGGCTACCGTTGTCAAACCAACACTTTACCCCCACCTGGAAGATAATTCAAGGATCATTTGGGGTCAAATCTTTACATTTGACTTTACCAGGTGCCGGTTACCCCTAAACGAAGGCCAAACATTTGCGGGAGGGCTTCGAAAAGGGTGGGCACGGCGGGGACCGCGAACGAGAGCAAGTTCAAAATAGCTGCCAGCTCTCGGGAAAGGCCCTCGTGGCCGGAAGATCATACCTGATGATCAGAATATCAACTTTAACTGCAGCTTAACGCGGTATCCCTGAAGGGCGCTCTGGTTCGCTCTTTCCGTCGTCACCACAGCGCCATAAATATTCCCCGCATACCAACCGGCACTGCACACCCCCAAAACGGTTCCAAGTTCCCGGTTATTACGATTAAATGCTTCATACGTCCCCCAGAGAAGCAGGCCGTTTACGATAAATGTTGAAACCGCCGCGCTTCTATAACCGGTGTAATAATATCCCAGTCCGGGAACAATACTCATCATCCCGGCAAGATACGGACTGCGAAGCTTCAGATCCTCTCCTTTGCCGATTAACAATTCAAGCTCTTGGACACGCTCTCGATAGGCCGAATCTTCAAGTATCGATGATAATATGAAACGAGACTTTTTCCAGTTCTGTTCGCCGGCGTAGGTAATGGCCGTCAACATTTTCGCTTTTTCTCTACCTTCCTCGTCCGGCGACCGGTCAATGGCGAGCGACAGGTATTGACGTGATAACTTTATTTTATCCAATTCAAAATATCGAGATGCGATGAGCATATATATATCGGTTAATACTTCCGGGCGGGACTCCCTATCGGCAATACTTATTAACGCGTTAACCGCTTCGTTTAACTTACCGACTTGATAATAGGTATAATACAGGCCCCAATATGCGTCTATAACATACTGTGATCTGGGGTAGTAACTGATGAGCCGGTGGTACTCCAGATTCGCTTTATCATACTTTCTATTCATATACAGGTAATTCGCGAATGCGAATAAGCGCTCATCGGCGGTCTTGTTTCCACTAGGATTATTACCCCGTACTACATTGTATATTCCGGTATTTCTGTGTTCGGCACATATGCTTATTGCGTTCCTATTGTTCGACGCGGTTGCGTTGTTGCCGCCGCCACCGCCTATGTCTATATGAAGATATCTTCCATTTACATATAGCTTTTTATAATTCCCTGAATCCCGACCGCAACGCATCAGTCTATCCACAGTCCTTAAATAGGACTTAATAAAGGTATCCCTGCTGAAGGTTTCATACGAGTACTGCGAACAGGAAGGATACATCCGGCAGGAATGCCACGGCAATGCCGGCCTTAACAGGAAGCGGTATAACCTAATGCCATTAAGGCTATATATCGAATGCGGCCGGCATAAATTATCGCGGCACGAAGCGATCGAGACATAATGACCTGAGTCTGCAACGCGGGAGAATGTACTTGTATATCCAAAAACTGGCGTTGTGAATAAGGCGGCAGACAGCAGCAATAAGTTAAGTTGACGGCGCATTTAGGTGAAATGCCTTATGAAAGCCTATGCTTGGGCCAAAATCCCTGTTCCGTAATCTTCCTTTTCGGCCAGGCCGTCATTATGCCCGCTAAAATAAAACAGCGGCTACCGCCCAGGCGAGAAGGCCCGCCACCGCGGGGGTGGCGATCCAGCTGACGAATATCTTGACCAGGGTGATCCGGTTGATCGTCTCCACCCCGTGCAGCAGACCCACCCCGACCACCGCCCCCACCACCGCGTGGGTGGAGGATACCGGAATGTTGAGCCAGGTAAAGAAGTGGAGCGTCATAGAGTGAACCAGGAGCACGATCAGGGCCGTGAAGGGACTCAAGGGAGTGATCTTCTTGCCGATGGTAATCATCACCTTCCGGCCGTAGGTGAGAGCGCCCAGGGCCATACCCGCCCCTCCGATCGCCGCCGCCCAGAAGGCGGCGGAGCCGCTCCCGGATAATCCGAACATCCCCCCGTCGTAATAGGCGACGGTGGTCACCACCACGTTGTTCGCCCCCAGGGTGTAGGCGGCGTAGCAGCCGAAGAGAATGAACAGCACCTTGAAGAGACGGTCGCGCGCGAGGGCGGTTTTTACCGTCCGGTTGAGAAGAGGACCCAGTATCTTGATCAGCAGAATACAGAGAACCAGACCGACCAGCGGGCTGAAGACCCAGCCCACCGTCATCCGGCTGAATTTCCCCCACTCCACCGCCTGCCAACCCACCGAGGCCACAGCGACACCCATATAAGCCCCGATCGCCGCCTGAGAGGTGGAGGTGGGGAGGGCAAGATAGGTAACCAGGTTGATGCTGGCGGCGGCGGCCAGAGTCGCGATCAGGGCCAGGGTGAGACAACCCCCTTCCGCGAAGGTGGCGCTCCCGGACAAAAAAACCCCCGGCCCTTCGGCCAGGGACCCGACGAAAACAAAGATCGCCATCAGGACCACCGCCAACCCGTAACGGATCGCCCGGGTCGCCACCGCGGTGCCGAAGATGTTGGCGGCGTTGTTGGCGCCGATCCCCCAGCCCAGGTAGAGACCCCCGATGAGTTGATAACCGCCGACCGCGAACATAGCCTGGAAATCCGTTTATCGAGCTCTGACTCCGGTGATCAGTCTGCCTTCCGGCCGGACAGCGCCGCACGTGGAAAAACCGGATTCTACCCGATTCGGGCTTATCGATCAATCCCCAGCAGAAGATAATTTCTGGACTGAGGAATCGGGCGTGATATCATCGCTTAATGATGCCAAACCGGCGATTTGCCGACGGAGAGAAGATATGAAAGAAAAGCGGGTTGCCGTTATCGGCGCCGGGCCGGGGGGACTTACCGCGGCGATGATCCTCGCCCAGCGGGGTTTCAGGGTCACCGTATTCGAGAGGGCCGGAGGGGTCGGAGGCAGAAACTCCCCCACCAAACTCGGAGACTTCACCTTCGACACCGGGCCCACCTTCCTGATGATGAAGGAGGTCCTGGAGGAGGTCTTCAACGAGGCCGGCGCCGAAGTCGCCGATTACCTCGATCTGCGCCGGCTGGAGCCGATGTACCGGCTCCAGTATCCCGACAAACACCTGGATATCTTCAGCGACCGGGAGCAACTGCGGGCCGAGATCGATCGGGCCTTCCCGGGGCGGGGGGGCAGCCTCGACAAATACCTGACCCGGGAGGATATCCGCTTCCGAAAGCTCTACCCCTGCCTCCAGGTTCCCTACAGCACCCTGGGCTCCCTCTTCTCCGCCAACCTCTTCAAGGCCATTCCCCACCTCAGCCTCACCAAACGCCTCTTTTACCTGCTCAAGAAGTATTTCCGGGAGGACGACCTCGCGCTGGCCTTCACCTTCCAGGCCAAATACCTGGGGATGTCCCCCTGGGACTGCCCCGGCCTCTTCGCCATCCTCTCCTACATCGAGCACGCCTTCGGGGTTTACCACGTGATGGGCGGGCTCTCCGAGATCAGCCGGAAGATGGCCGAGCTGGCTCGGGAGAGAGGCGCCGAGATCCATCTCGAATCACCGGTCGGCAAGGTCCTGGTTCAGGGGCGGTCGGCGACCGGGGTGGAGTTGGAATCGGGAGAAAAGGTTTTGGCCGATGAGGTGGTGATCAACGCCGACTTCGGCTACGCGATGGAGAACCTCTTCCCGGATGGCTTCCTCCGAAAATACGCCCCGGAGAAGCTGGCCCGGAAGGAGTTCTCCTGCTCGATCTATATGCTCTATCTCGGCCTTGACCGCGTCTATGATCTGCCCCACCACACCATATTCTTCGCCGAAAACTACCGCAGAAACGTCGAGGAGGTCTTCAAGGCCAAAACCCTATCTCGGGACTTATCCTTTTATATCCGCAACGCCTCTACGACCGACCCCGGCCTCGCCCCGTCCGGCGCCTCGGCGCTCTACATCCTGGTCCCGGTCGCCAATCTCCGGGGCGACATCGACTGGGAGAAGGAGAAGGCGGGATTCCGGGAACTGGTTCTTGACCTGGTAGAGAAGCGGGGAGGTTTGACGGGTCTCAGGCAGGCGATCCGGGAGGAGAAGATCATCACCCCCGCCGAGTGGAAGAAGGATTACAACGTTTACGCCGGGGCGGTATTCAACCTCGCCCACAGCCTCAACCAGATGATCTACCTCCGTCCCCGCAACCGGTTCGAGGAGTGCGGCCGCTGCTACCTGGTCGGCGGGGGGACCCACCCCGGCAGCGGCCTTCCCACCATCTTCGAGTCGGGGCGGATTGCCGCCAATATGATCTCCGAAAAATACGGGGTAGAATTCCCTCCGGTCCGGAGACGGATATGAGAGGACCCGGAGGGGGGACTGCTGACGGGGAGAATCGCCGGGCGATCGTCATCGGGGCCGGCCTCGGCGGACTTGCCGCCGCCTGCGCCCTGGCCGGCGCCGGACGGCGGGTCACGGTCTGCGAGAAGAACGACCGGCCCGGGGGAAAGCTCAACCTTCTTGAGACCGGGGGCTTCTCTTTCGATATGGGGCCCTCGATCCTCACGCTCCCCAAAATTTTCGACGAGGTCTTCCGCCGGGCCGGGCGAACCCGCCGGGATTACCTGAAGTTCGTCCCCGTCATCCCCCACTGGCGCAACTTTTTCGAGGACGGAACCGTCTTTGACCTCACCCCCGACCCCAAAGAAACCGTCCGCCAGCTCGACCGGCTGGGACCCGGCCTGACCGAACCCTTCCGGCGTTTCCTCGATTATTCCAAGCGGCAGTACGACGCCGTCAACGCCGCCTATTTCGAAACCGCCGCCGATAACGCCTTCCAGATGCTCCGGCGGGCCCCCCTCCGGCAGATTCTCAGGCAGGACTTCTTAAGGACGATGGACGCCGCCGTCCGCAGGCGGCTCCCCCATCCCCACCTGCGCGACACGATGGCTTTCTTCATCAAGTATGTCGGGAGTTCGGCCCTCCGCGCCCCGGCCTTTATGAATATGCTTCCCAACGTCCAATACGAATTCGGCCTCTGGTACGTGGAGGGAGGGATGTACGCGATCGCCCGGGCGCTGGAGAAGGTCCTCAAGGAACTGGGAGTCGAGTTGCGCTACGGCTGCCGGGTGGCGAAGATCCCGGTCCGCGGCGGGCGGGCCGAGGGGGTGATCCTGGAAGACGGCAGCCGGATCGAGGGCGACTGGGTGGTCTCCAATATGGAGACGATACCGGCCCACCGCGAACTCCTTCCGCCCGACCCGAGATACCTGCGCCGGCTCAACAGAAAGTTCGGCCCCGCCTGTTCCGGGCTGGTGATCCACCTCGGAACCGACCGGGTCTACCCGCAACTGGCCCACCACAACTTCTTTTTCTCCGCCGACCAGCGCGAGCATTTTCGCAGCGTCTTCGAGGAGGGCCGGATTCCCGACGATCCGACCCTCTACGTGGTCGCCCCCTCCCGCACCGACCCCTCGGTCTGCCCGGAAGGGAGCGACAACATCAAGATCCTTCCCCACATCCCGCCGTTGTCCGAAGAGCACAACCCCGGCGAGGAGGCCTACCTAGAACTCAAGGATCGGGTCCTGGACAAGATGGAACGGATGGGGCTGGCGGGACTGCGGAAGTCGGCGGTGGTCGAGCACGTCTGGACCCCGAAGGATATTCTGGCCAACTATCTCTCCACCGGCGGCTCGATCTACGGCGCGGTGACCGACATCCGGAAGAATTCCGGCTTCAAGGCCCCCAAGGTCAGCCCCCGCTACCGCAACCTCTACTTCGTCGGGGGGTCGGTCAACCCGGGCGGGGGGATGCCGATGGTTCTGATGAGCGGCCTGCGGGCCGGGGACGCCATCATCAACTCCCGCCGCTGATCACTTTATGACCGACAGGATTTCCGAAATCATATCCGGACAGAGAGAGTATTTCGCTTCGGGGAAGACCCGCCCGCCGGCGGAGCGATGGGCGGCGCTGCGGGCCCTGAGATCGGCCCTGGTCGAACGGGAGCCGGAGCTGCTGGCCGCCCTGGCCGAGGACCTGGCAAAGCCGGCCGCCGAGGCGTACCTGTCCGAAATCGGCCTGCTGGTCCGGGAGATCGACTACGTTCTCAAGCGCCTCCCCCTCTGGATCCGTCCCCGCCGGGTCCGGACCCCGCTGCTCAGCCGGCCGGGCTCCAGCCGGATTATCTTCGAACCCTACGGGGTAGTCCTGGTCATCGCCCCCTGGAACTACCCGATCCAGCTCTCGCTCTCCCCACTCCTGGCCGCCCTGGCCGCCGGCAACTGCGTGGTCCTCAAGCCTTCCGAGAACGCCCCGGCCTCCTCCCGGGCGCTGGCCCGCCTCCTCCACGAAACCTTCGATCCCGGCCTGGTGAAAACGGTGGAAGGCGGGTCGGATACGGCCCGGGAGCTGCTGGGAGAAAAGTTCGATTACATCTTCTACACCGGTTCGAAGCGCGTGGGGAAACTGGTCCTGAAAGCGGCCGCCGAGAACTTAACTCCGGCAACCCTGGAACTGGGAGGAAAGAATCCGTGCCTGGTGGACCGGGACATCCCGGTCAAGACCGCCGCCCGGAGAATCGCCTGGGGCAAGTTCTTCAACGCCGGGCAGACCTGCGTCGCCCCCGACTACCTCCTGGTCCACCGGGAGGTCCGCGACGAGCTGACGGCCGCGCTCCGGGAGGCGATCGAGGAGTTTTACGGTCCCGAACCGGAAAAGAGCCCCGACTACGCCCGGATCGTCAACCGCGATCACCACCGCCGCCTGGCCGGTATGCTCCAGGGCTTGCGGCCGGTGATCGGCGGCGGGGGGGATGAAAGCCGGCGGTACCTGGCCCCGACCGTGGTTCCGCTCGACTCCACGGAGCACCCCCTGATGGAGGAGGAGATATTCGGGCCGATCCTCCCGGTCCTCGCCTATCGCGATCTCGAGGAGGCCCTGGCCCTGATCGCCGGCCGGCCCCGGCCCCTGGCCCTCTACCTATTCTCCCGCGACCGCCGGCTCCGCCGGAGGGTCCTTCGGGAGACCTCTTCCGGCTCGGTCTGCGTCAACGACACCGTCTCCCAGATCATCAATCCCGAGCTGCCCTTCGGCGGCGTGGGAGAGAGCGGAATGGGTGCTTACCACGGTCAAGCGGGTTTCGAGACCTTCTCCCATAAAAAGAGCGTGATGGTAAGGTCGTTCCGTTTCGACCTGAAACTGAGGTATCCCCCCTACCGGAGCCCCTTGAAGGTCCTGCGAAAGATCACCCGTTTTCTCTTCTGACCGGGGGAAGAAGCGCAGCGGCGGATAAGCTTTGCCGCGCGACCGGCGGGGATATTTACTTCCAGACCCCGGCGACCTCGTATCCGCAGAAGCCGCACTCCCCGCCCTCGATATTGTTCTCCAGGACCGAGAAGTGAACCCGGTGGATCAGCCGCTTCCCGCAGCCGGGGCAGAAGGTGCTGTTATTCCTGTGGCCGGGGACGTTGCCGATGTAGACGTATTTCAGGCCGGCCTCCCCGGCGATTCTCACCGCCTCCTCCAGGGTCCGGACCGGCGTGGGGGGGAGGTGGGTCAGACGGTAGGAAGGGGAGAAACGGCTGAAATGGACCGGCACGTCCGCTCCCAGGTTCTCCGCGATCCAGGCGCACATCCTCTTGAGGTCCCGCGGGTCGTCGTTGAGCGTGGGGATGACGAGGTTGACGATCTCGAAGAAGGCGCCCTCCTCTTTCAAGACCTTGAGCGTTTCGAGCACCGGTTGGAGTTCCGCCGCGGCCACCTCCCGGTAGAAGGCTTCCGTGAATCCCTTCAGGTCGATCTTGACCGCGTCAAGGTGGGGAAGAAGCCTCCGCAGCGGCGCGGGGTTGATGTAGCCGTTGGAGACGATCGAGGTCTTGATCCCCCTCTTTTGGGCCAGCTTGCTGATCTCGTAAACATACTCGTAGAAGATGACCGGCTCGGTATAGGTAAACGAGATCGAGGTCAGCCCCCGGCTCAGGGCCCGCTCCACGATCTCTTCCGGTGAAAGCTTGAATTCCCTGCGCTCGCCGGGGCCGGCCTGGGAGATCTGCCAGTTGTGGCAGTGCCGGCACCGCAAATTGCAGCTCACCGTGGCCAGGCAGAGACGGCTGTGCCCGGGAATGAAATGGTAAAGCGGCGCTTTCTCGATCGGCCCCACGTCAACCGTGCAGGGGCGGCCGAAGACCAGGCTGTAGAGCTTCCCCTCCCGGTTCTCCCGGACCCGGCAGAATCCCCGCGCGCCTTCGGCGATGACACAACGGCGGGGGCAGAGATCGCAGCGGACCGCGCCGTCTTTCAATTCCCGGTAGAACATCGCTTCTCGGGGAAGAGCGTTCTCCCCTCCGGAATCCGCCGCGGCTTCGGTGGAGCCGGCCGGACGGCAGGAGAGCGCCGCCGCCGCCAGGACGGCGATCAAAATCGAGGCCGCCCGGGGCCGGCGTCTGGTAATACCGTTTCCAAAGAGAACGGCGGTGACAAGCCTTCTCTTCGCTTCCATACGCCTTATTTTAACACGAGAACCGGTAATCGGCCGGGGGACTATCCGGATAATTTCCGAAACGGCGGAGGAGTAAGGAATGAAGATACTGGTATTGAACGGCCCCTAACACTGCCCACAGGAGAAAGACGTCTTAGTCGGCGATATACCGCATACCCGCCCTGTGGGTCTCAACCACAATGCCGGCGACGCAATCCTCCGCCGAATAGCCCCGACCCCGCCGGTAGGCGCGCGGATTCTGATACGCCATCCACCACTGGTCGTTCACGCGACGGAACCTGAACGCTTCGGGCAGGGGGGAGAGCGGCGGGCCGGGCGGGCTGTGAACGAGAGCGAGGTTGATCCCCGTGCCGCCGCCGAAAGGACGGCCCAGCCACAGCCACGCCTGGTCTCCGCAGGGCGCGCGAACGGAATCGATGATCAACCAACCGGCGCGGTGGCGGCGATCGCCGATAACGGGATCCTTGTGGGAGCGGAGCGACGGCGCGGAAAGCTCGACCCGCATCCGCCAGCCCGCGGCGGTGCGGTGCAGCGCGAAGTTGGCCAGCGGCAGGACGGCCGCGGCCAGCAGCAGTGCCAGCGGAACCGCCGCCCGCCGCCACGAGCCGGTTCTCCTTCGGACGACGATCAGCCGCAGCGCTTCGGCACCCCACCAGAAAAAAAGAAGGTAACCGGCGTAGAAGAGCGTGTCGTAAAGCCACAGCCGCGGAAGCTCGCTCTCCGCCCAGGGGGAGAAGACCGAGCCGGAGTATATTCGCAGAACCACCAGAACCAGCAATAAACCGATACGGAGCCGGCTCATTCGGATACTGGATTGGGCCGGCCGGAGATCGCCTTCAAGGCGTCGATCGCGCGCCGGGAGGCCTGGGCGATCTCCTCCTCCATCCCGCCGAGATATACCCGTCCGAAGGCGCCGAAAGCGATCAACTCCAGGATGTCGATTTCGGCCGCCTTCTCGGCCTCATTGGCGGCCAGGGCGGCGTAACCGGCCGGCGCTACCTCCAGGACATAAAGAGTGGTCCGTTCGTGAATAAAGTTGCCGTGACGGAAACGATTGATCAGCATTGAATGCCAGCCGGTCATCCCGGTGATCGTCTGGGTGGTGGTGATCTTGGGAGCATACCGTTCCTCCTCCCGCAACTTCAAATGATCGAGGATCGCGGCTCCCGCGGCAACGACCTGGGAACGGTCGTAGGAATGAACTTCCAGCAGACCGTAGGAACGTTCCACAATCTGCATACCGGGGGTAACATCGGCCGCCTTAAGAGCGACGTCGGTCATAGTGTTTATCGGCATTCCGGGCGCTACCTCAATAAGCACGGAAGCCTGCCGCTCCAGCGGCATATACCCCTTGGATACGGTGGCGATGAAACAGGCCACCTGGGGCTGGAGATCGTCGAGATGAACATAGGTCCTGAGATCGACACTCATAACGCCTCTCCCGGAATCGAATCCCTTGTAACAGTTCAGCTTTTCAAACGCCGGTCGCGGTGCGGGATCATCAGCCCGGCCAATCTTTCACAGCGCAGGGCTTCAGCCCCGCCCTTACTATAGCAGGCCAAAAAGGCTGCACTACGAAAAAATCATCAGGGAAAAAAGCGCGGGGGAATCCTACGGAATGAGCTGGATCAGAAGCGGAGCGGCCAGGGCGGTAAAAAAGCCCATCAGCCCTATCGCCAGGCCGGCCAACGCGCCTTCCATTTCGCTCTCTTCAAGCGCCCGGGCGGTTCCCAACCCGTGCGAAAGCATTCCCATAGTCAGGCCGCGAGCCAACCTGGAACGGACGCGCAACAGGTCGAGCAGCCGGGGTCCGAAGATTCCGCCGACAAGGCCGTGAAGAATGGTAAAGACTACGGTCAGAGAAGCGGCGCCCCCCAGCCGGTCGGTGATACCCACGGCAATGGGGGTGGTCACCGACTTGGAAATTACGGAGATCTTGAAAAGATGCCCCGCTCCCGTAAGAAGGCCGAGCAGCAGCACGAGCAAAACACCCGCTACCGCCCCGGCGGCGGTCCCGGCAAGAATTACAACCGCATTCTTTTTTAAAAGCTTTTGGTGTTTGTGCATGGGAATCGCCAGCGCCACCGTGGCCGGCCCCAGAAGAAAAGTGATAAGTTCTCCTCCCCGGTTATAAGTATCGTATTCGATGCCCGTCAACAGCAGGAAGGCCGCTATAAGAACCAGCGCCACGAGCATCGGATGCAGATACATACTCCCGGTTTTTTTATAAACGATAATCCCGATGAAATAGGCCGCCAGGGTCAGGGTGACCCCGAAAACCGGATCGGCGATGAAATCCGAGATCATCTCAAGAATCCCCGCGGTTTAGAAGGTCAACGAGTTTTCCCGAAAAGAGGAAGAGCAACAGGTAACCGACCAACCCCACCACAACAACCGACAGGATTTCCTCGGCCAGCAGGTCGAAGTACCTCATGATGCCCACGCTGAGTGGGACAAAGAGGAGAATAAGGTTGTCCAGGAAAAGTTCGCCCGCGGCATCCACGTCCTCCAGCGCGATCATCCCTGAAGACAGGCCCGCGAAAAGCAGTACCATCCCGATCACATTGCCCGGAAGAGTGAGAGGGATGTATCCCGCCAGAAATTCACCCGCCAGAAGGCAGCCGAATATTATTACCAATCCCTTGATTAAGCGCATAATTCCTCTCCTCGTTATAATGAACGACCTTTCGGGTGGGGCCGCTTCTACTCCCGGGTGAGAATATTTCAGCCGGAAGATGTTGTCACCGGCATTATTCCCACCCCGACGGGAGCTTAACAATTGAGAGTTTTGCCGTTATCCCGACTGTTTACTACCTTCCCCACCGGCGGCGGATACGGACGGAAATAGGAATAAAGAGCGGAAGCGGGGCGGCGCGGTAAAGAACCGGCCGCGGCAAGGCGGGGGAAGTTCAAAACAGCCGGATAGGAGAAGGCGAATATTAACAACGCCGCTCCCGATTAAAATCAGAAGTAAAATCTCGCGCCGAGCGCGGCGTTCAAGCTGAAGTCGGTATCGGGAACAAGATCGAGAATCGGCGCGATCTCCACGAATATATCTATCGGGGCGCCGGGGAAATGGTAGGCGATACCCACCGGCACGCGTACTCCCAATAAAATATCTCCGTCGTCATCGTCGTCGCTCCGCTTCCCCCCCCGAAGTTTCAGACGGGAGCCGAGCCCGTAATAAACCGGCAGCTCGGGCGGGCCGAGAAGCTTGAAGTTATGCAAAAGGTAATCGGCGTGAAAATGCACGGCATCCCGGCCGGAGAAAGACCAGGCCGCGGCGAGGGCGACCGCCGTCGAAGGCGAGGTCCAGACTTTCGCGCTCAAACCCGTGGGCTCGCCGATTATCACTCCAACACCGACTCCGCGTTCGGCATAGGCCGGCATCGCCGCCATTGAAAACCCCAAAACCGAGATCGCGATCAGCAGCTTTTTCATCTTCGCTCCTTTTGGTGGTTCACTTCCGTTTTGGGTGAGTAATGGTAATGGATATTATTGGAATTCGTCATCGTAATTATAAATAAAGTACGCGTTTTCACCGTCGATCGCCTGATTCCCTCGAAAATTGACTTAGATCTACCAAGTAATGGGGGGGGACCGACCGCTATCAACCCGGTTTGGTTCTCCGGCGCGAGCGGGTAAAGCGGGTTATCACCGGCACGAAGACGTTCATCCCAAGGATGGCGAAGGTGGTTCCTTCAGGCAGCCAACCCCACAGCCGCATCGCCATAACGATCGCTCCCACTCCGAAACCGAAGATATATCGCCCTGGTTGCGTTCGCGGCGACGTAAAGGGATCGGTGGCCATAAAAAACGCCCCGATCATCAGACTGCCCGAAAACAGGTGAAATAAAATATTTTGACCGGTCAGAAGGCAGATGATGATCACGGCGGCCAGGACGCCGGCGGGAACCCGCCAGTTGGCGTATCGCTTATACAGAAGCCAGGCGGCGCCGAGCAGCAGCAACAGCGCCGAGCTTTCGCCGAGACTTCCCGGGATCGAGCCGAGAAAGAGTTCGTGAATCGGAGCCAGGACGCCTTCCCGGCTAAAGCTCTGCAGGGGGGTAGCGGTGGTTAACCCGTCGATCGGCGTCAGCCAGGGGGTCATCGCCCCCGGAAATACGTAAATTATAAACAGCCGTCCGAACAGGGCGGGGTTGAAAATGTTTTTTCCGTAACCGCCGAAGAGCTGTTTCCCGATGACGATACCGACCGCGGAACCAGCCGCCGCCACGTAAAGCGGCACCGATGGGGAGAGCGACAGGGCCAGCAACAGACCGGTGACCACGGCGCTGAGATCCTTGATCTTAAGCGGCTTTCTCCTGAGAAATTGATAGCCCGCTTCCGAAGCCACCGCCGCGGCTACGCCGACAACTATCAGCAGCGCCGCGTTCAGGCGGTACTGGTATATGGCGAAAACCGATACCGGCACCAGGGCGATGATTATTCCCTTCATCATCTTCATAATACTATTCTCCTATTCCGATTTCTTCCGGGCAATCGGAGTTTTCTTTTTTTTGATTTTTTCTACTCCATCCGGCCGCCAAAAAGTTCTTTTTGTAATCGTTGGTTCGATCGGGCGGCGTCCGCTTGAAGACCCCGAAACCGGCCGGCGCGGCGGGCGAACGGCGGGAAGGCTGAACATATCTTGGGGAAGAAAGTCAAAAAAATAGTAAAGCGGACACATTGTTTTCCCCCTCCGGTGGGGGAAGATACAATAAGGTAAATGCCGGAGACTCTTATCGCCGGGGGTTGAAATGATGCCAGAGACCCGCGGAAAGATTCCCGGCAATCAACCGTGAACACAGTTGTCAGACGGGAGGTCAATATATGAACAAAAAAACATTAGCGGCGATTGCGATCTTTCTGGCCGGAGGGTTTTTGCTGGGCAGGTATGCCGCGGTAGGCAACCGGGAAGACGAACCGGGGCGGGAACGGCCGGCTTTTCAATACGATTCGCCGGCTCCGCGGAACAGTCTCGTGGAAGCCGCGGGCGGAATGGTCTCCGTAGCCGACGTCGCCGAAGCCGTCGGCCCGTCGCTGATAAATATTTCTTCGGTCCGGTTCATTGAAGTCAGACGATCCCCGTTTGAGTATTTTTTTGGGGACCCTTTTGACGACTTTTTTGAAAGGTTCTTTGATATGCCCGAGAGGCGCCGCCGGGAAGAACCCCGAAGATTCCGGCAGGAGGGGACCGGCTCCGGTTTCATAGTGAACGAAGAAGGCTATGCCCTCACCAATTATCACGTGGTGGCAGGCGCCGAGGAGTTACAAGTTACCCTCTACGATGATGAAACCTATGACGCCGAGGTGGTGGGCCGGGATCCCCGGACGGACCTGGCGGTGGTTAAAATAAATGCTTCCCGCCGGTTTACCCCTCTTCCCCTGGGAGATTCAGACAAGATCAGGGTCGGCGACGCGGTTATGGCCGCCGGCAGCCCTTTCGGGCTGGAACAGACTTTCACCGCCGGCATAATCAGCGCCCGGAGGCAGAACGTCGTAATTCAGGGGCAAAATTTCGGAGAGATGATTCAGACTGATGCTTCCATAAACCGGGGAAATTCCGGGGGTCCGCTGGTGGATATGCACGGCCGGGCAATCGGAATAAATTCGGCGATCTTCGCCCCTACCGGCGTATTCGCCGGGGTCGGCTTCGCCATACCCATAAACCGGGCCGTACTCATCCTGGACCAGCTTATTGAGGTGGGCAGAGTCGTAAGGGGCTGGCTGGGGGTGGAAATAAGGGAAGTGGACGAGGTCATAAAAGACCAGTTTGGCCTGGAGACCGCGGACGGAGCCCTGGTCAACCGGGTTTGGGAAGATACTCCCGCCCGGAGGGGCGGAATCCGCCGGGGCGACGTGATAGTCGAGATTGACGGGCGAAAGGTGGAAGCGGTAAGACACCTGCAGGATATTATAGGCGCTTTTTCGCCCGGAGACACGGTAACGGTAACCGTTATTCGCGACGGCCGCCGGCAGGACCTTGAAGTGGAACTGGGTGAAATGCCCGTAGAGATGCCCGTTGCCGAAGCGGAACCGGAAGAAGAAATCGAAAGAGAAGAAACCCAGGCCCGCTGGAAAGGGATACACGTCAGCAATATCGACGGCGGCGTCCGACGCAGGTATGACCTGACCACGGACGAGGGAGTAGTGGTTGTGCGGGTCGAACACGATGCCGAGGCTTACGGCATCGGCTTGCGGAGCTCCGACGTCATAAGACAGATCAACCGGCGGAAAATCAATAACGTGGAAGACTTTAAAAAGGCAACCGGGGAGATATCCCTTTCGGATGGGGTTGTTTTCGACATACTAAGAAACGGGCAACCGGTTTACCTGTCCTACCGCCGCCGGTAAATTGATAAAATAATCGCTTCGCTCGAGTTCTCATTCGTTCTTATTCTTCCCGATCCGGGGAGTATTCCCCCCGGCGGGCGAGGGAGTTGAGCCGGGCACGGTGAAGAAACGCTTCCTGGGCGGCGGCGGTATTGCCGGCCTCCCCCCGCCAGGCGGTCAGGACCGGCTGCTGGAGAGCCCGGCCGTAGGAAAAGCTCAGCTCCCAGGGCTGCCGGCCGCGTTGATTGAGTGCGTTGAGATTGCCGGTGGCTTCTTCGGGAGTCTGCCCACCGGAAAGAAAGACGATTCCCGGAACCGCCGCCGGAACCACCCGGCGGAAACAGCGGATAGTGGCTTCGGCCACCTCCCGGGGAGGGGCCTGATATGGGCAGTCCGACCCGGAAACAACCATATTGGGTTTAAGAAGAATCCCTTCCAGGACGACACGGTGTTCCCGCAGCCGGTTGAAGACGGCGTCCAGGGCGCCCAGGGTGGCTTCCTCGCAGCGCTGGATGGTGTGTTCTCCGTCCATCAGCACCTCCGGCTCAACGATCGGGGTCAGCCCCGCCTCCTGGCTGAGAGCCGCGAACCGGGCCAGGGCCAGGGCGTTGGCTTCGACGCAGAAACGGGAAGGAACGGACTCGCCGAGAATCGTGATTACCGCCCGCCACTTGGTAAAGCGGGCGCCGAGTTCCCGGTATTCTTCCAGGCGGTCGGCGAGATTGTCCAGCCCCTGCGTGATCTTCTCGGCCGAAAAATTTGTCAGCTTCTTCGCGCCCAGGTCCACCTTGATCCCCGGGATCATCCCCCGGCGATCGAGAACTTCGGGAAACGGGACGCCGTCGTCGGTTTTTTGACGAATGGTCTCGTCGAAGAGAATAACCCCGCTGATAAACTCCTCGACCCCGGAGGCGGTGAAGAGCAGCTGCCGGTAATTCCTGCGGTTTTCTTCGGTGGATTCGACCTTTATGGAGTCGAGCCGTTTTTTTATGGTGGGGGAACTCTCGTCGGCGGCCAGAATCCCCTTGCCCTCCGCCACCAGCCGGCGGGCGGTATCGAGAACAGCCGGGTTTATATCCATTTCGCGCCTCCTTCTACAATTATTCAAGATCTATCCCGTATTTTGACTCCCGACTTTCTTGTCTAATTTATCGTCCTATGTTGTTACCTCCGGGAAATATCAACAATAGATCCACTCTCCTTTTTATTGACTTATTTTCAGCGGAGCGGGGATTATTATTCGATCTGTTCCCGCATTTTCAACAGGACATCAGCCGAGGCGAATAATCTTTCTTTTTCCTTCTCCTCCATCGGGCCGGCGATGATTTGCTCCGCTCCCCGGGAGTTCACGATGGCCGGAAGACTCAGGCACACGTCGGGAAGGCCGTATTGTCCCGCCGCCGGGACCGAAACGGTAAGAATGCTGTTCTCGTCCCGGAAGATAGCCTCGACGATCCGGAGCAGGGCGAGGCTGACCGCCCAGTTGGTGGCCCCCTTGGCCTGGATGACGTGATAAGCCGATTCCCGGACCTTCCGTTCGACCTCTTCCCGGTCGATCCCCTCGCATTTCCGGGTGCAGGCCGGGCAGTAGTCGCCGAGGCGGATACCGGAGAAGTTCACCCAGCTCCAGAGACAAACCTCGCTGTCTCCGTGTTCCCCGACGACGCAGGCGTGAACGTAGCGCGTGTCCACCCCGCAATGGCTGGCCAGGAAGTGCCGGAACCGAGAGCTGTCTAATACCGTTCCCGATCCGATCACGGTGCCGGGCGGGAAATCTCCGGCGCGGATGGCCGCCCAGGTGAGGACATCGACTGGGTTGGTGACCATTATCAGGACTTGCCCGGGAGAGACGGGCTTGAGCTCCTCTATAATATCCCTCACAATGGAGACGTTCTTTTTAGTGAGGTCCAGGCGCGTCTCCCCCGGCTTCTGGGCGGCGCCGGCGGTTATAACCACCACCGCCGCGTCGGAACAGTCCTTGAATTCGCCCGCGCGGACGCGGACCGGCGGAAGGAAGGCCAGGCCGTGGTTGAGGTCGGAGATCTCGCCCTGGAGTTTTTCCCTGGCCGGATCAACCATCACGATCTCCTCGACCAGGCCGCTCTGGATCAGGGTGAAGGCGAAACTTGTCCCGACCGCTCCGGCGCCGATGATTCCCAGCTTTCTCGGCTTCGTATTCATATGCTTTCTCTCCCCTCCGGTATCTGCAGTATCGCAACTATTCCCCGGCGAATGATGCTACTCCACCGCCAGCTCGGCCGAGTTCTGCCAGAGGCCGTGAATGTTGCAATAAGACGCGGCCATTATCGTACCCGGCTTCTCGGTCTTGAAAGTGAAGACGGCCGAATGATTGGTGTAGATGGAGCTGGTGTCCGGACCCTCGGCCGACGCGCCGTGGGCGGTAAACTCGGCCCTCCCGATCTGATACGGGAACTTCTCCCCCTCGGGATGGAAGTAGAGATCGATCCAGCGGATGTGGTGCTCGGTCTTGTTGGGATGGGAGATCTCCTTGCCCACCCCCACCTTGACCTCGAAAAGTTCGCCCTTGCCCGCTTTCTCCGGAGCCTCGATCACCGGAACGTGTTTTTCGCTTTTCCAGTCGGCGGACTGGAGCATTTCATTCAACGCGGTCATAAGGCACCTCCTTGGGTTGGCCCGAATTATGAATAATCTGGGCCGGTTGGAATTTAAGATAGATTCTTAAGCGGGGAGAAGGCGGAGCGATTCGCGGATGAAGGCGTCAAGATCGGAGGGCTGGCGGCTGGAGACAAAGTTTCCGTCAACCACCACTTCCTCATCCCGGTAATCGGCCCCGGCGTTGATCAGGTCGCGGGCGATCGACTTCCAGCCGGTAGCTTTTCTTCCCCGCAGGACATCGGCGCTGATCAGAAGCTGGCCGCCGTGGCAGATGAAGAAGACCGGCTTGCCGCTCTCGACGAACGCCCGGACGAATTCCACCGGCTCCGGATAAGCCCGGAGTTTATCCGGCGAATAACCGCCCGGAATCAGGAGCGCGTCGAAATCGTCCGGGGAGAGGGAGGAAACCTCCCGCTCGATGGTAACCGGCGTCTCCTTCTTCTTTCCCTTGACCACGGCGCCTTCCTTCCGGCCGATATGAACGATCTCGTGGCCTTCCCGGCGGAAGGCTTCCGCCGGCTTGAGATATTCCGAGTCTTCAAACCCGTTATCGATGATTACGGCGATCCTGGACATTATTCACCTCCCCCGGTTCGAAACGGCCGATATTTTCAATCCTCGTCCCCAACAATGCTTTCGATCACTCCGCAGGCGATCCGCTCGCCGGCCCGGCCGGCCGGATCGGTCAGGTAGTCGTCGGGGTCGAGGTGAACGACCAGGGAGGTTCCGCCTTCCGGAAAGAGGGAGTTTTTCTCTCCTTCCCTCAAGGTCACCCTCCCGGTGGTAATCGTGAATTCAGCGGTCCCGTCCTCCTCAACCGTGAAGTTCGGCAAATCTCCGGCGTGGGGTCCTTCCGGATTGAGGAAACCGTGGCGGGCCCCGGTGGGGTTGAAGTGGCCGCCGGCGCTCTCAAATCCCGGAGGCCGGCAGCTGCCGGCTTCGTGAATGTGCAGAGCGCGGATTCCGGGCGGAAGGCCGTCGATTCGAACCGACAGTTGAACCCCGGCCGCGGTTTCCTTGAAGCGGACGACCCCAACTTCTTCGCCTTCCGCGTTTCGAAGAACCGCCCTGGCTTCCGGAGGGGGCTCCCCACCGGATGACCCGAACGATAAAGGAACCAGTGCCGCCAATCCGGCGGCGAAGAGCGATAACGACAGTAATCTTCTCATAATTCGGCCTCCGCTTTTTCGGTTCATATCCTGACAGTAATTCTTCCACCCGCGGTCGGAGCGGACAATGGACCGCCTCTCCTTTTGATTGACTTTTATCTACCCGGCAAGGCTCTCTTCCGGATGAGACGAGTCCCGCCGAAAGAGAAAAAAGTTCGGGGGCCCGAGACGGAATGGGCGCCGCCCCTCCCCCCCCCACAGCCGTTTTTTGACTACGGCGTGGATTTTTCAGCAATCAGGAAGTTTCCTCTTCAAGGTAGTCGGCAGCCGACTGGTAAGTCCGGCTTAAAGTATCGAGAGAGCTGCCCATCCCTTCCTTGAGATCCTCCCAGACCGTCTCGCTCGCGTCTTCACCATCCTCGGTCAGGCGGGTCATCGCTTCCCGGGCCTTGTCCCATTCCTCCCGGGCCGAAGCAATCAGCCTCTCCGCTTCTTCCCGTCTTTCCTCGGAGATTTCTCCCGCTCTTTCCTCCGCGCCCTTTATCCTCTTTTCAAAACTCGCCATCAGGGTTTCGATCCGCTTGCCCAGTTCCGCTCTCTGTTCCGGTTCCGGCTGATCCGATTTGAGACCGAGGTGAACGGCCGCCACATTATAAGCGTGTTCGGCCTCTTCAACCGCGCGCCGCGCCGCCGCCTTTGCTTCCTCGTCGGGATCGTCCTCCCTTATTCCGTCGAGGTATTCGACGGCCGAGGCCAAATTCTCCTCCGCCCGGCCGAGCATCTCCTCGACTTCAGGGCGAATCCGGTCGCCGAGCTCCCTTGCCTCCGATCTCAGCCGCTCGATTCCTGACTCGAGATCGCGGAGGATCGTCCTCGTTTCCCGGTCTTGTCTCTCGCCGTGCATAATGGCGTTGGCCGGGGCGTGGACAAAGGCCCCCAGCAAACCCGTCAATATCAACACTACCGCCAGCCTTTTCATAATGATCCCTCCTGCTTCGGTTGGCTCGCCGCGGCGGGAAGGCGCCCGCCCGGCGAATCTATTCCGGTTTCACAACCCCGTTAATTTTACCGGGAATCCCAGCTTGTTTTTAAGAACCTATCGCCCTTTCTATCGTTTCCGTGAAATTCTTCCTCTTTTCGATGCGACAAACAATAGACCGCCTCTCCTTTTGATTGACTTTTATCTACCCAGGGGGAAAGGCTTGGCGGATAGGTCGGCGTCAGAAAATAATCAGGTATCCCGCCCCCAGTCCCGCCGCCATCCCGACGGCGTCGGGAATGACCCCGTGGCGCCCGGGCAGGCCTAACACCGGTCCCCGGGCGACGACCATGAGGAAGGCCCAGGCCGAATAAATCAGCAGCAACTCGAAACCCGGCACCCGGTTGAAAATCCCCAGGATCGAACTTCCTGCAAAGAGGCACAGGAACTGGGAACCCGCCGCGCCCAGGGCTTCGAACAGATCGGCGCGGGTAACGCTTCTTCCGGCGGACTTTTCCCGTTCTTCGGGAGCGAGGAAAAAGGGAGCCGCGGCCGCCGAAAAGATGAAATTCCAGAGGAGATAGACCACGGGCCAGGCGATGCCGGCGGCGACGTGGGCTGTAACCGCGGGATTCATCGGAGTTTGGCCGGATGGATCTCGGCAACCAGGGGAAGATGATCGGAGGCTGTCCGGGCCAGGGGGGTCTTGTGGACCCGGATGTTTTCCAGGACCGAGGAGGGATGGCACCAGATGCGATCCAGCCTGAATACAGGCAGACGGGACGGATAGGTGCGGCGCGACCGCGATTTGCCCAACCGGCGATCGAGCCGCCGGCGGGCCGGGCCCCAAAGACTCCACTCGTTGAAGTCTCCCAAAAGAATAGTGAGATCGGCGTCGTTCTCGTCCAGTATCTCCTGGAGCACCCGGAGCTGCTTTTCCCGTTCCGCTTTTCTTAAGCCGAAATGGGTCACGATCGTCCGGAGCGAACGGTTGTCGACTTCGAGATAAGCGACCAGGGCGCCCCGGGGCTCGTAGCCGGGAACGCTCAAATCGATTCTCCGCAGCCTGCCGACCGGCAGCTTCGTAAGCAGCGCGTTTCCATAACTGGAGAGGTGCCGGATCAATGTCGGCCCGCAGAAGATCTTCAGGCCGGTATCGTTTTCGAGAACGTCAAGCTTTTCTCCATCGCCCCGGACCCAGTAGCCGTAGTCGACCTCCTGCAGGCCGATCAGGTCCGGGCATATCCGGCGAATCACCCGGGCGATCCGGCCGGGCTCGTGCCTGCCGTCAACCCCCACCGAAGAGTGAATATTGTAAGTGGCGATTCTTAAAGGCGCCACGTCCGCTCGCCCGCTGTCATTCACTTTTCGCTTCCTCCGAATTATCGTCCTCAACGACCCGGTTTAACCGCCGCTGGAGAAAAGTCGCCAGGGCGATCATCACGGCGAGGGTCGCCCCGGCTATCAGGATATTGACCAGGGAGGGATCGCGCACCAGGTCGACGACCCGGGCGGAAAAGAAGACCAGGGCCGCCATTCCCGGCAGCATCCCGATGATCGTTCCCAGGATGAATACCCGGAAGCTGACCCGCATCGAGCCGGCCATCATATTGACGACGGTGAACGGAACTATGGGGATGTTGCGGATCACCGCGATCGTCGGGATGCTTGTCCGCGAAAGCCATTTCCGGACGCGGCTGAGATTCCGCCCGGCCGTATGCCGGTCGGTGATGTTCTGCGCGATTTTTCCCGCCAGGTAGGCGGCCGAGGCGCTGAGAAGCGTGCCGGCCAGGGAATAGACAAACCCCCGGACCGGCCCGTAGATCAGGGCGGTGCCCACGATCATCCAGGTAACCGGGAGCATCACCAGACCCCCGATGACAAAAACCGATACTACCGCCATCGGGGCCCAGACGCTGTCCCGCAAGGACAGGAAAAATTCTTCGATGAGGGTGGCCCGGACCCAGTCTTCCGCGCCGGTCAGGTGCCAGAAGGCGGTGGCGCCCAGAATCAAGGCGCCGATAACAACCAGCTTGAACCATCCGGTCCGGCGTTCCTTCCCTTTGGAAGGGGAGAGGTATCTTTCGAGGTATTCTTCTCCGGATATCGGCCGCTCCGGGTCTGCCATTTCTTTGGGGGCCAGGTATTGATCGAACGGAGACATTTCCTCCGGTTTCAGCTTTAGCAGTTCGCGCCGACCGCCGTGGAACAGCTCGATTGTTTCGATGAGGGAACCGGTCCGGGCAAGCGCTTGAGCGATTTTTTTCGACTCTATCCCCAAATGTTCGGCTAGAAGCCGGTTTCTGAATCCCGCGACGGCCCGGCCCGTTTTTTCGCTGTCCGCCTCCAGGGCGAGGTCGCATTCGATATCGGTGCCCAGGGACCGGCTGGTCGTGTTGGAAGAGCCGATCCGGAGCAAGCGATCGTCAACGACCATTGTTTTGGAATGCACCATAATCGGCTCTCCTTCGTCGCTGACCGGGTAAAATACCCGCAGGCGCCGGTGCCGGTCGGATTTTCGAAGATCCCGAAGCAGGTTGAGTCTCAAGACCCCCATGGTTGATTCCTCCAGACGGCCGGAGCAGTGGAGGGGAAGAACCAGCACGACCTCGGGCCCGTTTTTTTCCTCCAGCCGCCGGGCCAGCGCTTTTCCAATCTGGAACGAGGTGAAATACTGATTTTCCAAATAGATGAACCTGCGGGCGGCGTTGATGGAATCGAGGTAGAGGGACTCCACTTCCCGGATTCCCGGATAATCCCGGTAAGCGGGATAGGTCCGGGCGATGGCCACCCGGACATTCTCCAGGTCGGGGACCAGGCCGTCCGGCCAGGGATCTGAACCGGGGGAGGGAGGTTCCAACTGTTGTCCGGTGGCTTTTTCCCAGCGGCTACGGGCCAGCTCGCCGAGCCGGGCGGCGGCGTCGCCGGAAACCGCCATCTGGATGTCGTGAAAAGGCGGATATTCTTCCCCCGCCGGATTTCTTCGGCGGCCGTCGCCGGGAAGATGGTCCCGGGTATCCCAGCGCTCTTTGCTCAGATCGATTCCGCCGCAGAACGCGACCGAATCGTCGATCACCACGATCTTCTGATGGCTCGAGACGCCGAAAGGATGGCTGGAATCGAGATGAAAGCGGATTCGCCGGGATTTACCGATAAGCTTACGACCGGGAAAGACCTGCCGTTCGAAACGGTAGATCAAGGCCGGGTCCCAGACCAGGACGTATATGTCGGGTTTCCGTTTCCGGGCTACCCACCCGAGGAAGCTCCCCAGTTCAGCCGGATATTTGCCCTTCGAATCGTTTCTCAAAAGCCGGACGCGGCTGTCGAAATCCCACGCCAGGATATAAACGGCTTTCCGCGCCTTGGAAACCGAATCGTAGAAAGCTCTGAAGTAGGATTCGCCGTCGATCAGGAAGGCCGCTTTGGCGGCGGCGGCAATCTTCCAGCAATTCCTGCCTTCTCTGATTATTCCCGGTTCCATTAAAACGAATACTCCCACCCTATTCGATGGCTTCAAGTTACC
The DNA here is from genome assembly GCA_003551625.1 of PVC group bacterium. GTDB lineage: Bacteria > Auribacterota > Erginobacteria > Erginobacterales > PUNC01 > PUNC01. The sequence goes on along the minus strand of PUNC01000191.1, from coordinate 10,994 downwards.
GATTTATTTTCGGTTTTTGCCCCTTATTCCACAATAGCCTCTTTCCCTTTTTATCTGACTAAATTCTACGGCGTCCCGAATCGCGATTTTTCGGGAGTGAAGATCATATCCCGGATTATTCACTAACAAGAATACTCAAAAAAATTAAAGTAGACATTAGTCAATTATTGATGGATTCCGCCCATTGTTTTGCCTCTCTAAGGGGTGAAATAATTCAAGTGAGTATGAGCTAACGCATAACCGGGAGGTGAATTATGTTGTTCGCGGAGCGGAGAATAACTTTGTCGTTTTAAGGTTGGGATCGCGTGACCGGCAAGAGCTGAACTTACTTGAGGAAATCCAGCGATGAAGAACGTGCTGACCGTAACGATGAACCCGGCGGTCGATATAAGCGTGGAGCTCGACCAGGTTATCGCCGACCGGAAACTTCGCTGCCGAAACCTCCGCAAGGAACCCGGCGGCGGCGGGATCAATGTGTCCCGGGTGATACAAATCCTCGGGGGAAAATCAACCGCCTTTTTCCTGGCCGGCGGCGCGACGGGACGGGAGTTGGATTCACTGCTCCGCTCCTCGGGCATCATAGATCAATCCTTGGAGGTGGCCGGAGAGAGCCGCGGCAACCTTACCGCCCTGGAAACCTCCAGCGGCCGCCAGTATCGTTTTGTCCTGCCCGGCCCCGAAATCGGGGGTGAAGACTGCGACAGGTTGTTGGATAAAATCCCCTCTCTCCAACCCCGCCCCGACTACCTGGTTGCCAGCGGCAGTCTTCCCCGCGGAGCCCCGGACGATTTCTTCGCCCGACTGGCCCGCCTGGGGGCCGAACTGAAAGCCCGAGTGGTGGTGGATACCTCCGGAGACCCTCTTTGCCGGGCCGCCCGCGAGGGGGTGTACCTGCTCAAGCCCAACCTCAACGAACTCAAACAGCTGGCTGAAAAAGATATCGACAGCGAAGAGGCGCAGGCCGAAGCGGCTCACTGCCTGATCGAAAGCGGCCGCGTGGAAGTGGTGGTCGTCTCAATGGGCGGTTCCGGAGCTCTTCTGGTGACGAAGAAGGAAAGCCGGCGGATCCGCGCCCCGGTCGTCCCCATAAAAAGTCGCGTGGGGGCGGGCGACAGTATGGTAGGCGCCATTGTTCTGAGTCTGGCCGAGGATAAAAGCCTGTTTGAAGCCGTCTGCCGGGGAGTGGCGGCCGGAGCGGCCGCGGTGATGACGCCGGGCACCGAACTTTGCCGGAAAGAAGACGCCGATCGTCTCTACCAAAAGCTCCTTAAGGACCCGGGAGGCAAGGTGGAGTATTTTCCCGAAGAACAGAGCTGACCCGTGCCGACAGCGGGGCAGACGGCAAAACAAAGGAGGGTTATGAAAAGAAAACTCGTCACCGTGGAAGATTACGCCACCTTGATCGGCGATGAAGCGGCGGAGAGGATACTGAAGAAGGCCCGGCCGCTTGAGGGATTTCATATCGCCAATGTCAGCTCCACCTATTACGGCGGCGGCGTGGCCGCCCTGCTCGGCCCGCTCTCGCTCCTGATGAACAGCGTCGGCCTCAAGACCGGGTGGAGGATAATCCAGGGATCCCCGGATTTCTTCGGCGTTACCAAGAAGATGCACAACGCTCTCCAGGGCGGAAAGATCAATCTTTCCGATCGTAAAAAAGAGATCTACGAGGAAGTTGTCTTCCAGAACTCGATCCGGAACCACCTCGACCATAATATGGTGATCGTCCACGATCCCCAGCCGCTGCCGATGATCGAGCATTACGCCAAGCACGGCCCCTGGGTCTGGCGCTGCCACGTCGATCTGACCGATCCCGATTCCGGTCTGCTTAAATACCTGCGCCGATTCATCGACCGGTATGACGCCGCCATCTTCAGTATCGAGGAATACCGGCAGGAGCTGGACATCCCCCAGCTTTTCTTTATGCCGGCCATCGATCCCTTTTCCATCACCAACCGTGAATTGTGCGAAGAAGATATCGACGAGCGGCTATCTCATTACGATATCCCCTCCGATCTCCCCCTGGTGGTCCAGATCTCCCGCTTCGACCGCTGGAAAGATCCGGAAGGGGTGATCGAGGCTTTCAAGATCGCGCGAAAGGAGGTTGACGCCACCCTGGTGCTGCTGGGCAACGTGGCCACCGACGATCCGGAAGGAGAAGAGGTTTACGATTCGCTGATCCACCAGAGGGAAGAGCGGATCATCATCCTCAGCAAGGAAGACACCGCCCTGGTCAACGCCCTCCAGTGCCGGGCGGCGGTGGTTCTCCAGAAATCGATCCGGGAGGGCTTCGGCCTGACCGTGGCCGAGGCGATGTGGAAGAAAACCCCGGTCATCGGCGGCGACGTGGGCGGGATCCGTTATCAGATCGAGGAGGGTAAAAACGGGTTTCTCGTCTCCTCCGTCGAGCAGGCCGCCGAAAAGATGGTGCTGCTGCTCAAAGATGACGAGCTGCGCCGAAAGATGGGAGCCGAGGCCCGGGAAACCGTCCGGGAGCGCTTCCTCCTCACCCGACTGCTGGAAAACTATCTCGACCTTTTCAATTCTATTGAAACCGTCTATCGCCTGAAGGATTTCAAAACCTGATCGAGGGCGACACCTTGCCGGACGCACCCGGGCCTCAACCCCGGACCCGAATCCTCAAAACCCCCAGGACCAAGCTCAGGAGAGCGGCCCCCACTATCGACCAGATCACCGGGAAGGTTCTTCCGCCGATCGAGACGGCCAGGATTTCGGGCAGATTCAGCTCCCTGGCCAGCCAGCGGCCCAGCAATGCTCCCGCGAACCCCACGATAATCGAGACCAGAAGCCCCCCGGTGGTGAATCCGGCCAGGGCCTGCCCCAGCAGTCCGATGATCGCGGCCAGCAGCAGAAGAAGAAGAAATTCGATCAGAGTCATTTTCATCTCCGCTATTAAAAGGTTGTTTTTCTTAGAACCAGAAAACCAGGCCGGCACGGGCCTGCATATGGTCGAGCTGAAAATCTGTCGACCGCCCGAACTGCTCGGTTAACCCTATTTCGCCGGCCCTGAATTCGATATCGGGGTTATGCCAGAGATATCGGAATTCGCCGCGCAGGGCGACCGCGGCTCCCAGGTTGACCTCGATGCCTCCGCAACCGAAATATACCAACCCGTCCTTGAGTTTCACGAACCTGCTGTCGATATCGTTGAAACTCCAACCCGCGCCGCCCCCCACATACAGAAAGAGGGCTTCTTTGATGGGAACCCCCAGTCTCAAGGCGGCCGTCACCGGGATCAGCGTGACGTCGTTAGAGACGGCGCCCCCGACTGTCGTCCGGAGGTAATCTCCTCCCAGGTCAATGCGGCCTACCCGACCCAGCTTGAAGACCACTGAAGCCCCGCCGCCGAAAACGTCGTCGGGTTCGATCTCGACGCCCCCGATTTCAGCGTCGAAATTGAATGCGTATAGACCGTGGATCTCCAATCCCACCTGGGAAAAGGCGGGCGCCGCCGTCAGCGCCATCACGCCGCAGGCGGCCGTTATCGTCAGTATTCTTTTCATCCCTTATCCCCCTTTCATCTGCTTCGGTTATCCGGTTTGCCGGGACGGCCGCGCCACGATGATCGCGACCGCCGGCAAGAGTAAAAAAATCGGCAAAAGCAATTTTCACCTCCTTTCGATGAGCCGGATTGATGAACGTGTCGATAATCGCGACTCATAATCTCAAGGAGACGGCGCGGAAGACAATTGGCGGAAGCCCTTTTTTATTGACTATTATTCACCTCGTTCCGGCGGCTCGATAAAATTCTTCGGGACCGTTTTTTCCATCGGGAAAAAAGTCAATAAATGATGGATTCCGGGTCTGGACAGCGCTTCCGGGACAGACCGTATGATAAGGATAAAAATCGGTTCAGTTTCCAACCGGAATCGGGGAATGGCTCCCCGGCCCTCTAACTCAAAGGAGGAGGTCATGAGGAAAGTGGTCATTTGGATCGTATTGCTGGGCGCGGTCTTAACGATTGGTCTTTCGGGGTGCAGAAGGGAGAGACATCGACATCATTCGCCGGAGATGCCGGCGGAAGGCGATAGGATGTACTGACGAGCGCCCGTTTCGACGAACCGAGATCGTATTCCGCTGATCCGGCCGTTCCCTCACCTACTCGGGGACGGCTCCAAACAGGCGTAACAGAGCCGTTGATTCCGGCTCTCCGGGCACGGGGAGCAGGTCCGGCGCTGCGGCGAGCTTGTGAGCGGGACCACCCGCTATCCCCTCCCGCACCGGCATTTTACTCCCGGCAGTCCGAGTGCTATGCCCCTGTTTTTCTTCGGTTCTGGAAGGATGGAACGAAAACCGTCTATCGCCTGAAGGATTTCAAAACCTGATCCCGCTGAGATAGCAGGCCCGGAGATATGCGGAATTCGTTAGCGGCGGGAAAACAAGCCGGGAAGGAGGAACAATCGTGAAGAGAAAAGTGGCAATCAACGGCCTGGGAAGGATCGGCCGGGCGGTCTTCAAGCTGATCCTGGAATCCGAGAAACTCGAGGTGCTGGAGGTCAATGACCTCGCCCCGGTGGAAAACCTCGCCTATCTTCTCCAGTATGACACGGTTTACGGCAGATACGGGAAAAAAGTGACTTATGACGGAGACAACTTGGTGGTGGACGGAACCTACTACCGGGTGATCGGCGAGAAGGACCCGGCCCGGCTTCCGTGGTCGGAACTGGAGATCGATATCGTCTTTGAATGCACCGGAATATTCAGGAAAAAGGAAGACCTGGAAAAACATCTCGAAGCGGGAGCGAAGAGGGTAATCCTTTCGGCCTCCTCCAAAAGCCCCGAGGTGCCCACTGTGGTCGGGGGGGTCAACCGGGCCGAGGGTGATCCGGAGATCATCTCCATGGCCAGCTGCACCACCAACTGCGTCGCCCCGGTTATCGAGATTCTGGGGCGACGAATCGGGATTCTCAAGGCCGCCATGACCACCATTCACGCCTACACCTCCTCCCAGGGTCTGGTGGACGGCCCCCACCGGAAAATGCGCCGGGGTAGAGCGGGAGCTGCCAATTTTGTCCCCACCAACACCGGGGCCGCCACCGCGACGGCGAAAGTCCTGCCGCGATACCAGGGTAAATTCAACGGGCTGGCCGTTCGGGGGCCGATCCCGACCGGATCCCTGGCCGACGTCGTAGTTCTGACCGAACGCCCCACCACCGTCGAAGAAGTCGGGAACATCTTTCGCGAGGAAGCCGAATCCGCCCGCTACCGGGGCATCCTGGGGGCTTCCGACGCGCCCCTGGTTTCTTCGGATATTGTCCGGGATCCCCGGGCGTCGATCGTGGACCTGGAGATGATCCAGGTCATCGACGGCGACCTGGTCAAGGTATTGAGCTGGTATGACAACGAGTGGGGCTACGCTTGCCAGATGGTCCGGGAAGCGGAGAGGATGGTCGCCCCGGAATGAGCAAGAGGGGCGGCCGGATTCGGATCGGGACTTCGGGGTGGCATTACCCCCACTGGAAGGGAAACTTCTATCCGGGATCTTTCCGGCTGGGCCGGGGCCTTCTCGAGTTGGGCGAGGATGGGGAAGGACGTTTACTGCTACTTCGACAATGACGACAGCGGCCACGCCCCCCAAAACGCCTTGAGACTGAAGCGGATGCTGGGACAAGCTTAAACCGGTCTCGGAAGGGGAACAAACTGAAAGACAGAGAGGAGGCTTAAGATGTTCACCGACCGCGGCGACGCGGGCAGGCGGCTCGCCGAAAGCTTGGAGAAGTACCGGGACCGGGGCGTCCTGGTCCTGGCCATTCCCCGGGGCGGGGTCGAGGTCGGGCTTGAGGTGGCCCGATTTCTCAACGCCGACTTCTCCATCGTCATCACCCGGAAACTCCCTACCCCGGACGATCCGGAAGCCGGATTCGGCGCGATCGCGGAGGACGGCTCCACATATATCTTTGAAAGGGTGGCCCGCTGGATTCATCCCGATTTGCTGGAATCCATTAAAGATGAGCAGTCCCGGGAAATCGAGCGAAGAAAACAGGTCTTGCGGAGAGGATGGGCGCTGCCGGAGATCGCCGGGAGAACGATAATCCTGGTCGATGACGGGATCGCGATGGGCTCGACAATGATGGCTTCGATCGCCCTTTGCCGGAAACAAAAAGCCGCCTGGATCGTCGCGGCGGCCCCGGTCGCCGGACCGGATACGGCCCGAGCCCTTGAAAATGAGGCCGACGAGGTGGTTGTTCTGGAAACTCCGCGGTTTTTCCGGGCTGTCGCCCAGGCCTACCAAAACTGGTACGACGTTCCCGACCGGGAAGTGATCGAAATCCTTGAAAGGTGGGAGAGAGGGGAAGAATGACCTCTCGCAATGCGCGGATGACTTTTTATATTACCGATATCGCGCATATTCCATTACTGTCCAAGCGTAAATTAAACTTTGGCCGGAGCGGTAGTAATCGCGTCAACCGGGAGGCAACTTGGAAATGATGTTACTGACCAGAGAAGAGCTGAAACAACTGATCGCCGACGGCCTCGACCCGGCCGTCTCCATCTACCTGCCCACGGCCCGGGCCGGGCGGGAGCGGCAGCAGAACCCGGTCCGGCTGAAGAACCTCCTCTACCAAGCCGGACAATACCTGGAGGAGAGCGGGATGAAGGCCGAGGAAGCCGAGAACTTCCTCCGGCCGATCCGGGAGCTGCCGGACCGGGAAGCCTTATGGGACCATCCGGCCGACGGCCTGGCCGTCTTTCTCTCGAAGAACACCTTCCGCTATTACCGTCTCCCGGTGGAACTGCCGGAACTGGTGACCGTCTCCCCCCGTTTCCACGTCACGCCCCTGCTGGGGATCCTCTCCGGGAACGGGCGGTTCTTTCTTCTGGCCTTCAGCAAGCACCGGGTACGGCTTCTGGAGGGAACTCACTACAGCGTCCGGGAGATCGAACTTCCCGATCTCCCCGGCAGCTTCGAGGAATTCCTCAACCTCGATTCCCCCCAGAAGCACCTTCAGTTTCACACCGGGACCGCCGGGGGCGCCGGCCGGCGGCCGGCGGTCTTTCACGGCCAGGGGTCTGGAGAAGAGGATGAAAAGAAGTTGCTGAAGCAATTCTTCCACCGGATCGACGCCGAGGTCAACCGGAAGACCGGGGGCCTGGAAGATCCGCTCCTCCTGGCGGCCGACGATCAATACCTCTCTCTTTACCGGGAGGTCAACTCCTATCCCCACCTGATCGGAGGCGGTCTTTCCACCAACCCCGACCGGATCGATGAGAAAGAACTTCACGACCGGGCCTGGCCGGTGGTCGAGCCCTACTTTCTCCGGGCCCGACGCCGGGACGAGGAAAGCTTCGGCCGGAAGGCGGCCGAAGGGCTGGCCGGAAGCGATCTGAAAACCGTGGTCGAGGCCGCCTACTGGGGCCGGGTGGAAGCGCTCTTCGCCCCGCTCGATATCCATCGCTGGGGAAAATTCGACCCCGCTTCCGGAAGGACGGAGGTTTTCGACCGGGAGGCGGCGGGCGCGGGCGACCTGATCGATTTCGCCTCCGCCCACACCATTCTCAACGGCGGCCGGGTTCACACGGTCGAGAGCGGGCGGATGCCGGCGGACGCCACCCTGGCCGCGATCTTCCGCTACCCGGACGGTAAAACATAAGGCTCAATCCGAACATATCCACGGAAAATGAAAGGAGAAATCCGCCAGGATGCAACCACCGGCAACTGGGTGATCTTCGCCCCCGACCGGGGAAAAAGGCCTTCCGATTTCCGGAAGGAGAAAAACGGCGACGCTCCGGCCCCGCCGGAATATGACCCGGATTGCCCCTTCTGTCCCGGCAATGAGGATCGGATCCCTCCGATCCTGGAAGAGTTACCGGACGGGGAAAATGGCGGCTGGCAGGCCCGGGTCATCCCCAACAAGTATCCGATCCTGGCTCCCCGGCCTGAAGATCCGGGACGGCCGGAAGGCTTTTATCGATCCCTCCCGGCTTACGGCCGGCACGAGATCATCATCGAAAGCCCCCGCCATAACGTGGAACCGGAAGAGCTGGCGGTTCCGGCCCTGACCCTGGTTCTGGAGGCGTATCGTCGCCGCTGGCGGGCGATCGGCGGGGAGGACCCCGGTCTCCGGGTGATTGTTTTCCGCAACCGGGGCGAATCCGCCGGGACCTCCCTCGTCCATCCCCATTCCCAGCTCATCGCCGCCCGCCTCGCTTCTCCCCGGCAGGAGAGGAGAGAGACGGCGGCCCGGGAATATTATCATCGGCGGGGAAGGTGCGTATATTGCGACGTCCTGGCCGCGGAAGAGGGGGAAGGGGCTCGGATCGTTATGGGGGGCGAAAACTTTCTGGCCTTCATCCCTTTTGCCGCCGAAGTTCCGTTTGAGACCTGGATAACCCCCCGGACCCACCTCCCGAGTTTCGGAATGATCGCCCCGGAAGAACTCCCGGAACTGGCCGGATTTCTGAAAACTGTTCTCCGGCGGCTGAAGAAAGCCCTGGGAGATTTCGATTATAATTACGTGCTGAGCGCCCGCTTTCTTTCTCCCGGCAGCGAAGTTTTCTCCCACTGGCACCTCAGGATCCTCCCCCGGCTGACCACTCCCGCCGGCTACGAGTTCGAGACCGGAACGGCGGTCAACCCGGACCTCCCGGAGGAGGACGCCGCCCGCCTGAGGGAGGCGGAAAGTTAACCCGGAAAAAAATATGCGTATCGGCCTGGCTTACAACTTGAGACGGGAAGAGGGTATGGCGGAGGCGGAACTGCTGACCTCCGAAGACGTGAAACGGCTGCGGCGGGCATTGGAGAGCCTGGGCCACTCCGTGGTACCCATCGAGGTTACCGGCACCGCCGGCCAGATCGTCAAACGCCTGACCGAAGCCCGCCCGGATCTGATCTTCAATGTCGCCGAGGGGGTGGGAGGCGTGGCCCGGGAGGCCTATTACCCCGCCGTCTACCGGATGCTGGAGCTGCCCTATACCGGCAGCGGAGCGGCCACGCTTTACGTCGGTCTGGACAAACGCCTGACCGAAGAAATTCTTTTAACCCACGGGATCCGCACCCCAAAAGGCGCCGTGGTTACCGCCGATCGGCGCTCCCTGCCGCCGGATCTTCCCTTTCCCCTGATCATCAAACCCAATTACGAAGGCTCGTCCAAGGGAATTGCCCAGGACTCAATCGTCGAGGATAAATCGGAAGCCGGAAAAATTATCGAAAAGCTGCTGAAGGAGTTTCCCAAAGGACTGACGGTGGAACAGTATATCCCCGGCCGGGAGATCACCGTCCCCTGGCTGGAGGCCTGGCCGGGCGGCCTGCTGGAGGTGGTCGAATGGAAGATCTCACACCCCGGCGAACACGATATCGTGGACTACGAGATCAAGGAGAAAGGCGCGAAAGAAGGTCTGATCTCGGCCGTCTGTCCGGCCGAACTAACACCCCGGCAGCGCCAGGACATCCTGGCGCTTTCCGAGCGGGCGGTGAGGGTGCTGAACCTGCGCGACCTCGGGCGGATCGATATCCGCCTGGCCGGGGACGGGACCCCCTACCTGATCGAGGCCAACCCGCTGCCCGGCCTGCGCCCTTCTTTTTCGCTGATGACGGCCGGCCGGGCGAAAGGATTGAAATTCGCTGAGGTCCTGGACCTGATTATTCGCTCGGCCGTCCGGCGCTACGGATTGCGGGTCACCGGCGACCGGAAAAAGATTCCCGGGCGATCCCGGCCGGGAACGGCGCGGGACCTGGGAATTACCGTGGGAAGGTTCCCCTCCGGGGAATACAACGCGATAACCGACGTGTTCGGAGTCAAGGTCGGACAAGTAACCCGGATCGAAGACGTCAACGGTCCGGACGGCGTGCCGACCGCCGTCCGCACCGGAGTCACCGCTGTCGTCCCCAGTTCTACCGATTATTTCAACAATCATATCGTGGCCGGAGGTTTCATTCTCAACGGGGTGGGAGAGATGTCGGGGCTGACCCAGGCGATGGACTGGGGCTGGATCGAAACCCCGATCCTGCTCACCAACACGATGTCGATCGGAACCGTCCACCAGGGGATTATCGAGTATATGCTCCGGCGGCATCCCGAGCTGGGCCGCAGACTCTCGGTCACGATTCCCCTGATCGGCGAGACCGACGATTCTTTCCTCAACGATGTCCGGGCGGGAACCAACAGCGTCGAGGACGCGATCGCGGCCATCGAAAAGGCGGCCGGCGGCACGGTAGAGCAGGGTTCGGTGGGGGGCGGCACGGGGATGATCACTTTTGACTTCGCCGGCGGGATCGGCAGCGCCAGCCGGGCCCTCCCCCGCCGACTGGGAGGCTACACCGTGGGGGCCCTGGTCCAGTCGAATTTCGGCCGGATGCGCAATCTGACCGTAGCCGGCCGGGTGGTGGGAAAGGAACTCGACCGGCGCTATCCCCATCACACCCGACGGAAGAACGACCGGGGCTCGGTGGTGGTGATCCTGGCCACGGACGCGCCGATGCTCTCCTCCCAGCTGAACCAGCTCTCGAAGCGGGCGGCCCTGGGGCTGGGAAGGGTGGGTTCCCACGCCGCCTCCGGCAGCGGGGAGATACTTTTTGCTTTTTCAATCGCCAACCGGACGACGCGGCGGGCCAAGGAAAAAACCCGGGTTTTGAATCTCAGTTTCGTCACCGACAGGTATCTCGACGGCCTCTACGAGGCCGCGGTGGAAGTGACCGAGGAAGCGGTGCTCAACGCTATGTTCTGCTCAGGCGGGATGGACGGGCGCCGGGGAAGAAAAGCCCCCGCCCTTACGTTGGCGGAACTGTCCGAGTTTCTGGGCGACCGGGCGGCGGCGGCAAGCAGTGGCGGCAGATCGGCTTAGCACCGCGGCCGGTTCGCATATCCAGCAGTCCGGGAGGCCGTCGCAACTCCCCTGGTCTTACCTTCTCCGGCCTCGGCCGATCTCTCACCGCCTCTCTCTTATCTGCTGATAAGCAGCGAATTCAGTTTCTGGGCCGCCTTCTCGGCCGGGAACGGTTTAATGAGCTTGTCTTTGAATCCGCATAATTTCATCAG
>PUNC01000114.1 GCA_003551625.1 PVC group bacterium | reverse complement strand
GTTGACCGGAATAACTCCGGATGAGGCAATCGGAAAAGACCTTGCGATCCTCTTCCCAAAAGAGACCCGGGATGCATCAATGGATCTGATCCGGCGTGCCATGGCGGGTGAGACCTGGGATGTCGTTGAGATCCCGATCCAGCACCGGTCCGGGGAGGTGCGAACCGTCATCTGGAACTCTGCTAACATCCGGGGAAGTGACGGGGAGACGATCATTGCAACAATCGCCCAGGGGCAGGATATTACTGACCGGAAAAAAGCGGAGCTTGCACTTCTCCAGAAGACCGAAGAACTGCAACTGAAGAATGAGGACCTTGCAGCATCTGAAGAGGAGATTCGGGCAGCATATGAACGGCTGACCGCATCAGAAAAGGCACTCCGCCACAATCTTGAAGAGCTGGCTGCAAGTGAGCAGGCAATCCGGAAGAAGACGAAGGAACTTGCTGATATCATCGAGTTCCTCCCGGATGCCACGTTTGTCATTGATGCAGATCAGAGAGTGATTGCATGGAACCGTGCCATGGAGGAGCTGACGGGTGTTCCCAAGGAGGAGATCCTGAACAAAGGAGATTATGCCTATTCGGTTCCATTTTATCTTGAAAAGCGGCCTATCCTTGTCGATCTGGTACTGGGTGATAATGGTGACACCAGTTCCAGGTATCCATATATAGAGAGAGATGGTGACCGGCTCATCTCCGAGACTTTTATTCCACACCTGAATGAAGGCAGAGGTGCGCACATCTGGTTCACCGCTTCACCCCTCTATGATGATGATGGTGCGATCATCGGTGCAATCGAATCCATCAGGGATATCACGGAACGAAAAGCGGTGGAAGAACAGCTCCAGACGGTGAGCAATAATATACCGGGCGGTATGGTCTATCAGCTTATCATCGATCCCGGAGGCCGTCGCCGGTTCACCTACGTGAGCGCCGGCGTGGAACGGATCTTTGGTGTCACACAGGCTGAAGCTCTCGACAATGCCCGTGTGCTGTATGCACAGTTTTTGGAAGATGACAGAAGAGTATTGATAGAAGCCGAGGAAGAGGCAATTATCAGATTGCATCCCTTCTCATGCCAGGCACGGTTCCATAACCCAGACGGGGAGATCCGATGGGCACAGGTGCAATCGGCGTTGAAGAAGATGCCTGATGGCAGTATCGTCTGTGATGGGATCTGTATAGATATCACCGATCGAAAGAAAGTCGAGGAGGCATTTCACGAGCGTATCAAGGAAATTTCGTGCCTGTACGCAATATCAGCAGAGATCGAGGGATCGAACAGGCCTCATGACGAGGTGCTGCAGACGATCACAGGAATGATACCAGGGGGTTTCAGTTACCCCGATAAAACAGCTGTCTGTATCAGGTTCGGTGAGAAAGAGTACATATCACCTGGCTATGAGCCAACCCCCTGGAGCATAGAGGCCGAAATTCCCATTCAAAAGATTCCCGTTCAAAAGAGACCTGCCGGTGCAATAACCATCTCCTTCATGGAGAACCTCGGAATACTTGAGGAAGAAGAGACTCTTCTCAGGAATATTGCCCTCCTTATCGGCAGATATTGTGAGCGGATCAGATCAGCTGCAGAATTATATCAGAAGAATGAGGATCTTGCAGCATCTGAAGAGGAGATCCGCCAGCAGCTTGACGAGATCATTGCCATACAGCACGGTCTCTCTCTCTCCGAGGAGCGGTACCGGGCGATCTTTGAACATACTGAGGCGCCGACTGTGATCCTCGAGGAAGATACCACGATATCCCTGGCAAACAGGGCGTTTACCGAGATCTCCGGGTATTCTCTGGAAGAGGTGATCGGCAGGAGCTGGACCGAGTTTGTTGACCAGCCCGATCTCGAGCGGATGGTCGCACTCCACCGGCAGAGAAGGGAGGAGGGAGCAGTTCCATCAACACAGTACGAGTTCACGTTTATCAACCGGTATGGTGAAGCCAGTGTAATCTCTGTGATTGTCGGGATGATCCCCGGCACATGGCAGTCGGTTGCCTCATTCCATGATCTCACCAGGGTGAGGCAGGCAGAGGCGGAACTTATAGAAAGCGAGCAGATCATCAGAAAGAAACTGCAGGCGATCCTTGAACCGGAGGCATCGTTTGGTGGACTGGAACTCTCAGATGTCCTCAATGCCTCCTCAATCCAGCACCTGATGGATTATTTCTACAGGCTTACCGGCATAGGTGTCGCCATCATCGATCTCCGGGGAGAGGTGCTGGTTGCAACCGGATGGCAGGATATCTGCACCAGGTTCCATCGCCTGCATCCTGAGACGTCCCGGTACTGTATTGAGAGCGACACCGAGCTGACCAATGGGGTCGCTCCGGGGGAGTTCAAACTCTACCGTTGCAAAAACCATCTCTGCGACATGGCCACCCCCATCATCATTGAAGGCAGGCATGTGGGCAATGTTTTTTGCGGTCAGTTCTTCTGTTGCGAGGACGAGACGGATTATGACCTTTTCCGCGCGCAGGCGAGGCGCTGCGGTTTCGAC
>PUNC01000168.1 GCA_003551625.1 PVC group bacterium | reverse complement strand
AGGGAAAAAGGTTCGCGCTGCCCCACGCCCGGATAATGATTCACCAGCCCTGGGGAGGAGTCCAGGGCGCGGCGGCCGATATCAGCATTCAGGCCAAAGAGATTCTCCGCCTCAAGGCCGAGATCAACGACCTGCTGGTATTTCACACCGGTCAGAGCCTGGAACGGATCGAGAAAGACACCGACCGCGACTTCTTTATGACCGCCGAGGCCGCGGTAAAATACGGCCTGGTGGATTCGGTGGTGGTGACCGGCAAGGGCGCGAAAAAGTCGTGAGCGACCGGCGCCGTCCGCCACAGCTTCCCCATTGCGCCTTCTGCGGCGCCTCTCCGCCCTCCTGCGGGCAGCTGATCAGCGGTCTGGAGGCGACGATCTGCGCCGGTTGCGTGGAACGTTGCCGGGAGACCCTTTCCGCGGCGGACCCCCCGCGCCGCCCGCCGCCGTCCCTTCCCGAACCGCTCCCCGCTCCGCGCGAGATCAAGGAGTTTCTCGACCGCTACGTGATCGGCCAGGATTACGCCAAGAAAGTCATCGCGGTGGCGGTTTATAACCATTACAAAAGGCTACGGGAGATCAAAGCCGATCCCGGAGGGGTCGAGCTTGAGAAAAGCAATATCCTGCTGATCGGGCCCACCGGCACCGGCAAGACCCTGCTCGCCCGGACCCTGGCCCGGCTGTTGCAGGTTCCCTTCTCCATCGCCGACGCCACCACCGTAACCGAAGCGGGATATGTCGGAGAAGACGTGGAGAACATAATCCTCAAGCTTTTACAGAACGCCGACTATAACGTGGCCGCCGCCCAGATGGGCATTGTGTATATCGACGAGATCGACAAGATCGCCCGCCGCACCGAAAACGTCTCCATCACCCGCGACGTCTCCGGGGAGGGGGTGCAGCAGGCCCTGCTGAAGATACTGGAAGGTACCGTCTGCAACGTTCCACCCAAGGGCGGGAGAAAGCATCCTCTTCAGGAATTCATCCAGGTGGATACCTCGAATATCCTTTTTGTCTGCGGCGGGGCTTTTGTCGGGCTGGGCGACATCATTAAAAGAAGAGAAGACCGCGCCGAGATCGGATTTGCCGGAGGTCCGGCCGGGCGCCGCCGGCCCACGCGGGGCGAGATTCTGTCGCTGGTTGAGCCCGAGGACCTGATCAAATTCGGCCTGATACCGGAGTTCGTTGGCAGGCTTCCGGTTACGGCCCATCTCGACGAACTCGGGGAAGAAGATCTGGTGCGGATCCTGACCGAACCCGGGAATTCCCTGATCAACCAGTATCGAAGGTTGCTGGAGATGGAGGGGGTGAGCCTCTCGATCGAAAAGGCGGCTTTGAAAGATCTGGCCCGGCACGCGATCAGGAAAGGCACCGGCGCCCGGGCCTTGAGGAGTATGCTGGAAAAAGTAATGCTGGAAGTAATGTTCGGTCTTCCTTCTTCCGCCGGCAAACGCAAGTTTCTCCTCAGCCGCTCGGTCGTGAGAAGACACCTCTCCGCCGCCCGGTCGGACTCCGGCTCGCGGGCGGCATAACGCCGCGACACCGCAGCTTCCGAGGCGGGCCGGCGGAGGAACGGCCGCCCGGGGGACATTTAAGACAACGCCGCCGGGATTTTATGAAGCCGAGATCAAGCCAATCTCTTCCCACCCATATCGCCATCATTATGGACGGTAACGGGCGCTGGGCCCGCCGGAGGGGGCTGTCGCGCCTGGAGGGCCACCGGGCGGGAGCGGAGGCCGTCCGCCGGACCGTTACCGCCTGCGCGGAACTGGGGGTCTCCTTTCTCACCCTTTACGCTTTTTCAGCCGAAAATTGGAGACGCCCCCAGACCGAGGTTGCCGGGCTGATGAGGTATTTACGCCAGTATCTTAAGAACGAGATGCCGGTCCTGCAGAAAAACAACGTACGGCTGCTTTCGATCGGCCGCCGCGACCGATTGCCGGCGGCCACCCGGAAAGCGCTGGAATGGGCGAAGAGGGAGACGTCCCGAAACACCGGTCTGGTCCTTGTTCTCGCGATAGACTACGGTTCCCGCAACGAGATATACGACGCCGCGATCCGGCTTCACAAAGAGATCGTTTCCGGCCG
The DNA here is from genome assembly GCA_003551625.1 of PVC group bacterium. Classification (GTDB taxonomy): domain Bacteria; phylum Auribacterota; class Erginobacteria; order Erginobacterales; family PUNC01; genus PUNC01. The sequence continues at coordinate 437 of PUNC01000168.1, read as the reverse complement.
GGTCGACGCGGACCGCCTTGAACCCGAATCATTGGCCCGCTATCTTTACACCTCCGGTCTTCCCGATCCCGATCTTCTCATCCGGACCAGCGGGGAATTGCGTCTCTCCAATTTCCTGCTCTGGCAGGTTTCCTACGCCGAGCTTTATTTCCCGGAGGTTCTCTGGCCGGATTTTGACCGTTCCCATCTGGAGGAAGCGATCAGGGAATACGGCCGGAGGGATCGCCGTTTCGGCGGGGTGAAACAATGCTGAAACTGCGACTGCTGAGCACCGTGGGGTTGGTCGCGATCCTGATCGGAGTGGTCTTAATCTCTCACGACGCCCCGGTCCTATTTTTCTTGGTCGGCAATCTCTTCGTCCTGTTGGGGATGAGGGAGTTCGTCCGGATGACCGGCGGTATCCGCGGAGTGGGTCTGTGGGGGGCGGTTTTAGTCTT
>PUNC01000022.1 GCA_003551625.1 PVC group bacterium | reverse complement strand
GTCGGTGCCGTCGGCCAGGGCCATCCCGACGCTGACACCGACCCGCCACGCCGTCGCGTTGACGATGATCGGCTCCCTGAGCGAGGCGATGATCCGCTCGGCGATCTGCTCGAGGGCACGCTCGTCCACAGCACTGGTGCAGAGCGCCACGAACTCGTCCCCGCCGAGACGAGCCACGACGTCACCGTCCCGGACGACCCCCCGGAAGCGTGCTGCAACGTGCCGCAGGACCTCGTCGCCGACCAGGTGCCCGCCGGTGTCGTTGACGCCCTTGAAGCCATCGAGGTCGCAGAGCAGCACACCGAAGCGACCACCCTGGGTCGCCAACCGTCCCAGGTGGTGCTCCAACCGTTCCTCGATGCCCCTGCGGTTCACCAGGCCGGTCAGGGCGTCGTGGTGGGCAGCACGCAGCCAGCGGATCTCCGAGCGCTTCCGATCGGTGATGTCGCTGAGGGTCAGGACCAGAGCGGGCCGGCTGCCGTCGAGGTAGCGGTCGACCACCACCTGGATCCAGCGACCGGTGCCATCGCGGTGACGCAGGGGCAGATCCGCGGCCTGTGGCAGGGCCGCCGGATCACTGGCTACCAGTGCCCGTAGCGCTGGCCGGTCATCGGTGGGCAGCGCGGTCGCGGAGGTGCCCACGAGATGCTCGGCCGGGATGCCGAGGACGCGGGTGGCAGCCGGGCTGGCGTAGCGGATCCGGGTCTGAGGATCGGGGTCGACGATGAGGAGCAGGTCCCCGGTGTGGGCCACGAGGGAGCGCAGCCGATCGTCCGAGGCGGCGGCCTCGAGCAGGGCGGCGTCGCGACCGGCCCCCAGCAGGTGCAGGCGGACCAGGACGGCCGGGACCAGCACGATCCAGGCGACCGCCAGGGGACCGAGGGCGATCTCCCGGCCGAGCAGCTGGGTCGCGAGCAGCACGACCGGTGGCGCGAGCAGGGCGAGACCGACGGCGATCGAGCGTCCCGCGGTGAAGGTGTCCGAGGCCGTCAGACGACGGTCGTCGAGCGCCCGCATCGACGGATGCAGAGCGGCCGCGCCCACCGTCAGGTAGGCGATCGCGCCGAGGATGGCGCGGGCGCCTCCGTGGTGTGCGATGCCATCCGCAGCCTGGCCGACGGCGCCGAGCAGGAACGCGCCCAGGGCCGACACCAGCGCGGCCGCGAGCAGCAGCGACGCAGCCCGGTCCCGCACCGGTAGCACCCGGATCGTGCGGATCAGCAGCCCGAGGACCGCGACCAACAGCAGCACCTGGAGCCCCCCGGCCAGCTCCGTGCCCGCCCCCGCCCACCCGGGGACGCCGGCCGGCATCACCAGGAGCTGCCACAGCAGGGTCCACACGGCCGCAGCCAGGAGCAGGGCGTCGATCGCGCTGCCGAGGTCCCGACCACGGACCCCCATCGTCGCGTTCACCATGGCCAGCAGGACCAGCCCGCCACCGAGCGTGGTCAGCCACCCAGCGGCCGCAAGGCTCGCGGGGATCGAGTCCGGCGTCGAAGACAGCAGGACGATCAGATCGCCGGTGGCGCTGGCACAGATCCCGGCCAACAGCAGCAGCCAGGCACGCAGCCGCCGCGGGCGGTGGGCCACCATGCCGCCCACCACCGCGACGATCCCCACCAGGACCAGCCCGAAGCGCCACCGCAGCACGGCCAGGCCCTCGAGTTGGGCGAGCCCAGCCACACCCACGGCCCCGACGATCAGCAGGCCCACGCTCGCCCGCCTGAGTGGCACGTCCCGGTCCCGCCACACCCCCATGCCCGACCCCCTGGCCTCGTCCAGATGGTCGGCGGGATCGCCGCGGGCCTGTAGGCAGCGTGCGCCGGGCGGGCCGTCACCCGGTCAGTGGCACCACCTGGAGCTGGCGTGCCGCCATCCCTCGGGTCGCGCCCTCGCGATGGTGACGGCGGCACAGCACCTCGTAGGCCACCTCGCCGGCATCGATGTCCCCGACCACGACCTGCTCGCCCTCGCGCTGGATCCGCCCATCGACCGTGCGGGCGTTGAGGTTGCCACGCTCACCACACCAGCAGCGAGCCTCGACCTGGAGCTCCTCGCGACGGTCCGCGAGCTCCAACAACCGTTGGGAACCCGGGAACAGCGTGGTCGTGAAGTCGGTGAGCAGACCGAAAGCCTGCACGTCGACCTCCAACTCGTCGACGACCCGGGCGAGCTGCTCGACCTGTGAGCGTGAGTAGAACTGGGCCTCGTCGCAGATCAGCACGTCCAGCGGGGTGCCCTCGGCGATCACCGTGCCCACGTGCAGCCGGAGGTCGAGCTCGTCGGTCACGACGGTCGCCGGCTGCGCCAGACCGATCCGGGAGCTGATGGTCCCACCCTGACGATCGTGCTTGGTCAGCAGGAGGCAGCGCTTGCCCGCCTGGACCGCGTTGTGGTGGATCTGCAACGCCAGGGTGGACTTGCCGCAGTTCATCGTGCCGTAGAAGAAGGTCAGCTCGGCCACGCCATCGGCTCCGGGTCGGTGATCGGGTGCGCGCCTGGGAGTGGCCGTGGTTGTAG
>PUNC01000028.1 GCA_003551625.1 PVC group bacterium | reverse complement strand
GGTCGACGGGTTCTTCCTCAGAAACGACGAACCGTCCGCCGTCCAGCTAGAGCAGGCTGACCCGGCCGAGGACCGGATCGACCTCGTGGTTGCGCGCTACGACCCGGAGGGCTTCGAGGAGGAACCGACCCCGTCCGGCACGGTCGAGCTTGCCGTAATCACCGGGACGCCGGACGCCTCGCCTGTGGTGCCGTCGCTGACGCAGGACGCGGACGGCATCTTCGAGGTGGCGCTCGCGTCGGTACTGGTGGAGGCCGCTGCCGCGCAGGTGCCGCCAGGGAACGTGACGGACCTCCGCACCTTCACGACGCAAGTCCGAGACCTGTTCGGCACGACCGCTGAGAGGAACGCGCTAACGCCTCTGCCCGGCACCTACTTCTTCGACACGGACCTCAACGAGGTGCTGCGTTGGGACGGTACGCAATGGACCGGGCTAGGTCTCGCAGCGACGGTCGCGGTCGGAACCGTGTCCGACGTTCCGTTCCCTGGGCCGGGCTCGGTGACGAACGTCGGGACCCCCGAGAACGCGGTGCTCGACTTCGAACTTGTGACAGGCGAGCAGGGGCCGCAGGGTGAGCCTGGCGGGCCGTTCACACAGTCTCAGGTTGAGTCGACCGCCATCGTGTTCGCTATCGCACTAGGAGGCTAGACGCATGGCTACGTTCAAGAACGCTCGCGCGGTCCTGGGGGACACGCCTGACACGGTGTACGAAACGCCGCCCGGCACGACGGCAATCGTACTGCACTGCCAGGTGGCGAACCGTGACGAGGACCCGCGTGCGGTGTCGCTGTTCTGGACCGACCTGTCTGACGGGGACGTGGAGACGTACCTGTTGGACACGGTGACGGTGCCGGACGACGCTTCGCTTGAAGGGATCGTGGGGAAGCTGGTGCTGGAGGCGGGGGACCGGCTGCGTGCGTTGCAGGATGAGGACGACGACGAAGTTGAGGTGTCTGTGAGCGTGCTGGAGTTGGGCGCATGAGCCAGGGTGGGGTTATCGGACGACCGAACGTGCCGACATTCGAACGTGCGTCGGGGTTGTGGCGGCTTGAGGAGCTGTTGCGGGCGCGGCTGCAAGGCGACTGGCCGTCACCGCCGTTTCTGCCGGGCAGCGGGCTGGTCGACTTTATCTACGCCCAGGCCAAGGATAACGTCGACGGGGACGTGTTCCCGTTCGTGCCGGAGTATCCGGTCGGCGACGCTGGCACGGGCAACTTCACCGTGTCGGGCGCAACGCAGGATGTGACGGTTGAAAACCATCGGCTTGCGGTCGATGACGTGGTCGTGTTTGTCGCAGGAGCCGGGACGTTGCCGTCACCGCTTTTTGCTAATCTTGAGATGTTCGTGGTGTCGGTTGTTGACGACGACACGTTCAGAGTGGCGTTTGAACAGGCAGGGACTCCGGTCACGTTCACGGACGTTGGCACGCCTGCTGCGGACCGCAGCATCTTCAAGGTTCCGCTACCTGGTGACCCGTCCGGCGGGTTCATACCTGAGGTGGAGGTGTTCCACTTTAGCTTGTCGTCTTTCCCGACCGGCCTGGCTGTCGATAGTGCGCTTACGTTCGGGGAGGACTCTGACGAACCAGGCCGCATCACCGCGATCGTGGTGGATGGGCCGTTGGAGTTTGTGGCAGGGGGCAGTTTCGGAGTTACGAACGGAAGAAACAGGCTAGCGTTAGCGGTGTTCTCTCGCGACGACATCGACGTTGGTGATGGCCGTAACATCATCCAGCCGGGGTTCGAGTTCGCGCAGGAACCGGAGGCGACGACAGAGTTCCGGCCGTGGCGGATTGTGCGCGGCCTGCCGCTAGAGGAGGGCTACTGGAAGCGTGGTGGTGACGGCGGCAGGGGAGGAGCGAGCGGTCCCGATTCTACGGGAGGACGTGGAGGTTCTGGCGGTGTCGCGTTCGGCGGGTCGTCGGCACCTCCGTGGCCTCGATCGGCCGTAGGTACTGCCGGAGCCGATGGGCAGCCTGCCCCAGGACCGCCGGCACAGGCGGGCGGGGGAGGTGGCGGTGGCGCCCCTGCCGGTAGTGGTGGTCTCCCTAGAGGTTCTAGTGGCTTAGTACCTCAGGGCGGAGCCGTTATTCTTAGTGGAGGAAACGTCACTATTCCGCTTGCGGGAGAGGTTGTAGCTACTGGAGGAGGCGGAGGGTCGGGTGGCACTAGACCTATTGATCCTCGTCATGGCGGCGGTGGTGGAGGCGCTGGAGACGTCACAGGTGGAGCCGGCGCCCGAGTGACACCGCGACGCGGCCGGCCACACGGTGTGCGGTGTCAGGCATCCGCAGGGACCTCGACGACCAGGTGCGCCCCGCTGTAGCGCAGGGCGTCCAGGAGATCGTCGAGGTGCTCGCGGTCGTACAGGTCGTCGTCGTCCATCTTGGCCAGCAGCTCGCCGGAGGCCGCCTCCGCGGCCCGGTTCAGCACCGTGCCCAGGGGCGCGGACGCTGGCACCTGCAGCAGTTGCAGGGGGCGGTCGGTGCGGGCCGACAGCTCGGCGGCAAGGCCCCGAGGCAT
>PUNC01000101.1 GCA_003551625.1 PVC group bacterium | reverse complement strand
GCTTCCGGAGAGGGATTTCCAGGAATGGATGGACGCCTTCTGGGCCAAGGACGTTCAAACGCTCTTCCGCCTGGAACGCCGGGATTCGTTCCAGAGGTTCGTCGAGTTGCTGTTGGCGCAAAGCGGCGGGATTTTCGAAGCGACCAGATTCGCCCGGTCGTCAACGACAATTACACTTTCCCCTTAACGACAATTATACTTCCCTAGTTTTGGGGTTGGTTTGAGTCATAGAAGAGAGTTAAGCCTCCCCCCCTCCCGCCCCCCATGGGGGGCGGCGCGTTGTGTCATTTTGTCGCTCGTCATATTATCCCCGCCCTATCCCATCGTTAGATCGCACTTGGCCACGGACAGTACTCAGTAAGCTTCTTCACCGTCATACCAGCCTGTCCGGGCGTGTGTTAATCCCTCCGAGGACAGGATTCTCCCGATAGTCCGGACTGAGGGCAGGGGCTTGAATTTTTCGACTTCATCGAGGTGGCGCCGGATAGCTTCCGCCCCGCAAGCCAGGCCGTGGTTGTAGAGGTCCAGCCGGACGAGCCGCACGATTCCTTTTACGAGTTCATTTGCTGCCATCTTTCTTCCCTCCTTCCTGCCGCTTACGCGCCTCCTGGGCCCGGAAGCTTTCGTTATCCAACTCCAGGATGACCGAATGATGCACCAGCCGGTCGATCGCGGCCGCGGTAGTCATCGGATCCTTGAAGATCTTGTCCCACTCGCTGAAGACCAGGTTGCTGGTGATCATCAGGCTCCTACGCTCGTAGCGCTCGGAGAGGAAGGTGAACAGCACCTCCATCTCTTCGCGGTCCTGCTGGACATATCCGATGTCATCCAGGACAATCACGTTGAAGCGGTCCAGCTTGCGGAGCATCGCATCCAGCTTCAGGTCCCGCTTGGCCGCCAGGAGGTGCTGGACCAACTGGAATGTCTTCCGGAACAGCACCCGGCATTCCCGGTGGATGACCAGCTCCCGGGTGATGGCGCTCAACAGATGGGTTTTACCCCGGCCGGGAAGGCCGAAGGCGAGAACGTTCTCGGCGCGATCTACGAAGTCGCCTTCCAGAAGCCGGGGGATCTGCCGGCGGACTTTCAGTGGGAGCAGCTTCTGATCCAACGTCTCCATCGTCTTGCCGTCCGGCAGCCCCGCCTGTTTTAAGCGTCTCTTGACCCGCCTTCCGGATCTTTCTCCCACCTCCAACTCGCAGAGGTTGCGCAGGTACTGGATATGATCCCAGTTCTCCTTCTCGGCCTTCCGGGCCAGGTCCTCATACTGCCTAGCCATCGTGGTCAGGCACAGAGACCGCAACAGCAGCTCAATCGAAGCTTTTCCGTTCATACCGCCACCTCCTTCCTCTCCAGAAGGCGGTCATACTCGCCCAGGTTCACCTGAAGCCTCGAAAGCGCCGGGAATTGCGGCCTCCCCGGCGGGGCGAGCTTGGCTACCTCGCCCCAGCGGGGCACGATCTTGAGCGCCCGGAGCTGCCCCAGCACCTTCTGAACCCGGCTCTCCATAGTCCGGGCCGCCTCCTGCAGGATCCAGAGGTACTCCCTGTCCGCCATCCGTTCCGAACACGCTGCGCACAGCGCGTCGTAAGCCCAGCGGAACTCTTCGGTCGGGAACATATCCGTATGGTACCTGTAATGCCGGAACGCGCCCGGCTTGCGCACCAGCGAGTCGATCACGTGCCGGTAGCTGATCTTATGCTTCCCTTCTCCCACCAGCCGAGGAGCGGTCAGCTGGTGAACGCCGTGGTAGTAGAGCTCGATCCGTTCCTCGTACAGCCGGGCCTTGAGCTTCTCCCCTCTCAGGCGGCTGGGGACCGAATAGGTGTTCCGGCCCACCTGGACCGTGCTCCAGGACGTCACCCGGACCTCATCCTCGTCGTATTCGGGTAGAAGCCTCACGTCCAGTACCCGCATCACCGCCAGCTCTTCCTCCAGCCGCTTCCGGCGCAGACGGTTCGCCTTCTTCATCAGCCCCTCCAGGAAAGCGATATACTCTTCCACGCTCCCGAAGTCCCGGCTGCCCCGCAGAAGCAAGTGCTGCTCAACCCGCCGCTTCAATACCCCGTGGCCGCTCTCCACATCTCCGTTCTCGTTAGCCGCGCCTACCTGAATCGTCCGGGGTGTGACCCCGAAGTGCTCCATCAGGTCCAGGTATTTACGATTGAATTGCGTCTTCTCCGCCGCTTCCCTCCCCTCATCTTGCCCGATCACGTGGGTCGCCGCCGTCGAGTTGTCCGTCCAGTGCTCCCTCGGAAGCCTTCCCAGCCGCGCCGTCGTGGCCTGAAATCCCTTCCGCAGCGCCAGCATACTCTCGCTCTGGCATACGATCCCCCACTCCCAGTTCGAATAGGGCAATACCGAGTGGCAAAACTGGTGGGGGAAGGGTAGGCCGCGGATCGTGATCCCCAGCCTGTTCATACAGGTGAAGTCCGTCTGCATCTTCACCCCGGGCTGATGCTCTTGCGGGAAATAGACTTCCTTCGGCGGGCCGGATAACGCGCGCCAGCACCGCACCCGCCGC
>PUNC01000206.1 GCA_003551625.1 PVC group bacterium | reverse complement strand
GGAAGCTTGGCGCAATGCCCACATAAGCGCCACCGCCCTCGAAGCAATCCTAACCTGCAGAACGCAGATCAGGTTCTACACGGATACTTCCTGACCTCATAAGCTCCAGCCCGCCCCCGGTGATGCTTACTCTATCCCATAATGGACCGTTATACAACCGGCCCATGATCCTTCTGTCTTCTTTGCTGTCTGTCGTTCCATCCGACCCCACGCTCCCCCTCATTTCCATACGACTAGCCGGTTCGCTCTTCAGCGCTGCGCCCGGTGCCCACCCCACCCCGCCCCGCTTCCCCAAGTACTGAGTGCTGAGTACTGAGTACTGAGTGGGGGACGGCCCTACCTCTCCGCCGCGCCGGCTGGGGGGGCCCGCCGCCATACCGGCCGCGGGGACATTATTACCTTCGCGGCGCTACTCCAGTTACCTTTGCCACAGAAGTGTGCGCATCATCGCCATACCGGCGCAGGCCGGTATCCAGAAGACGTATGCCGTCGAAGGGGACGCTTCCTGGACCCCGACCTTCGTCGGGGTGGTGTTAAGGAAGGGGGGCCTAAAGAAGGGGGACGTTAAGGGAGGGGTGGCGGGGTATGGGGTGATCGCCGGGCAAGGGTGACGCTTAGGTGAGGGAGTGGCATCCATTCTAAGGGCCCTGATGGCTCGTATATGGCGCTTTATCCTGTCATCCTTTTTCCCTGGTTCCCGCGACGAGGGCGTTTCGGGCGCCCTGGTGGCCCGGTAGGGGTATGTCCCTGGGGAGGGGCATACCGGACCGGGATGACTGCTTCTGGGTCCCCGCTTCCGCGGGGAAGGTTTTTATGGGTGCCGACGTTCCTCCGGTAGAGGCGGGCCCCTGTGCCCGCCCGGGGCGGCGGTGGGGGGACTCAGTACTCAGCACTCAGTACTCAGTACTCAGGGAGGCAGGGCGGAACAGGTGACACCGCCGTTTCCATGCGCGATAATAGCCCAATCGTGAAGGCGATAACTACAGAGCATCTCGATGCAGGTTGCATGAGCAAAGCAATGGGGACGGGCGGGGACTCGTTACTCGTTACTCTGCACTCGTTACTCGTTACCCGTTACTCGTTACTCTGCAAAGGCCCGCCATCATGACCACACCCTCCATCCCCCCAGGCCACCATAGCCGCCAATCCCTCTCCCCCAAAGTAGTCGTCACCGGCGGGGCGGGGTTTATCGGCTCGCATCTGGCCACGGAACTGGTGCGCCGCGGCTATCACGTCGTCATCCTCGATGACCTGTCCACGGGAAAGCTTCAAAATATCGCCCACCTGATCGACCCCGAAACCCCGGACGCCGGCGCCCCTCAAGACATCTCGGGCGCTGCTCCTTCGGAAAATCGGGGTGGCCGCTCGGCAACAACTCCAGATATCAATAGCTTGGAGGCCGGGAGCACCTCCCGCCTGCGCGGCAGCCAGGAAACGGGTGCAGGCCCGACCGGCGCCCCTCAAAACATCGCGGGCGCTTCTCATCCCAACCCAAATGATCGAAGCGGCCATGCCGCCGGGCCCGGCACCTGCGTCTTCGTACGCGGCTCCGTCACCGATCTCCCGGCACTCACGCACATCTTCGACGGTGCTGCCTATATCTTTCACCAGGCGGCCATCCCCAGCGTGCCCCGCAGCATCGACGACCCCCTCTCGACCCACCACGCCTGCGCCACCGGCACCCTGAACGTCCTTATCGCCGCCCGTGACGCCGGCGCCAAGAAGGTGGTCTATGCCTCCTCCTCCTCGGTGTACGGCGACACGCCCACCTTGCCCAAGCGGGAGGACATGATACCCCAGCCGTTGTCGCCCTATGCCATTACCAAGCTGGCTGGCGAGCACTATTGCCAGGTCTTTCACCGGATTTACGGCCTGGCCACGGTGTCGCTGCGCTATTTCAATGTCTATGGTCCCCGGCAGGACCCGACCTCGGCCTATGCCGCCGTCATGCCCCGGTTCGTCAGTCGACTCCAGTCCGGCCAGCCGCCCGTGATTTTCGGCGACGGCGAGCAGACCCGGGACTTCACCTATATTGCGGACACCGTGGAGGCCAACGTCCTGGCTGCGGAGTCGCCGGAGGCAACCGGGGTTTATAATGTTGCTACGGGTTCCAGGATCACGTTGAACGACCTGGCCCGGATGATCATCGGGCTGGTGGCGGAGGCGGCGCCTGCGGGGCTGCGCGACCGCCTGGCCGCCATGGAGCCGGAGTATGCGCCCGAGCGGCCGGGCGACATCAAGCACAGCCTGGCCGATATATCGAGGGCTGCCGGTTTCGGCTACCGCCCGCGCTACGATATCGCCGCCGGCCTGAAGGAGACGGTGGCGGGACTGGGTAAGGAGTAACGAGTAACGAGTAACGAGTAACGAGTCCCTTCCCCTCACCATCCCCGCGATCCTTCCCCGGAAGGACAAGAGCGGGGACCCAGTAGGGGAGCCGAAGACTGAGTGGAGATGGGCTCATCCAGGACCATCGGTTGAAAGTGGAAATGACAGACGGAGCAACGCAGATATACTGGATTCCGGCTT
>PUNC01000027.1 GCA_003551625.1 PVC group bacterium | reverse complement strand
CGGGGACTGGCCCGGGGAGAATGGGACCCCGCCATACCCTTGAACCGCCACGATATTCTCGCCCGGCCTTTCTTCCGTCCCCCCGGGTATCCGTATTTCCTGGCCCTGGTTTACCTTCTTCCGGGACGCGGTTACCTTGCCGCCCGGCTGGTCCAGTTTGCCCTGGGATTGGCGAGCGCCTTCCTGGCTTATGCCGCCGCCCGGCGCTGGAAGGCCCCGGCCGCGGGCCTGATCGCGGCCGCCTTCTGCGCCTTCTACTGGGTATTCATCTACTTTGAGGGGGAACTGCTCGATCCCTCCTTGAGTGTTTTTCTTATATTAGTGGCGGTTAACCTCTTGCTGTCCTGGAGGGAGAGGCTTTCGCCGTATCTTTCCGCAGCTGCCGGGGTTGCCCTCGGCGCCCTGATCCTGGTGAGGGCGAACGCCGCGCTGCTGGCGCCGGTCATTTTCGCCTGGATGGCGTGGGCCTCCCGCCGGAAAGGGGACGCCCGCCGGGGTCTTCGTCACTCCCTGCTGTTCCTGGGCGTCTCTGCGCTTGCTGCCCTTCCGGCTACGATCCGGAATTACCGCGTCTCCGGCGATTTTGTCCCGGTGAGCGCCAATTCGGGGATGAGCTTGGCGATCGGAAACAACGATCTGGCCGACGGTTCCAATCATTACCTGCCCGGCTACGGCCGCTTCGGGTCCCCCTTTGAATATCCCGAGGCCGTTCGCTTGCTGGAGAGGAAGAAGGGCCGTTCGTTGAGTTACGCCGAGGCCGATCGCGGGTATCGGATTCTCGCGTGGCGGTGGATCCGGGAAAACCCCGGCCGGTTTCTCGCCCTGACGCTGAGAAAGACCGCTTATTTCTGGGGGCCCGCGGAGGTGACCAACAACAAGGAAATATTCTTCGCCCGGCGGGAGTCCCGCGCGCTCTCCCTGCTCCCGGGCGATTTTTCGCTTCTGCTGGCGCTCTTTCTCTCCTCCGGGGGATACTTTTTGATCCGGAGGATTTGCCGCCGCGGCCCGGCCTCCCCGGCCGCGCGGTTTGGCATTTCCCCGCCGTCGGCCCTGTTCCTGGCGGTGGTGGTCGTTTACTTCCTGTCGATGCTTCCCTTCGTCGCCGCGGCCCGCTACCGGATTCCGGTGATCCCATTTATGATGATCGTGGGGGCCGGCGGTCTTGCGGATGTGGCCGCCTCCCGCGAAAAGTTCCTCGGTCGCCTATTCAGTTATACAGCCGCGGCGGCCGCGCTGTATTTCCTGGTTTCGCGGGAAGTTGTCGAATACCGGCCCTCGGCGGCCAAGTGGCATTTTGACCGCGCGGTGGCGCTGGACCGGGGAGGCGACCCGGCGGCCGCGGAGATGAGCTACCGGCGCTCGCTGGCGGAAGACCCCGGTTACGACCCGGCTATGCTCAACCTGGCGGCGGTGGTTCTGCGCCGGGGGGAGGCCGGGGAGGCGGTCGAGCTTTACCGCCGCTACCTTGAGCTTAATCCCGACCGCGCCCGCGCGCGCACGAACCTGGCCGAGGCGCTCAGCCGGGCGGGCCGGATGGAAGAGGCGGAAGCCCAGTTCCGCCGCGCGGCGGAGGCCGATCCGGACGACTTCTACGTTCTCAGCGGGATCGGTCGCTATTATTCCCGGCGCGGGGAATGGGAGTTGGCGCTGCCGCCTTTCCGCCGCCAGGCCGAGCTCAACCCGTTTTCGGGTCGGGCCCGAACCAACCTGGCCCTGGTTTTATGGGAATCCGGCCGGATCGAAGAGGCCCTGGAGGAGTTCCGCCGGGCGGCGGAATATTCGCCCTCGAACGCGGAGTTTCAGGTTAATCTCGCCAACGCGCTTGCCGCGCGGGGCGACTACGAAGAGGCGGAGGCCGTTTACCGCCGGGCGATCGATCTCGATCCTTACGGGGTGCTGGCGTATTATAATCTCGGTGTCGCCCTGGAAAAGGCCGGCCGCCCGGAAGACGCCCTGGCTGAGTATCAACGCGCACTCCAGCTGAATCCCGGCCACGTTTCCGCCCGTTTCAACCTGGCGCTGATCCTGCTGGAACTGGACCGGAGGGAGGAGGCCCGGCGTCAGATCGAAGCCGCCGCCAGTCTGGCCCCGGATGACGGCAGGATAAGAGCGTTGCTGCAGAAGCTGGGCCCTTGATCCGCTAAAGACACTAGAGAAGGAGAATGACCAAAGACTAATCCTCTTTTTTTCAACTACGAATCACGCGGATCAACGCGGATGCTAACAGGTTTGGAAATAATTAAACCACAGAGACACGGAGATCACGGAGAAACAACGGAATCAAAGTTTCAGGGCCCAAGGATGCGGAGCCCTTTAATCCTGTAAGGATGCCTGCCCCGATAGTTTTCCATCGGGGTTATCCTGTCAGAAAGAGGGGGATAGGGTGCGGAGCAACACCCCGGTCCGCATCTGCGTACATTAGCGTGATTCGTAGTTTAAATAGCTGTTTAGCCTGTTAGGTTTTTAGTCTATTAGGTCTTTCTTTGCGGTCTTTGCGTCTTGGCGAGAGAGCAAAGGGGGCGCGGGTGCGGAGCAATTATAATCCAGTTGATCCTGTT
>PUNC01000233.1 GCA_003551625.1 PVC group bacterium | reverse complement strand
CCGCCACCTCGAGTTCCCGCGACCGCGTCTCCAGATCGTTTTCGAGCCGGGCGGCCTCGACCTCCGCCCGCAAAACATCTCCCAACGTCCCCTCGCCGGCGGCGTAACGCTGGCGGGCGACGGATTCAAAATCCCGAAGCAATTCCAGATTCCCGCGGTATGTCTCTACCGCCTCCTCCGCCGCCCAGAGATTCCAGTAGGCGGCGATGACCTTAGCCCGGGTTTCGCGGCGGGTCTTGAGATAACGGAATCCGGCGGCGTCGGCCAGCAGGGAAGCGGCGTCGGCGCGGGCGGCGAGCTTGCCGAACCAGGGCAGCCGCTGGGAGGCCATCCATTCGACGGTATCGTAATCGTCCAGGCGCGTGTTCTCCATCCGCATCAGCTCGACCCCGATCATCGGGTCGGGCAGCGACCGGGCCGCCGCCGGGTCCTCCCGCGACGCTTCCCAGAAACGGCGGGCGGAGATCACCTCCTGATTCCGATCCAGGGCCGTTTCGATCCAGTCGTGGAGCGGATCGGTTGCCCGGGCGGGGCTATTAAATAAAAGGAAGAAGCAAACGCCGGCAAGAAATGGCGCGACGAAACGGCAACTTGCCTTCTGAAGAATTCCGGAGATCATTGTTGAGATTGCTTCGGCCTCCCGCCTGCCATAGCCTTGTGCGGCGAGCAGGTCGGTTTCACAATGGCTAAGTTATCGGGGCCTCGCGATGATTTTGTATCCATCCAAGCGATATCGAAAGAAAACCGGATTATAGCGATTTATCGGCGCCGCCGTTCGCGGAGGCCACGAGATAACCGATCTAACAGCAGCCGCGTCGGTGCGGCCGGGTAGGAGCAACCGATGGATTCGGCGTCTCGGCGGCCGGGCCGGCCTCGACCGCGTGCTTGTCCAGCTCGGCCAGGTAGCGGGCCGGGTCGCGCCGGAAAGCGGCCAGGCATCCCGTGCAGCAGAACCGAACCAGTCGCCCTTCGTGCATATGATCGACGATCGGGCCCATCGAACCCAGCTTCTGGCCGGTGACGATGCAGAAATCGATCGGATAGGCCTCGATCTCGGCCGCGGTCTGCCCCCGCGCCGAAAACCCGACCGCCAGGACCAGCAACGCCGATACCGTCATTACTTTCCATAACATTCTCATAATTCACCTCCCTATGTTAAATTGATGTCTGCAAGATAACTATCAATGTTGTTTACAGATGCGAAGAAAAAAAATACCCCGACCCAAGGGAGAGCCGTATCTCAAAACTTGTGGAGTCTCTTCATCACCTCCATAATCTCTTCTATCTTCTCCGTCTTTTCCCGGACGGAACGGCCGGAAAAAGCGTCGGTAACGCAATGGTGAAGATGGCGGGAGAAGATCTGCTCCGCCACCCGGTAGAGGGCGTTGACGGCGGCGTGGATCTGGATGACGATGTCGATGCAGTATCTCTTCTCCTCGATCATCCTCTGCAGTCCCCGAACCTGCCCCTCGATCTTTCTCAGGGCCGCCAGTTCCTTCTCGTGGGTGGTATGCGCGATTTTAACCATAGATTTCATCTTCGGGATGGTATCCGTTTTGCCCCGGAGTTTTCATATACCATACCCCCCACGGGTATGTCAAATTCGTTTTCCAAAAATTTTACAGCCTAAATATTTTCGAAGACCGCCGGGGATAACGGCCCGCCCTTAAGACCGGAATCTCAACGCTTCGGTCGGGCAGGCGGCGACGCACTGACCGCATTTCAGGCAGTCCCCATCCCGGACCTTCTCCCTCCCCTCCCCCTTGAAGCTGAAGGGGGATATGTCGATCGGGCAGACCTGGCGGCACCGGCCGCACTCGACACAGCGGTCGGAATCGATCCTCAATGGATACTTGCCCCGCCCCGCCAGGTTGGCCAACGTTCCCACCGGGCAAACACAGCACCAGGCGCGGGGATGAAGAAGCATCGCGCCGATGACTGCCAGTATGGTGGTGACGGTGAGCATGGCGATAAAGTAGGACCCGATGGCCGCGGGATCGGGCCAGCGCCGGACCAGTTGATAGGTCATCACCGCCATAAGCAGCCCGATGACCGCGAGCCGAAGGGGCAATCCCTTGAGAAAAGAAGGAATTCGGCGGCGGGGGCTCGCCTTCGCGGCCAGAGTGTCGAGGAAGCTTCCCCGCGGGCAGAACCAGTCGCACCATTTCCGCCCGCGGAAGAGGCCGATGCCGATTCCGGCGATCATACACAGGGGAATGAAAAATCCCAGCAGTGAATACCGCCAGCCGGCGGCCAGCAGCGCGAGAAAGACGACCGCCGAGACGGCCTGCTTTTTCGCGCGACGGTTTTTTAGAAACCGGTATTTCACGGCGACTGATTCCAACCTAATTGTTGTCGAAAACCCCCGGGGAGATCCGGATTATCCGGTCGTCTTCCGGCGCGGGACGGCCGCGGCCGTCCCGATTGGAGGTCATAAGGTAAAGATTGCCGTCGGGCCCGAAGACAACATTGCGCAGGCGCCCGTATTCCTGCCGGAAATGAGCGGTGAAATCCTCGATCCCGCCGGTCTCGGGATCTATCTTGGCTTGATAAAGGCTCT
>PUNC01000065.1 GCA_003551625.1 PVC group bacterium | reverse complement strand
GGATTGTAACCCAAACCGGGGGAGATCCTACAAAAATTGCCGCTCAATTCAAGGCAACACTGGTTATCGACCATAAAGAAACCAGCATCCCGGTCGATCATCTCCTGATCCCCCCACAGATAACGGCAGACTCACGATCTATCACCGATCACCTGCTCGTCTGGCTACCATTAAGAGGACCGGAAAAGAAAAGGATCTCAACACTTCTCGATCAGATGAGTCCGCATGAGGTGCTGCTTCTCACTGAAGGAAAAAGGGATCCAGAGATACCCCTCCATGCTCCACAGACGATCTTTTCCACACAGGAAATTGCCGGTGATGCGGTTGATGCAATAATCAGGGCCGCATCTATTATGAATCCAACACTCATTATTGCCCCACGGCGAATCTCCAGTATTGATCAGGAAAAAATTCTTGGTAACGGTGTTCCATTGTTTATCCCCCACCCTGGAGGAGGAGGATCAGAGATCCGGGAACTCAGATCAGAGGAGTTTTCGGATGCAAACCAGGTCTGGTTTGATTACCATGAAACAACCGGGGATCCCCTCACAGACCGGGTGTTTGCAGCTCTCGAAGGAGGCGAGATCGTCTCACTTGCCAGATGCAGGAGACATCCCGATGGTTTTGAAGTTGATGCAGTCTGGACTCCCAAACAGCACCGCGGCCGGGGACTTGCACGCCAGGTAACAGGTGCGCTCGTGGAGGCATGCTACAACGAGGAACTGACGATGTATTCGGTGCAGCATCTGGAGAAATTTTATGGTGAATTTGGTTTTGTTCCTATCCCGGAAAGAGAGCTGCCCGCATCTGTCCGTGCACGATACCTCTGGGCAGCCGGGAACCTGGAAGGTGCTGAAGTGCTCCCTATGAAAAGAATTCCTTCTCGACCCCCGATACTGACCCGAGTCGATACCCATAAATAGTAAGCCTCCCAAATTTGGTGATCATGCAGATCACGGATGCGGGAGATCTTCCAGTCTTAAAAGCGATCGCCCTTCTTGGGGGCTGCCATGGCCCTGTCCGTATATCCACACAAAGTCTCGGCAAAACACTTGGCACAAGCCCCCAGACGATCTCCCGCCGGTTGAAAGCACTTGAAATGTCATACCTGATCAACCGTTCAGTCGATCCCTCAGGGCAGTCAGTCACCGTATCAAAAGCAGGTGAAGAGATACTCAGAAGAGAACATGCAGATTACTGCCGAATCTTCTCCCGTACAGGAGGGCACTATATTTTGCAGGGAACGATCATCTCAGGACTTGGTGAGGGGCGCTATTATATGTCGCTTGAGCACTACCGCAATGAAATCCGTTTGAACTGTGGCTTTGAGCCGTTCCCCGGAACTCTGAACCTCAGGTTAAACCAGCAGAGCGTTGCCATTCGAAAAAGGCTTGAATCCCTTGAATGGACAGTAGTTCCAGGGTTTTCCAATGAACACAGGACATTTGGTGAGGCTCGGTGCCTCCCATGCCGTATTCAGGGAATTCCCTGTGCCCTGATCGTACCGGGGCGGACACACTATCCTGAGGATATCATAGAGGTGATCTCCGGTGTGCCACTCAGGGAAGAGCTGGGACTCCAGGATAATGATATCATAGAGGTTGAGATCGGATATGATGAATGAAGCGATGCAAGCACTCAGGGACGGTACATTCGTCCTCATTTACGATTTTGATGAGCGGGAGCGGGAAACAGACTTTGCTATCCGATCTGACGCTATAACACCGCAGGATATTCTCAGGATGAGAAAAGACGGGGGCGGTTTGATCTGTACTGCAGTTCACCCTGATGCTGCAAAGAAACTCGGCCTCCCGTTTGCAACTGACGTCTTCTCCCGGTGCGGCGAGCTCGGGGAAAAGGAGGGGGATGTACCCTATGACCGAATGAACCATTCCTCGTTCTCCCTCTGGGTGAATCACCGTGAAACCTTCACCGGCATCACCGATCACGACCGTGCCCTGACAATTACAAAGATCGCAGATCACGTCCATGGAGCGCTGAACGGAGGGGGCATGCCGCAATTTGGAACAGAGTTTCGAACACCAGGCCACTCTGCCATACTCCGTGCCGCCGACACGCTTCTCGACCAGCGGCATGGCCAGACTGAACTCTCGATCGCCCTTGCCTTAATGGCCGGGGTGACCCCTGCCGTCACCGTATGCGAGATGCTCGATGATGAGACCGGGTATGCTCTTTCGAAAGAAAAGGCACAGGAGTATGGGCAGAAGCATGGCTTTCCTTTTGTGACCGGAGAAGAGATCATCGAGGCGTGGAACGAGTGGAAAAAAGATTTTATTGTCTGATAGCCACCAGGGCGTCATAGACCATCTTCGTATAGGAATCAAGGTTTGGGTTGTACTCCCGCCGTGCTGCCTGGGCATCAGGACTCGTTTCAAATGAATCAATCCGATCCAGCGTCGCCTCTGCACAGTCAAGCACCCAGATATCACGGATATCCCGGTCAACAACCGTCACCGTCTCGGCACGGACTGAGATGAGCACGTTTCCATCCTGGGTCTCATAGGCATTGGGCTTTCCGACAATAGCGACAAATGCGGGAGGCTAAACTTTTGCAACCTGTTGCATTGCCTCG
>PUNC01000005.1 GCA_003551625.1 PVC group bacterium | reverse complement strand
GAGGACGAAGCAGAGGAGTTGGAGCAGAAGAAGCTGCCACGACTTTTTGTATCAAAAAGCGACCCCGATCCTGTGCAGGGTACAGACGGCGACCTGTGGTTCCAAGCGATAGAGGAAGAGGGTGAGGAATAATGGCGTGGCCGAAAGGCCCTGATGACTTTGAAGATGAAACGTTTTTTCATTACTGCTGGCACGCGATCAATGATACATGGGACTACGAGGAAGAGAACGAAATTACGCAGGAAGAGATGGAAGGAATTATCAATTTTGAGTACCCCAACCCCGCGAGCTATCCTCCTGGCGAAATTGTAGATATGCCGGAAATAAGCGCTTGCACTGATTTAGAGCGTCTGGATATTGACCGCCATTCCGTCGCAGAGATCAACGTGTCGAACAATACTGCGCTTGAGTTTCTGCGTGTCGAAAGGAACAACCTGACGGCCTTGGACGTGTCGGCCAACACGAGCTTGACCGAGCTTAATGCGCGAGCCAACGATATTACGGAGATCGACATAACCGACCTGTCGGATCTTGAGGACTTGAATATCGCAAGCAATGACCTGACCACACTGGATATATCAGAGAACCTGAGCCTGTGGAACGTCAGTATTGCCTTTAACGACATTTCATCCATAACCACGGCGGACCCCCAGACCTCGGTAACACACTTCCGAGCCAGCAGTAATGATTTCTCCTCTATAGATGTTAGCTTATTCCCCAACCTAGAGGCGCTGTTCCTCAACAACAACAGCCTATCGTCGTTGGACCTGTCCGGGTTGTCGAGCCTGGAGCGGATAGAGGTCAACGATAACGGCATGACCGACCTGCAGTTAAGCACACCTCTTTCCAGCCAGTACCCCGACCTGCGCGTCTTTATGAGTGAGGGCAATTCCCTCAGTACGAGTGGTCTGCCCGACTTTAACAATCACCCCTCCCTGTGGTCAGTGTATATCGACGACACTACGTTCAGCGGCACGCTGGACTTTTCAGACAGCCCCAAGTTCTCCCGGCTGCGATTTCGCGACAACGCCAATGTCGAGAAAATTAAGGCGAACGATACCGCCCTGGAGAAGGACCCGGACTACTACCAGACAATCTTTCAGTTTTTTAACAACCCCAATCTTGAAGAGGTTGAGATGCGGGACAGCTTCACTATCGACGATGCCGAAGGCGTTTGCACCTTTGCTATTACTAACTGGACGACCGACGGCTCCATAGAGTGCGTCGATTTGAACGGCGGGGAATACCTTGACAGCATCTCGATTGACAATGTTTCCACGGATGACTTCGCGGTGGACCTTCGCGGGTTTAATACGGTTAAATATGTTCGTATCGCCAACAACGACGAGCTAACGGGTGACCACATAGAACCCTTTGAGTTTGACAGCCTTGGTCCATCTTACGTTGGTTTTTACGAAGCGCTCCAGCTGGACCGGAACGCCCTGGAGCATCTGGATTTCGTATTCGATGAAAAGGGCGAGACGCATTTTGGCTATGAATCCGGTGACGTGGTTCTGGATGTCTTGATGAACTACATTCCCTTCGACTATCGCCGCCAGCACACGGTGAAGTCCCGGGATATGAGCGACGATGAGGATTGGTGCTGGCAGGAGCAGTTCCACACGGCTTTTGGATACTCGCGCATCTATTTTAAGACCGTCTGGGAGGAGAGCGAGCCACTGCCGGGTGTTGAGGTGGATATCGATGGCATCACGGAGTGGCCTCCGAGCCTAACCATCACCGAGGACGAGCACGATGCCGGAATCTCCATCTACTGCCAGAAATATAAAGGTTGGACCGTATTTGAAGGACTAACGGAGGGTGAATACGATTACGGCGTTACCCTTGACGGTTGGGAGCTTGTCGGCGATGTATGGGGCCTCAAGATCGGGGAGGGCGACGGCTCAGCGACAGAGTTTGTTTTGAGCGACGAGATACCCGACGAGGGGGACCGGGCCGAGTACCTGCCAGCGGTGGAGGAATCGGTGGCCGCGTATGTGAATGGGGCAGAGGTATCCATCGACAGCGTGACGGCGACCGAGGACGATCTGACGGTGGCGCTGGACGAGGCCCCTGCCGACACAACGGAGGTCACAGTATCGTATCGGCGCACCGTCGAGGTTGAGGAAGGCGAAGAGTACGAGGTCACCGTACTGCTGCGAGAGATAGAAGAGGTTCCCCTGTCGGGTTCGATTGATGTGCTGACCGCCCTCCAGCTGGGTGTTGTGTCCGTCGAGTTCCGTGTATTCGCCAAGCAGGACGGCACCTGGCAGCCGGCGCAGGTTTTCGCGAAACAGGACGGCAGCTGGCAGGGTGCGGCTGTCTCAGCGAAAGACAACGGCGAGTGGATACAAATCCAGACGCACGACGCGGGGGGCGGTGAGAGCGAATGAGCTTCACAAATTACATGGAAAACCTTGTGCTGGATCATCTTTTTGGCGGTCCTGACTTCGACCGGCTGGCCAGCGTCTACGTCGGACTCTCGACGACCGAGCCGCAGGAAGACGGCACGGGCATCACAGAGCCGCCATCGACGGACGGTTACGCACGGGTTGAGATCGTCAACGACGGCGCGGAGCAGGAATGGAATGCCGCAGTGACGG
>PUNC01000193.1 GCA_003551625.1 PVC group bacterium | reverse complement strand
GATAGCCAGGAAGCTGGATGGCAGGACCCAAGACGTACGTGATGCTATCAGGGTAGCCAGGTTGTCGCCGCAGCTCGGGGTAGATAAGGCGATTAAATTACTTCTGGGATAGCCATGGGATGGGAGCAACCCAAAAGCAAGGAGTGAGCCATGCGTAATTAGTAAACCAAAAGGCGGGAGCGAGCCGACGGCGGCGAGTAAACCATCTTTGTAGAGCGAGCCAAGTGCCTTGAGTAAACCATTATGAGAGAGTGAGCTGCTATTCTAGGAAGACCAAGAATGGAGAGCGAGCCATGAGCTGGGAGCAAACCAAGAATTGGGAGCGAGCCACCGGAGGTGAGTAAACCAAGATTAAAGTGCGAGCCGCCAGAGATGAGTAAACCAGAGGGAAGGAGCGAGCCATTATCCGTGAGAAAACCAGTGTCTGGGAGCGAGCCAGTAGTCGAAAGTAAACCATGATGATGGAGCGAGCCGTTGTCACGAGCAAAGGTTGAATTGACTGAAGGGAGGGTAACCCCTATACTGAGGGTATAGACTGAGTATATATACTCAGTACTGAGTACTGGAGGGGGTATACGATGGAGAAGATGTCCTGTCCTGTTTGTGGACAAAAATTTGCTAATACGCAAGGTTTAAGCGGTCATATGCGGATGAAACATTCTGAAGAAGAAATTGAGTCAGCGGAGGCTGTCAAAGAGACGGAGCAAGCTGTCAAAGAGCAGGAGCAAACGGGTTTGACGAAAGCAAGCGGCCGCACTCCGGCCTCTAAGGCCGGCTCTCTGGACAATGCCATAGAGAAACTGATGGTGCCGGTGGTACCGGAGGCGTACAATGGAATGGCCATGGCATACTGGGAGGGCTTCAACAAGGGAGTTTCTTACGGCGCCAATACCATCCTGGTGGGGATTCGCTCTGCTCAAGAGCTAAGCTCGCTGGGTATCTCCCAAGCAACTCCTCTGATCAAGATGGCCCAGGAGATGCGGCAGGCCGAAGGCCAGGCCGCGCAGGTTATAGCCGCTGAGATGGCAGGGGCCGTCATGCAGGGCAACCAGCAACTGATGGGAGCTATTAACAATCTGGCCCAGTCGTCGCAAAGCAAACCCGAGGATTCCAAAAATCCGATGATGGAAGTGGTGGCTGATTCCATGAAGCCCTACCTGCAACAAATCATGGAAAAATTAATGGGCGGTATGCTTGGCGGTCTTCAGCCCAAGATGCCGGCCGGACAGGCGCCAGCGGACTCCCCTCAAAACCAGACGGCTCAAGGCCAGTCACAGGGTGGGGCGGCCACCGACGGGGAAAGGGACCGTTGGGGATCATTGCCGGACAACGTACAGGCTATAAATGAGGAGGACTTGACCGATGTTTGACCAGGAAACTATGATGAATATGGTTACCAAGAAGCTGGCGGAGGGTTTTAAGCAGTTTCCTCCGGAGGCCCAGCAGTCTTTGAAAAATACCGAAGTATTTATCCTGCGCCAGGACAACCAGATCCGCATCGTCTGTAAGTCGATGAGCGGGGATGAAGAGGAGTCCAAAAGGGTGGCCAACGGAATCGGGAATGCGGTGATACCTCTCCTGGCCAGGTTGATCGGAGGTTTCAAGTGCCAGGTCAAATACCAGGCTTAGCACGGCAGTTATTAGAATTTGCGCTTCTAGCCGGTTGCGCTTGTATGGCCAAGCCATCCCAAAAAAGCAAAGCGTCTGCGGTTGTACCGGCTCCACAAAATCCGTTGGTGGAGGCGAAGACTGAGCTAAATCCAGCCTTGCGCCGGATGTTTCCTCCGGAGCGTATAGAATCAATCAAGCGCAAGGAGTTACGGCGGTATAGAGCTCGTCAGGACGTCAAGTGGCAGCGCTGGCTGGACAGTGTATCTCGTTAATCGCTGGAGGACTGTATGCCTATAAAGGTGGAGAGAGTTCTTTTCCGTGTAGGAGAAGACAGTTTCGCCGTTACATTGCCTAAATCGTGGGTGTCCTATTGTCAACTGAAACATGGTGATATGGTAGAAGTTATTGCCAATGACGATGTAATTATCCGCGCTAAAAAGCCTTCAGACGACACATCCGAGGATAAAAGTTAGCACGTGTGTAATACCATTTGTAATACCTTGACAAGCCTTAAATAGTGTAGTAACTTGAAACCGTAGTAAGCCGCAGGAGCTGCCGGTGAAAGCCGGCTCCTGCGGCTTTGTGTTTTCACCGGTTAGCTCCAGAAGGCGAGCGAACTAAAAGGGGAGTAGCAACCTTGACTGAGAGGTTGAGGGCTACTCCCCTTTCCTTTTGGTCGGGGTTGCGCACTCCGGGCCCGGCCGCGACCGGGCAAAGTAAAAAAAACTTACGGAGGTGTAACAGTGGCTACTTTAGCAGAATTGGTTGCCAAAGGGCGAAGGAATCTCGAGAAGAAGATCCCGGATATGCCGGGCAATTGGGATGCCGCCAAACCACGGATGGTGGAGAATTACCGGGCGCTTCCTTTCGGACCTCAGACCACCCGGGCTTATGAGAGGGGAATTGAGGTAGCGGTTTATATCGCTCCTGATGTTAACAAGTGGGCCCGTAACTGGGAATCCGCGATGAGCCGCTAATACTTGACCTCTGGAATAGGCTGTATCGTTGTCGCGGCAGCGATGCCGTCCTGTCAGGGGCCATGTAATAAGGTTACCGCTAATTAATTTCACAGGAGGAAAGGAAAGATGGTCGGAGCACAGCAGTTATCCGTAGCTCCCGGTCAGCTCACCCAGGTGCAGCCGGGACAGCTGACCACGGCACCCGGGGTTTATGCCGCTACCAATGGTACCGGTATCGGCGAGATGCTCGGCGCCCTTATGCCCCTCATCATGATCATGATGGTTTTCATGATGATCACGCCCATGATGAAGGGCATGGCCGAGGGATTCAGGTAATCTAATAATTCAATCGAGGAGGAATAAAAAATGATCGGTGCACAGCAAATACAACCAGCCCAGCAGGCCGTTCTCATGCCCCAGATGACGGAGATGATTTCGTCCATCATGCCTCTCATCATGATGATGATGATGATGATGATGATCATGCCCATGATGAAGGGTATGGGCGAAGCCTTCAAGTAAAGTAAAAAGGAAGGAATACCATGGAAAAAATGGGAAGACAGAAACTGGTCGATAAGACCATTGTGCCCCAGGAGGGGGGACCCATGCCCCAGCAGATGGCCGGATTGACGGTAGCTCAGGCTCTGCAAAACCGGATGGGCGTTTACCTGCTCGGCGGTTACAAGGGCCAGACGGTCTTTGTAGACCTGGACAAGCTGGTCAACCAGCCCCTGGTAAATGTAGAGAAACAGTACATCCTCGGTATCTTGAACGGCGGTACCTCGGGCGTTGATGCGCTCCAGATAGTGGTCCCTGATGGTGCTGAGGTTGATACCACCGCTCGTGCCAGACTGACCGTTCCCTCAGGACAGGTATGGTTTGTGCATGCGGTGGTAGTGCAGCACGACGATGCCCATACTACCGGAGTGGTTGCCGTCAACTGGAGATGCAGCCTCTGGCCGAGTCGACAGGATCCACCGGATGAGGACGGACAGGCATTCTATGTGACCCCCAAGGCAGGCGGTACCGGTGCGGTGCTGGCGGACCAGATCGCCAAGTTCCATACCGGAGCCATCGGCACGGATGACGATGCCAATTTTGTCCTCACCAATAAGGATGTTTCTCTCCGGTTGCCGGCTGGAGCTACCATTACCCTGACCACCAATGTTACCACCGAGATTGACGGAGGCGATGTCACCGTCGGTCTCCAGCTCTACGGCTACGTAGGGAAACTACTGGTAGCCTAGCTGAAGTATCAGGGGCAAAGCCCCTCGGGGGCAGATAATGGTTGATGTGAAGTTTAACCAGACAAGATAGTTGTAACTCTTGTGCAGGCGGAATATTGCCTTTGAAGGGGCTGGCTGTTTATGGCTAAGCCCCTTTTTGTTAGGAGGTACGGAACGATGTTTAGATTGCCGCCCAACCTGTCAGTAGGAGGTCAGTACCAGGTGGTAACTCCCGGAGATGTGGCCGCCCTGGAAGAGCAGCTGCCGCCCCGCTCCAGGATACTGGTGAAACTGTCCTTTGCCGAAAGGTACGAGGGTTTTGTAGAAGACTGCGAGAAGGCCGAAGAGGCCCTCAAGGAGGCTGGCATACCGGTCTGGCCGGAGTATGACCGGCTGGTTACTCCGGACCCGGACGGGGAACCGGTGGCCTGGGTAAGTTATGTGTCCAGTCCGGCCTGGTGGACCATTATTCTGCTGATACTCGGAGGCATTTTCCTGCTGCCCATTCTGGCCGCCATCCCCATGTGGATAGTGGACTGGCTCTTTCCCGGGCTCATAGACCTGATATCTACCCTGGTGGTTATGGGCATCATGTTCGGGTTCATGATGATAATGCCGAAGATGTTGAAAGGAGGTCAGTGATGTACCAGCAAGCGCCGGTTCAACCTTACCAGCCACAGGAGGTGCAGCCTCTTGGTATATTGGCCGGAGCGGTATCAGTGTTGATGGTGGGGCTGTTTGCGTTTTGGGTGATACAGCAGATAGTTAAAGTCTTCAAGGGCGAGGAGATAGAGAAGCCATTTTAAGGAGGCGATATGGCTCAGTATGCAGAAATAACGCACGTCGGTGGTCCGGAAAGCGCGACTGAGGGCAACTGGGTGATGATTCCCGTTCAGATCGTGAATAAATGGCATCACGCCTTATCTTTGCGCTGCACCGGCCATCATACCCCGCAAGAGTTGTTCATAGACAGAATTAGGGATGTGGCATCTGGCGAGACCTGGTATCTAAGCGGTTTGTTCCGTATGCCCAACCACGATGTAGTGGTGCTTATTGCTAGCTGGTTTCTGGGGACCGATGGTCAATATCACCTGGACGACCAGAAGACCAGGACTATCAAGCTTACTGAGCTGGTACCGTCCTTCAGTGAGTTCAAAATAACCGATTATAGGGCGGTTTAGGAGGAATGTCCATGACAATAAAGACACTGGCAATGAATTTAGGGCCACTGTCATTACTAGAGGGTTGGTACCAAGACCCTACCACCGGCCAGTGGTACTACTACGATGCGGAGGGTAACCGCTATGTCTACGCAGCCGGGTATCTATATGCTCTGGCGCTATGGGAACCGGCGCCCAAAGTCGTCAATGTAGCACACGGAGACACACTAAGAATATCGGTGGAGTTCAAGTATAGTGGTCCAGCGAAGACAATGAAGCTCAGGGGAGAAATCGGTCAAAGGCGATGGGGGCTATACGGAAGAACAGATATATGGGACTGCTTAAGGCTCCAAGATACGTGCTCCTTCACCATCGGGCCTGTTACCCACCCGATAACTTTTAGAAGTGGCGTGGTCGGTATACCACACATAGACATCCCCATATTAGTAAAGCCGAATACAGGCGGCTATATGGATGGCGGCAAGCACTACTCCATTTATGCCAAGTTAATCGATGGCATTAGTTTTACCGAGGGAGAGACGGGTAGTTTCATGCAGGAAGACGCTCTATTCGTTGTTTCGGCCGAGCCAACATTTAGCGACTTTAAAATTGACGACTACAAGCAGGTGTAGCCATGCAAGTGCAGATAGGAAATTATATATATCCTCTCATTGAGGGGCAGCCTCTGCAGATTCCAGCAGGTAGTACTCTGAGAGTCTTTTTTTCTTTTAGCTACATGGTAGACGAGGATTCTTCAGTATCATTTTGGGCTTCGCTTTACCAGTATCGGGCGGGATTAATTGATAGAATTTCGGGAGCACAAACAAAGTCTGTTATTACTCTTCCGCAATCCATTGAGCCCACAACATATGAAGGGTATATAGATATCAAGCTTCAGCCTGCAGGGATGATACCAGTAGGGGGTATATCTCCAGGTATATATGGATTGTTGTTAGAACTGCGTGGCTATGAAGATGTAAAAATAGACGATTGCATTCAGGTAACAGAAGCTCCCGGCATAATCAGTGGAATCACCGAAATGATGGGGCCGCTCATCATGATAGCTATGATGGGAATGATGGTGCCGATGATGTCCGGAATGGCAGAGGGCATGGAGTAAGTATGGATGAAAAAGCTCTGGCTAAAAGAACAGCTGATATGGAGATGGACCAGACCTTCGAGAACATTATCATCGGGGGCATATTCTCGATTATGCTGGTGGCTGTTCTGTTCCAGTCCCTACAGAGACTTAGAGCTCGGGTAGAGGTCTCGTCCGTGGGTTATCCGGCCGTAGCCGGGAATGCCGGCCTGGTCTGGATACAGATGACACCGGCCAGCCAGCCTAATCAGGTGAGAATAATATCGGAAAACTCGACCGGGGCCTTCGAGGAAGTGCTCCTGGGACTGACGACTTAAGGAGGATAGAGTATGGCACAATATCTGGAACAATTTATCAGCCTGGCCAACGGTACCAAGCTGACAATACTGGTAGCAATGATATTCGCCAATCTTATTACCGGAGTGGCGGTATCTATCTACACCAAAACCTTCCGGCTCAAGGAGGTGGGAAACTTCCTGCTTTCGAGAGTGCTGCCGTATGTGCTGAGCTATTTTGCCGTGGCCGTGGTAGCCGTAATTGAGCCTGCCTGGGAGGTGGCAGTGACCGCTGTTTGGGCAATCATTATCGCGGCCCTTGTAGGGGCTATCCTGGCTAATTTGCAGGAGGTAGGCATTAATCTGCCTGACTTCCTGGCAGGCGAGAAGGAGGACTAATGGATTGGACGCTTATTCCACTATGGATAACCAGTGTAGCCGCGGCTGGAGGCGTTATTGCCGCCCTAGTCAGGAATGGGAGGAGCCAGAGGAAATCAGATATCGAGATGAAGGTTGAAATTAAGAAAGATATCGAAGCGGTTCGAAATGAGGTGGGAGCGATCCAGAAACAACTCGGCGATCCGTATGACGGGCTCGGTGCTATCAGGAGAGAGGTTGGTGGTGTGAAAGAGCAATGTGCTCGCGTATCCTCCGGGTTTGAGCATCGGATATCCGGCGTGGAAAACACTATCAGGAGGAAGAGTGACGAATGAGATATTCGATAATAGGAGCCACCATTGAACAGGTCAAAAGGGTCGGCGGACAGGATGTTAAGGAAGCCCGCAGCACGGGCATCATCTTTGCCACTCTCAATGAAGTACAGGTAAACAAGCTCAAAGCCGCCGGATGCGCAGTAAAAAGAGTGGGCGGAGTGGAGCCGGCCATAATGCCGCCCATCATAGCTCCGCCGCCTCCTATTGAAGCCCCTCCGGTCTATAGCGCACAGGAACTGATGTGGATGATCGGACTGGATGAGTTGCGGGGAATCACGGACCCGCCCCTGTACGGCAAAGGCTTCAACGTGGCCATTATAGACACCGGCATCCGGGAGACCCACGAGAGGATAAATAACCGGGTGGTATATCGGGAGAACTTTACTGGGGCCCCTCATCGTGATGGATTTGACCACGGCACCGGGGTAGCTGAAATCGTCCTGGAAGTAGCGCCGGAAGCCGGTCTACTGGACCTGAAAGTCATGGACGATCAGGGTAGAGGCAGTGAAGAAGGAGTTGTCCTGGCCATTGATGAAGCCATTAGTCTATGGGATGAGGTTTCACCGGTGGCGCCGCATATTCTCAACCTTAGCCTGGGTGCTCCGGACGACGGTGACCCGAACAATCCGCTGCGGGTGGCCTGCCGGGCCGCTATCAATAAGGGCATCTGGGTTATTGCCGCGGCCGGTAATGCCGGGGCCGCTCCCGGCACTGTCATGACCCCGGCCTGCGAGCGCTATGTGGTGGCCGTCGGTTCGGTTAGACCTCTTCCGGATGATAAGACTTTCACAATTAGCAACTTCAGTTCCAGGGGACCCACACCGGAAGGTTTAATCAAGCCGGACGCCGTGATATTTGGAGAAAATATCGTTATGGCCTCCAGCGCCAGCGACACGGCCACCGTACACAAAAGCGGCACCAGTTTTGCCTCTCCGTTCGCTGCGGGAATAGCCGCCCTTTACCACGAGGCAGTGCTGGCCTATGGAGGTGTCCGGTATACCGAAGAGATTCGGCCTGAAGAATTTTTTGAGCTAGTCGAAATGGTTTCAGTAGAGCAGCTACTGGACACGTATCTTCCTGGTCTGTGTATCAAGCCCCAGGGAGCACCGGCAATCAAGGATTACGACTATGGCCATGGACTGCCTTTCGGACCGCTTATAAAGCAGGCATTCAGCCCGGTTCCGGCGCTCATATCGTCTATGATGCCGATGGTAACCGGAGTCATGATGATAGGCATGATGGGTATGATGATACGGGGAATTTCCAATAACAGAAACGGTAGGTGAATGATGGAAATAGAAAAGATGCAACCGGTTTTAATGGGTGGAATGGCAGCCATGATTGGTATGGTTGCGGTGGCCAGTATATCAAAAGGGTATGCAAGACCACCTGTCGAATACGTCATGCCGGACATCGAGCCGCCCGAGCCGGATACGGCCGTGCTTTGCGGCTTTGTGATTGATGCCGCCTCCGGCGTGCCGCTTAAAGATGCCCTGGTCCAGGAACCGGTTTTCGGTCGTACCGTTAAAACAGATGAGGATGGGGTATATGAGATGCGGGACCTGCCGGCGCCGGGTCAATATGAGTTTTTCTTTTCAGAGGAGAGGGGGCGCTACGAGGCGGTAACGTTACAGGTGTCTTTGGAAAATATGGAAGTCAAGCGCCTGGATGTCGTTCTCAATCCGGTATTCGACCCCGATAAAGCTATCCTGGGGGGTACCGTCACAGATGCTGTAACCGGTGAGCCTCTGCGAGCGTATAATGTTACGCTTAATGGCTACGAGACATCGGTGCATCCTTACGGGCACTTTCAAATTGCGGATATAGAGCCGGGGACTTATACCCTGAGGGTGGAAGATTATCTCAGTGTGCCGCGCCATGAGTCGGTTGAGGCCGAAATTACCCTGGAACCCGGGGACCATAAAGTCGTAGATGTAAGGTTACGTACTGTCCCGGGAGCGGGATTCAGCTTGAAGCTAACAAATTACCCGGCTGACCTGGAGATGTGGAAGGCCGATGCCACGCCGGACCCATGGGCGTATGACCCTATTATGGATTCGGGCTGGCTGGCTCCGGATGATACCTGGGTTTATCCAGCGGACCCGCAGGGTGCGTTGATTACTATCACAGGAATACATCTCGTAAATAAAATTCTGTTCTACGCAGAAAGGCGTGGCCCCATACTGGATGGTCACAAATATGAATTTGACGTTGGCGCCAGGGTGCTTATAGACAAAGGTCAGTTTTGAGGTGTAAGTCATGACTACGGTTGAAATGAGCAAAACCTATCTTGAGCCGGCGGAGGTACATCTGCTGGAAGAGGCGGCCCGGTATCTCCGGGACAAATTGCTTATCCGTCTACTCTTCCGCCTGGGATGCCGGATTTCCGAGGCCCTGGGGATAGACGCGGGCGATATTGACTTCAAACAGGGGACGGTTCGCATCGAGCACTTGAAAGCCCGGATAAGGCTTAGCTGCCCGGACTGCGGGATCCGGGTAAGCAAGACCGCCCGGTTCTGTCCAGGCTGTGGTGAGGCGGTGGAAAAAGCGCTGGCTGAGGAGAGGGAGCATCGCCGGCAGAGAACCCTGCCGGTGGACGAGGAAACTTTAAAGATGCTGCGTGACTACATCCAGCGCGGGGGCCCGGTTAGCGTCAATGGGAAACAGCACTTATTCGGACTGAGCCGGGCGCACGCCTGGAAGATAGTGCGGGACTGCGCTGAGAAAGTCCGGCTTGGCGACCTGGTCAACCCTGAAACCGGCGAAATAAGAGGTATCAGTCCCCACCGGTTAAGAGATGCCTTTGCCATCCATGCGGTGAAGCTGGATGATTCCGGGGATGGTCTCCGGCTATTGCAGGAGCACCTCGGTCACCAGAGTATTGTCACGACTATGCGCTACCGGAAAATCTCCGGGGAGGAACAGAAGGAATGGTACCAAAAATTATGGAAACAGGAGAGTTGAATATACACCAGGAAATATCTCAGAAGGAAAGGCGGCCAGCGGAAATCAAGGTCCGTTATTGCCGGTTCTGTCAGCAAGTAACCAGGATAATACATGGGCATTGCGACGAGTGTGGCTGCCTGGTAAAGGATTATTAGGTGTATTCGAAAACCGGATTGAAGGTGTGCCTCGAGTGCAATCTGGTTTTGCGGGATGACACCGATAAGTGTGACTGCGGGGGCACATTGTTTGCCTCCATTGTATATGAATATGAAGGAGAATCAGAATCATGACAAAGCAAGCGATAGTCAGCATCCGGGATGCACAGTGGCAGGTCTACCTGGCGACCACCTACACCGAGCTCACCTCCGGACTCAAGGGCTTAGCCTCGATTCCCCCGGGTACCGGCATGCTCTTCGTTTTACCCCAGGAGCAGACGGTGACCGTGACTACCCAGGGGCTGTATTTCCCCATAGACATCGTTTTTATCTCCGGCGATTCGCTGGTTGTAGATGTGGCGCGATCAGTACCACCGGGGATGATAGTTTCATTAGACTTGCCGGTCAAATATTTCCTGGAGGTAAATGCAGGAGAGGCCGACGGTATTGAAAGTGGTGATGAGGTGGATATGGAATTGGTACAGGCGGCCGGTATGGCGGAATGGACGACTCCGATAATAACCGTTGCCGGCATGATGATGGTGGGCTCTCTGATGGTGAAGATGGGCCATACCATGGCCAAAGCCGTGTTTCCGAAGAAGCCCATTCTCTACGGCCCCAGAGGAGAGAGGCTACTGCCGCAGACCGGGTCTTCTTCTCGCTTAAAGGAACTGGAAGCTGAGGCCGAGGAACTGCAACGGAAAATTAGAGCTAAATATCCCAGGGATATGCCCGAGCCGTGGCCCGAAGAATTGAAAAGGTGGCAGGGACGGCTATGGTATCTTGGAGACGAGATACTCAAGGAAAGGAAGAGGCTGCTGCCGCAGAGTGTACCTGAAGGCACGTGCAAAAAATGCGGAAAGAAATATGCCGGCTGGGCGCTGGAGCGGACCGAGCACAGGATATGCAAATGCGGCGGAGAAATTGAAGTCACCTACAGGTCACAGAAATTGCCGCAGAGTATACCCGAGGGAAGATGTAAGAGGTGTGGGGAGAAACACTACGGCTGGGCTTTAAAATATCTCGAGGACCGGAAGTGCAGAAAATGCGGCGGCGACGTGGAAATAACATACCAGCCTCAAAACCTGCCGCAGACCAGGTCCACACTGCCTCCGGAAGTGAGCGACATCCTTCTTTCCGAACCTGTCCTGCTTCCCGACAAATTCAATCTTCCTAAAGGGAGGGCCATGCCCCGTACTCCGCAGCAGTCCAGGAGAATTGTCGACCTGGCACTCAAAGCAAACTGGGGAGCTGAGCAGGTAGCCCTCACCGCACATCATCCCGCCTGGAAGGTGGTTATTGCCTTTGAAAACCTTATGAGCGATGAAGAGTTTATCGAGTACCAGAGACGGCAAAGGACTTACCAGCCTCAAAACCTGCCGCAGACCAAACCACAATGCCCTAAGTGCAGGTCAATCAGGACGTACCCGACAACAGGGAAGAAGTGGTTTTGTAATGACTGTAACCACCGATGGGTACCAATACGGCCGGCGCAGATCAAAGGAGTCAAGCCGGCCAGGGACGACGTTGAAATCGGTACCTGGGCCGAGCGGGACCGCATGGGGATATGGCTCACCGATAAACGTATCGACAAGACCGTCGCCGAGTGGTGGGACGAGGACGCCCGGGAGATGTTTGACCAGGGATTCTTTAAGCCGGGTGATATCCGGCACCAGACCATAACCGGCAGAGCTTTTGAAGAAAGCGTCCTGGACTATGCCGAGAGCGTGGGCCTAATAGCCGGCAGTGGGAAGTACCTGCCACAGACAGTAAGGGACGCCTTCTACTGGACCGCCGTTAACAAAGATACGGGGGAAATCGTGGAAAGCCACGCTCCCTATACCAGCTCCGGCCGGGCTCTGCAAGGAGGAAGAGCTTTTGCGCAGCGCCACTGGAAAGGCCAAGCTCAGGTTGAAGTATGGAGGCAGCCGTCCCGATATTCCGAAAAGTTGAAGATAGACCCGGTAGCTTCGGAGCTGGTGACACTGAGAGAACCGGCGGTCATCCCTCATGAGCCGCGGAAACCCCGCCCAGGCAAGCCGGATCTGGAGT
>PUNC01000025.1 GCA_003551625.1 PVC group bacterium | reverse complement strand
CCTACCAGCCCCTCCGGGGAGTCTGCCGCCAGCGGAAATATCGTAGAGAGCTCGGTAAAACCTATCTCTGGCATTGTTTCCAACAGCCGCTGAGCTAGACCCAACAGGCCACGGACTACCGAGTAGCTCAAATTCAATGCCTTGTGGGGCCGTGTTGGCGATCGTGTAGGATTGGAGCTGGCTTGCCCTTTCCGCGTAGGCGGATTTTCGCTCCCAACTCACCTCCGGGATAAACGAGTTGTGAATTCCTGGCTGGAGAGGGGCATCCTCCAATTTTCTCCAATTGTCAAAGATGTGTCCGATAGGGTCGTTTTCAAATTTGTTCGTCACTAGCTGAATCAAATCCTGCGACTTGGATCGGTACGGAATCTCCGGCACATCGCTTGGGTTGTCCACGTGCAAGTCGGTGTCCCTGATTACATCGACAACAGGCACATCATTCGGTCCCGGAGGTTCTGGGGCTGGGTCTGTGTCGAAAAGATTGAAAACCTCTCTAGAAAAGCCGTCCATAGTGGCTATCTGGAATCGTCCATCTCGACCTGTAACCAAAGCCAGTCCATAGGGACGCAGTAACTGTTTCTCCAGATAATCATCAAGGTCATCCGCGTCCGAGTAGGTTAGGGTGAGGTTTGTCAGAGGTAAATCGTGGAGCGGAGCTATAAAATCAGCTCCCATCTGTTGCGTGATCACCTCATAGTTCCTAATTTGGTCTACGTCGATTCTGTCCATAGGGATTCCAAATCCCGCCCATTTCGGCGCCACATCCCAAGGGCCGTTCTCTCCTGATTTGACTTTGAATTGGCCATCCCACTCCCACGTTCCTGTGGACATTAGGACGGTTAGAATCGCATCGGCAAGCGAGCAAAACATTGATGGTTCAATGCGTGTGATTTGCTGTCTTTCTCCAGAGCTGAACTCATCGGCAGCAAACATAGCCCCTCTCCATAAATTGTGGTAGCGCCTTGAATTGCTTGCGGGCAGATCCTCTACACCCTCAATGGGTTCAATGTAGGGGGATTGAAAAATGTGACAAGGTTCGGAATCTTGAGCAAAGTCGTACAGCGTCTTTTGTCTGAACTCTTTGGTTTGCCACGAGGCGTGTCGCAGACTGTAAACAGACCTTGGTCTGGTAATCCCTACTAGAGTTGCACCGTCGATCATCAAATTGGAGGCACGCCTGTCGCTCCCATCAATCTCCACCGTAGCATCCCGATCCCAAGGCTGGTCAAAACGTGAGGCCAAGGTCAGATAGGAATGGTAACTCCTTGATGTAACAGGACGCAATCTCTCCGGTTCATTGGCTACGGCATCCCACCAAGATACAACTGTAGAGCCAGACACAGCCCCGTCAAAGGAAATTTGTCGAAACTCGCCATCCTCATAGCCATACTCAAAACCCTCATCTCGGTCGCCAACTCCAATCCCCCAAAACAACCTAACCACCTTGGGCGCAGAGTCGGGGATGTCCTCTACCAAGTCTGTTGTTCTGTTTCCACCATCCCAAAACTCAAACTCGCTGTAATTCTCTCCTTTGCCGCGGTCGCTATCCCATTCGGTCCTCACTGACTCGTAATTGTCTAGGCTGATCAGATTACAGAGGGAAAAGTGTTCAAGGGTGGGGAATCTCTGGACGATGCTCTCACTCTGGGGCATTTCCACTAGTTCCGCTCGCGGGAAAGCGAACGATCCTATCTGAGCCCACTGGCTGTCTATCACCTCTCTCGTATTGGACGTGGATGAGATGATCCTCCCAAACCAAGCCAGATTAGCTGTCACATCAAAAGGTCTGTTGATTGATTCCGATGTTCCTGCCAATGGGTCGGGGGTTTCTATGTCAACGTCCGGGACCGAGTTCTGTCTCCGCGTCCATTGCTCCAATGATTCCCACTGAAAATCTACGCCGGTGTGATTTGAGTTGATTAGGTAGGCTCCCAAATAGAAACCGTCTACCAGTTCCGCCGTAGCAAATGGGTTAGGATCGTCTTGATCGACGATCCACAGACGAGCGTAGCGGCCAATGGCACTCGGAGGTCGAGTGTAGAATTGACTCTGAATTTGAACATCGTTTCGTGGTAGTTCGCTGGAGCCGTACAGACCCCACAGAGTAGCGTAGGTGTCGTCGTCGCCATCAGGGGTTCTGTTGTGTGCGGCTACGGTTGTTTCGTTCCCGGCATAAACAATGGCCCGTTGTCTATTCGTCACCCCGGAGGCTTGGAATTTGAACTCTTGTACTCCCTGTGAATCCAATTCGAAATCCGTTGCTTGCAGTCGGTAGGCATCTTTTGTGTTCACAAGGTAGTCGGGATCACTTTCATCCACGCCCCACGCGATCTTGTCTTGGGCGATCAGGTTTTCAATATCTCGACCAGCTTGCGTAGTTGAGTCAACTATCTCTCCGCCTACGCGAATATCTCTGCCGCCATATAGATGGCTAGTTGTGAGCCCGGACGTGGATAACAGACCACCCTTGGTTTTGATCCTCTGATCGACCTCCCCGCTAAACGAGTATACGGTAGTGTCCCACTGATCCTCTGTTACGGTAGGGAAATCAGACTGAGCGAGTTTGTTATTTATTGTGCTGAGGGCGCCTGAGAGTGGCAGAGAACAGCTTAGCCGTGG
>PUNC01000064.1 GCA_003551625.1 PVC group bacterium | reverse complement strand
CACCGACTAGTCCGCCTATGGTGCTGCCTGTTATTGAGCCTGTTGAGTAAGTGTTCTCGACAATGGATTCGCTTCCCAGCAAGCCTGTCAACCCTCCCGCAGGGCCATTCGCGGTTACTGCACCCGTGGCATAGGCATTGATTGCCTGGCTGCTGAAAATCATGTTGCCTGTCAGCCCTCCCGCGGCAGCGCTGGTGATCTTTTCGCCGACCGGATTATCCGGTAAATTATGCTTGTCAAACAGGATGGTCAGGAGGGTGACATCCGTCATGTCGGATTTTTCTCCTGATATGGTGGATATTACATTGCCTGTGGCAAAGCTGCATGAAATGGTTGCTCCGGACTGGCAGATACCTGTTAATCCGCCAATAAGCGTGGTTCCGGTTACTTCGCCGGTGGCATAGGAGTTGATCACTGCTCCGTCGGATATAGCCCCGGTCAATCCACCTGCAATCATTCCACCGCTGGTTACCGTTGCTGATGAAAGGGCATACTGTATATGGCCCATATTCCAGCCTACTAGCCCGCCCATGCGACCTCCTTCGGCATCTCCCTCAATCAGCCCGGTAGAGTAACAATTGTGAATCCACCCTGATGGATAGTTTACGCCAACCAGGATACCTCCGGCATAGTCTATATTCACCGATGCATTTTCAATGCCCAGATTGATCAGGCTCCCGTTGTTGTAACCGAACAAGCCCTGGTAGTGGGATGAAACACGATCAATAAACATGTTTTGCACGACCATATTGTTACCGTCATAATGTCCGAAAAAATGATTGTTCATGTCTCCGATCGGTTCCCAACCTTCTGCTTCATTCCAGGGTGCCTCACCAAGATCGATATCCGCTATCTGAAGGAAATGTATGTTCGTATGTTCGGGGCCCAGAAACTGACGTACATTGTTAAGGTGTTCTGCTGTTTCAATAAGGTACGGGTTAGTTTCTGTTCCCGAGCCACCAGCAAAGATGAGGTCAAACATTTCTACGTACACATAGAGATCTTCATTGGAAACTATGAAGCTGCCGTTGTGCGTCAGAAAGTCATCTTTTTCTACGGAATAGGCATAGTTTCCTGGATGGGGGGTAGAAAAGCTGGCATGACCGTCTTCATCTGTATAAATAATGATGTTATCTTTTGTGTTCCGGGCGAATTCGGTTTGTTTCCCTAGTTCCTGAGTAACGGTGATCATGGCATTCTCCAGGGCTTCGTTAAGTTGGTTGGTAACATAAAAGTTTACTGTCATCAGGTCAGGGTATTCATCGTGATAACTACCCCAAACATTATGAAAAGTTGTGTCGCTTTGAACCAAAATAACCCTGTTTGGGTCTCCGTGCCATTCTCCACCTGCCCATCCGTCGCCGATCAGGTCAGAGAAATATTTATATTCATGCGGACCCTCTGGCAGAAACAGGGTTGCAGTGTATACTGTTTGAAAGGATTTCTCCTTTTTGGGTGCTATTTCTGTGTTATTGCAATAAGGGGAGGTTGGGTTCTCCGGCGTATCCATTGGGCCATAAAATGGCAGTTTTTTGTCTGCCAGTGTCATGTTAATGGATTCATCGCTGCCTGGTACAGCCCAGCCTATCATGCTGCCGGTAAGATATACATGATGTTGTTGGGGGTCAAAATCCTCCACGAAAGTCATGTCCACATTGAATGTGACGGTAAACATGCCCTCCTGTTGCATGAATACAGCAATTGTTTTATCGGTATTGGTAACCGTAAAAATATCTGATACATCTGCAAAGTCCATCTTTTCAACGGTATAGGAATAGTTCCCCGGGGGTGCATCAAACTGTGCGTGGCCATTGGCATCAGTATACATAATGGTTACCGTTTTGTCTACCTGCTGTTCAGGGTCTTGGATTATTTCCGAATCCAGATTGCGTTTATCGCGCGGTTGTTTATCCCTGTATGGGGTTGTTTCGGAATCCGCTTTGCTTTTTTGTATTGATGGTTTTTGATGTGATGTGCTGGTGCCATGATAAGTAATGGTGATTTTGGCATTTTGCAGAGGGATGTTATCGATAGTTCCGGTGACGAAAAAGTCTACCAGATAGGTTTCGGGGTCCGGTTCCTCATCTCCAATGGTAAAGTCTATGGATAGCGTTTCAGAAGTGCCGGTGGTATACACGGATTGCACACCTGCGGTATGCTGGCCTTCAGCCAGTCCGGAGAAAAGGTATTCGTTCTCAGCGATCTCTTCGGCCACCAGGCTGTCGTTTAAGAAGACGTTAAAACCGGTAAATGCTTTCTGGCCTGCCGGGTTAAACGGGTTACCTGTATCCATTGGCCTATCCATCGGGGTCAGCTCCGGTGCGGGGCCGGTGGCCATGGGCAGTTTCTGCTTGCCAAAGTCGATATTGCCATGGTTGGCACCATAGGCTCTCAGCAGGTAGTTTACCTCGAAGCCCCATACGGATATGCAGGTGAAGTCATGGGCAGTACTGGTGATGTCAAACACACCGAACTGGGTGTTGGGTACAAACGCCCAGGGCTCACCTATTCCGTCATCCACGGCCAAGCCAATGAATCCGTTATAGCTCAAGCCGATAAAGAAACCGTTGGGTGCTTCCACGGGCTCGGTAAACTCGTAAGTGCTCCACTGGTTGTCGGTGTT
>PUNC01000159.1 GCA_003551625.1 PVC group bacterium | reverse complement strand
CCGACGGGGTCTTCATCACCACCTGCGGACTGGGTATGATCGATCCCCGGCTGAAGCTCGATCCGCGCCGGGCGGCTCCCGGCGACCGGATCATTCTCAGCGGCGCCGTCGGCGACCACGGCCTGGCGATTCTGGCCGCCCGGGAACGGCTTGATCTCGCGCCCCCTCCCCGAAGCGACTGCGCTCCGCTGTGGACGCTGGTCGAGCGGATGGCGAAATTCGGGGACGATATCAAGTTCCTCCGCGATCCCACCCGGGGCGGCCTGGCCGCGGTATTGAACGAGCTGGTCGAGGGCCGGGATTGGGGGGTCGAGATCCGGGAAGGGGACCTGCCGGTCAAGCCCGCCACCGCCGCCGCCCTGGACCTGCTCGGCCTCGATCCGCTGTCGCTGGCCAACGAGGGAAAGCTGGTCGCCGTGGTCTCGGCCCGGGCCGCTGGGAAGCTGGTAGAGGCGATGAGAAGAGACCCCGCCGGTCGCCGGGCGGTCGAGATCGGGGAAGTGGCGGCCGGTCATCCGGGGGTGGCGCTCCTTCACACCCGTTCCGGCGGCCGGAGGGCGATCGACTGGCCGCGGAGCGAGCCGATTCCCCGGATCTGCTGAAAAATTACCCCCGGAGTTGTTATTTCTTTTCCGAAAATTGCCGGAGGTATTCGCGAAGGAGGATAAAATTCGTGTTAAATTCAGATGTAACCTTATAAACTTACCGGCTTATCAACTTAAAAACTTAATAACTCTGCGAATGTTTAAGATCCTGAAAAATCAGCGTCTCAACGGACAGGTCTTCCTGATGGAGGTGAAGGCCCCGGAGGTCGCGGCCAGGCGAAAGCCGGGTCAGTTCGTCATCGTCCGGGCCGACTCCCGGGGGGAGCGGATACCGTTGACGATCGTGGACGCCGACCCCGAAGCGGGCTCCATCACTCTGGTCGTTCAGGAAGCCGGCGCCGGCACGATCAAGCTGGGCCGCAAGAGGGAAGGCGGCTTCATCCGGGACCTGATCGGTCCGCTGGGCCGGCCGAGCGAGATAAAAAATTACGGTCTGACGTTCTGCGTCGCCGGCGGGATCGGGGCGGCCGAGATTCTCCCGGTGGCCAAAGCCCTGCGGGAGGCCGGCAACCGCCTGGTCTCGATCGTCGGCGCCCGCGACCGGGATCTCCTGATCCTGGAAGACGAGATCAGGTCGGTATCCGACGAGATCTACATCACCACCGATGACGGCAGCTACGGGCGGGCCGGGGTGGTCACCGAGGTCCTGCTCGAGCTGGTCAACGACGGCCGCGTCCCGGACCTGGTTTACGCGGTGGGGCCGGTGGCAATGATGAGGGCGGTGGCGGAGCTGACCCGTCCCTACGGAATCAGGACTGTGGTCTCGCTCAATCCCCTGATGGTGGACGGGACCGGGATGTGCGGCTGCTGCCGGCTGACGGCGGGCGGGGAGACGAAGTTTGCCTGTGTGGACGGCCCGGACTTCGACGCCCACCGCGTGGATTTTACCGAGCTGGCCCTGCGCCAGGCGGCGTATCTTGGCGACGAGCGGGCCGCGCGGGAGCGGGCGGAAAAAGACGCGTGATCCGTGATCGGTCCCGACTTAAGACTGTCGGGATCTTCGCTACGCTTCGATGATCAGTGAACCGGTAAAGGCCCAGTCCCTTTGTAAAGGAAGTAAGCAGTAAACAGTATGCAGTAAACGGTAATGCTCCGCACCCTGGTAAAGACTCGTAATCAGTGATCGGTTATCCGTGATCAGGAAAAGGCCCAGGGCCTCGGACACCTAATCGAACAAAAGATACTCTTAAACGTACTCTTATTCGTACTCTTGCACGTACTCTTACACATACTCTAATCTGAAATCTGCAATCCGGTTTCACCTATAAACTTATCATCTTATCAACTTTCCTGACGGGCCTATGCTTTCCTGAGATGAATAAGGCCTGGACCGTTTTTGGCTGGAATCTGCAATCTCAAATTTTACCCGCCGATAATAGGCGGGCCGGAATCTGTTCCCCGAACCCTGAACCCATCTTGAACGCTAAAGCCCCCCGAGAAAAGATGCCGGACCGGAAGGTCGCCGAGCGGCTGAAGGATTTTTCCGAGGTCCCGCTGGGGTTCACTTCCGAGCAGGCCCGGCGGGAGGCCGCCCGCTGTCTCCAGTGCGCCAAGGCCCCCTGCCGGGACGGCTGCCCGGTCGAGATCGATATCCCCGGTTTCATCGATCTTATCCGGCGGGGGGAATATGTCGCCGCCGCCGACCGGATCCTGGAGACCAACTCGCTGCCCGCCGTCTGCGGCCGGGTCTGCCCCCAGGAAGACCAGTGCGAGAAGGTCTGCGTCCTGGCCGGTTCCGGCCGGACGATCGCGATCGGAGCGCTGGAGAGGTTCGCCGCCGACCGGAAATACCGGCGCGGGACGCCGGCGGCCGCCCGGCCGAAAGCCTCCGGGGAAAAAGTCGCCGTAATCGGTTCCGGGCCGGCCGGACTGACCGCCGCCGCCGACCTGGCGCGGATGGGTCACCGGGTCACCGTCTTCGAGGCGCTCCACGAGGCCGGGGGGGTTCTCTCCTACGGGATCCCGGAGTTCCGCCTTCCCAAGGAGATCGTCCGCCGGGAGGTCGAAACCGTCCGGTCGCTGGGGGT
>PUNC01000140.1 GCA_003551625.1 PVC group bacterium | reverse complement strand
TGCCCATCCGCCGGGCGCTCCTCGGGCTCAGCCGTAATCCGGTCTTGTGGCGGGAGAGCCGGAAGTGGCCCCAGGCGTTTCAGCGGTATGGCAACAATGCGGTTCGCGCCTGCACCAAACTGGCGCATGACGCGGAGGCTCCGCTTCCCTGCGATCTGGGGGGTGCGCTTGAGAGGTTGCGTTCCGCTCTTGAAGGCCTGCCGCCCGAGCCCCATGAACCGTCCCCTGTTCCTGAGTGGAAGCGCCGGCTGGCTACAGCAGGAGACGCTGTGGCGCAGACCTTTCGCTGGTGGATGGCTCACGGGTGCACGGCCGGAAGCGAAGAAAAGACGCAGAACGAAGCCCGGTATTGGCTTTCCGAGCTTCGGAACGGGCTGGAAAAAATCGCGGAGGCGCTGAAGGAGCCCCTGTGGCAGCACGTGGATGATCGAGCCGTCATCGTCACAGGCGAAGGCGGCGTCGGCAAGTCTCACCTCTTGGCCGACGTCGCGCAATACCAGATTGAAAAGGGCCGGCCTGCCGTCCTATTGCTCGGCCAGCACTTCACTGATGGCGATCCGTGGCCCCAGATCATTAGGGGGCTCGATCTTCCGACTGGGACGACGACGGACAGCTTCCTAGGTGCCCTTGATGCGGCGGCGGAAGCGGCCGGTGTCCGGGGCCTGCTAATTATCGACGCCTTGAACGAAAAGCACGGGCTGGACCTATGGCCGGAGCGCTTGGCCGGGCTCCTCCACAAGGTCAAGGATTACCCACATCTGGCGGTGGCCCTGTCGTGCCGGACGACATTCCTGCCCCGCATCCTTCCGGACACACTGGACGAGGACAGGCTCCCCCGCCTGGAGCATCCTGGGTTCAGGCCCGAGGACGCTCAGGCGTACCTGAAGGCGCGCGGGTTCGTCCTGCCAGGCACGCCGATGCCCGCCCCGGAGTTTTCCAATCCCCTCTTCCTCCGGACCTGCTGCGACGCTTTGGAGCGGGATGGCCTCCGGGAATTCCCGAAGGGCCTGCATGGCGCCACCAAGATCTTCGATTTCTATTTGCAGGCGGTCAGCCGTCAGTTGCACGGGCGCCTCGGGTTCTCAGCTCACAGGAAGGTCGTGCCAAAGGCGGTCGATGCCTTGGCCAAGAGAATGGCCGAGGGCGTGAGCGACTATCTGCCGATGGAGGAGGCTCTCACCATTCTGGACGACGTCCAAACCGCAAACGGGGGCATTCGCGGCGAG
This sequence comes from PVC group bacterium, assembly GCA_003551625.1. Taxonomy (GTDB): domain Bacteria; phylum Auribacterota; class Erginobacteria; order Erginobacterales; family PUNC01; genus PUNC01. Next base: position 1,417 of record PUNC01000140.1, on the reverse strand, counting down.
CTTCTGGAAGAGTTGACCGGCGAAGGCCTGCTGTCGGACGAGGTCCAAGGTGACGACGCCGAAGATGCCCATGTCGTGCGCTTCCCCTTCCAGCGCTTCAGCGACCACATGATCGCTGCCTCACTTCTGGAGGGGCACGTTGAGGGCGATGACCCTGCGGTGGCCTTTTCCGAAGGCGGGCCCCTGCATGCCTATCTCGCCGGGGAGCCATCCTGGCGCATGGCGGGCGTTGTGGAAGCGCTCGCGGTTCAGTTGCCCGAGCGCTATGGCCAGGAAATCATGGACGTCGCCCCAGACACAAAGACATGGTGGCTCACGCACGCCTTCGAGGAAAGCCTCCTCTGGCGCGACCAGGCCGCTTTCACGCGCCGGACCCTCGACCTTGTCCAAGAGATCTTTGGGCATGGTGGGACGACGGACGTCCTCCTGCGCGTCGCCACGGAGCCTGACAACGCGTTCAACGCCGACTTCCTAGACGAAAAGCTCAAAAGCATTCCCATGCCGGAGCGGGATGTCTTCTGGTCCATCCCGGTGGCCGAACACGCTACGGGCGAAGATGCTGCCTCCTGGACTTTGGTCGACTGGGCCTGGACCAGTGGTTTTGGGCAGGTAGAGGACCGGCGAGCCGAACTGGCCGGCGTCGCGCTGGTGTGGTTCCTCACGACATCCCACCGCCCCCTGCGGGACCGAGCGACCAAGGCCTTGGCAACGATCCTGGCACCGCGCGGGCGGCTGATGCGCCGACTGCTGGAGCGGTTCTGGGGCGTCGATGACAACTACCTGCGGGAACGCCTTCTCGCCGCGATCTATGGAGGCGCCCTACAGGGATTCCTGAGCCCTGAGGATCTTCAAGACCTGACGGCGGCGGTGTACTTGCGGCTGTTTGCCGATGGCACGCCCCCGCTTAACACGCTGCTCCGCGATCATGGTCGATGGCTGGTGGAATACGCGCTGACGCGGGGCGCTTGCCCCGAAAGTGTGGATATCACAAAGGCGCGCCCCCCGTACAAGAGCCCCTGGCCGTTGGAGATGGTCTCGGATGACCTGATCGAGAGCTACACGGTCACCTATTCCAGCGGTGAGACGTTCACAGACGACATCGTCAGTTCATCAGTAGAGGACGGGGACTTCGCGCGCTACATCATCGACCCCTACATCTCGCACTGGAGTCCGGCGCCGATCGGCGTAAACCGTCTTCCGTCCCTGGAGGATATTGCCAAGGAATGGCAAACTGACTTCGACCGCTTTGCGAATGTCGACGCTCTAGAACGCTATGTCGATGCCTTGAGATGTAGAGAGGCGCTGCGCGGCACCCCACGCTGGGAGAAGACCCCGGAGCGGGAAGCCTACAATGCCGCGCTGAAGCGCTTCCAGGAGGCACTTACGCTGGAACAGTGGGAGGACTATCGCACCCGCG
>PUNC01000128.1 GCA_003551625.1 PVC group bacterium | reverse complement strand
TGTTCCGGTAATTGTTTTTTAATTAAATTATATATTTCATCTTTAGAATATCCTTTTCTTGCCGCTAATTTTACAACACCTTCAATTCTTGCTGATTGAAATGCACTAGAACCAGTAGCAGGTTGTAAAGCGTCAACATCTTGTTCTACAATTCTATCAGTATATCTATTAGCAATATCTCCCTCTACATAATGAAATTGTTCAGTTATTGTAAATGATTCTTCTTCTAAAGCTTTTTCAATTGCATGACCTATACCTTTACGAACATCTACCCCAAATTCATGTAATGGTAAAGTTAATTGCGCGCCATGTAACCCTTCACTTAATAATCGGTCATATCCACGCTGACCATATAATTGCTGAAAATTGACCACACCACCTTTAGCAATTGCCATAGACATTTGATGAGCAACATCTGCACCAACAAAAGCGGCTTGCATTGCTCTAGCATCATATTCCCAATCTTGTTTTATATCTCCATATTTTTGTAATTCTTGCCTGCGAATTTCTGGTGTTCTAAATGTAGATGGTTTAAAAAATGATTTTGTATAGACATCATTTTCTTTAATAGCTTCAATAAGTCCAGATTTGATTGACTCTTTTACATCTTTTGAATCTACTGTAAGTTTTTTAGGAGAACTAATTTCATCAAATGCCTGCCAAATTCCAGAACCAAAACTAGCCAAAATAGTTACGATTGCAGTTGCTAAACTTACTAATTGATTTAAATATGTTAAAATTTGCCCACAACAGCCTTCTCCACCAAAACCTTCCGTAGATACCGATGGATAAGCTTCCCTTTTTCTTTGATGTAAAGTTGGTGGCGGTTCGCGTATCGCAAGTCCTTCTCTTTCTACAATATCATGTATTTGCTTTAAATTTCGTAAATTAGACTCTTGTTCTGCTTCACTGCGCGCACCAAATAATCTATCACTTAAAAATTGTTCAGGAGTTTTATCTCCCATATCCATTTCTTTAAATTCTTGGGGGAATAATTTAGCAGTTTTAAGGGATTCTTTATATTTTATCATATTCTCAAGATTATCTAATACCGTTTTCTGTTCTTCATCAGATAATCCTACAAGACTGCCTGCTATTGTATCTGCATCTATTTTACTAGGATCAAATAATTGACCTTTCATAAATTTAATTTGATCTATATTTTGAATTCCCTTATCTTCAAGAAACTCTAAAAATGGATCAAATCCTAATTGAGGAAGATCTTCTATTTTATCAACACCAAGAATTTTATTTATAAAATCTTCAGATATACCATGTTTTTTAGCTATTTCCTCAGGATCTTTTCCTGTTGTAAAAATATCATCTATTGCTTCTGCATAACCTGACGCATAATCTTGTAATAATTTAGCATGATGTCCAGTAGTACGAGTATCATCTGCAAGATAATGACCAAAAAATGCCGGATCAATTCCAGTTCCACTTAAAGATCTAAGATAATCACTGCCATATATTTGAACTCGTTTACCATGCAACATTTGCATTTCACCAGCAAATATATCATGTGTGGGAGGTTTTGGAATATTTGCATCAAATCCCTTAAGGAATTCTTGAGTATATCCCGCTTCCTCAAGTTCTTTCGACCCAATAGTTACTCCCAATCCACCAAGAATATGAGCGGCAGTTCTTTTATCCATACCATCTAAAATAGATGTAAGTTCAGATTGAACATCTGTTAATTCTTCTTGTATTTGGGGTAAACTTCTTGTTCTTAAAGATGGAGGTAATCGTAATTCTTTAATTAATTCATGTCTTCTACGTAATAAATCTTTTGCACCTTCTGTTAAATTATCAAACCCTTCATTTATAGCACCACGCCATTGACCTATAACATTACCATGAAATTCACCTTCTTGTTTATACAATGTAGATGTAGCTTTATCTGCATATTGTAAAATATTATCAGCTAAATTTTGAGCATGATCTTCTATAAACATACGGGAACTAGAGAACTCTTCACCAATACTATCTATACTGCCTCGCATCTCTTCTCCAGACTGCTGTAGAAAAGATGTTATACCCGTTTCTTCTTCAATTTTTTTAAGTCCAAACATTCCAGATAAAAGTTCATGTCGTTTTGCTTTTTGTTCTTCAACTGTAATACGCCTTTTATCAGGTCTATCTGTACCAGCAAGTTCTAACTCTTCAGCCCTAACTTTTATTTTTTCTCCCATCCTATCGGGAGTCATTTTTACTCCAATTGCATCTAAATATTCTGAGGGAGTAGATCCAAGTATTCTTTCTAAATTTAATTCTTTTGCAAATTTCGATTCTAAACCAATTCCAAGATCTTCCATCACTCCAAAAACATTTGCAACATTTAATTCCCCCCTCTTTTCAGCAAGAAATGCAATCATATTTTCATATAAATCTATTATATAACTAGGACTATAATAACTAGCTCTAGTACTTATTGTATGACCTAATTTCATTCTTGCACTTTGAAAAGATTCTCGCATTTCAACTTCGGCAGATTTCACTCTACGGAGAACATGAGGATCACGTTTAAGATAATCAATTTGTTCTTGAGTTATACCTTCGACACCAGTAGCTAAAGTTTCAATTGCTTGACCAACAGTAATATCGCCTTCAGTTTCTTCGTCTTTAATCTTTTTCGGATCAAAATCAGGTCTAATTTTTAATTTACTTAAT
>PUNC01000154.1 GCA_003551625.1 PVC group bacterium | reverse complement strand
TTACCATCCAAACCTACCAATTGCACTTTAACATTAGTCTTGGCCATATACACTGCTCCTTTCCAATAAACTACGGCACCGCGCGCGAGCCCCCATGTCGGCTTACTCTCCTCGTTCGAACGTTTCTTTCTCTTCCTTCGTTAATTGTCTAACGAGTAACACGGAAGAAGAACGCATATTCACAATAGAAAGCGTCTTCGTAGCACTATGTTCGAATACAATACCCCATTCGTTATAAGCTACATACTTTCCTATTTCCTTCATATACCCTACTCCAGGACTGTCATATTCTACGACAATATTCTCTCCTTCTTTAAAAGGTGTTCCCACGTTTATTCAACTCCTTATTAAACAGTAAGTAGTAACATCCGTGTCTTATGGCGTCATTAGCATGAGGCTTCCCTTTATAATACATATTCCATGTTCTTAATTTATCATTAGTCACGAACTGCTTACTACTCGCCATTTGTAATATGTCTGCAGCGCCTCTAACAGCGCACAGGGCCTGAATAGCTCCGATAAGCTTAGGAGTATGTAGAGCTTCCCAGGAGTGTGATTTGGCCTTGTGAGCATATACTCTATAGTCTTCAATAACTACAGTCGAAGGATTCGTTGCACGAAGAAGAGTTTGTATTTCGGCCGCCGCTGCAACAATGTCTTTATGTTTTTCAGTTTGTCCTGCATCAATTAGAAGACCCTGCTCAAAGAGAGCCCATCCCGTGGTTTCGCCAGGATCTAATGCGAGAACCTCAGGAGGAGCTTGCCAGTCCTTGCCTCTAACTTTCTGCAAGAGACTCTTAAAATCACTCATCGTCTTCCTCCCGACCTTCCCATTCATACTCCTCGGCACATTCAAGCATCGCTTCAGCTCTAATTTCCTTTTGTTCCCCTTCAGGAAGTTGCTGCAGAGCGTTCTCGAATACATCTTGGAGCACCAGTATAGCTTTATACAAGTCGCGTATGTCCAAAGCAGTATAACAGAATACCTCTTCATCGTCATCACAGAATCCTACTGTGACAAACTCCTTAAACTTCCTACTATGTTGAAATTCGTACTCTACTATACACGTTGCGTCTACCTTGTTGGAATCGGTTAATTTAGAGAACCCAGACTTTTTTCCCATTTATTGCCCTCCTTCTTCTTCTTCTGTTTCTGTTTCTTCTTGTTTCACATCGCTGCCGTCTTTAGGACGTGATAGATTACATTGGCCACAAGTGATTCTAACATTATCCAGTTCATCCTTACCACCTTCTGCAATAGGTACAATATGGTCTTTATGAGCGTTACGTACCCTATCGATACTTACATCACAAATACCACACTTAAGCTCTCCATCCTCAGTACACTTCTCTACTACTTCCCAAAATTCATACGGTTCGCCTGCTTGATCCTTAATGCGCTTCCTTCTTCGCGCGTGGCTCTCCTTCATTACTTCCTTACCTTTCTCTGTCTTCTGGTACTCCCGGTCGTACTTCTTACGTCGTTCAATATTGTCGCGATAGTAATCCTTATAGAACTGTTTGCGTGCTGCTTTCTGTTCTTCCGATAGTTCTAACTGTCCTGTTTCCTTCCTTCGCCAATAGCTAGCCTTAGCCTGCATCTTTTCACAAGTCTTGCAAGTATAGGTATGTCCATCAGGAGACACAGCACGTTTACTAAAACGCTCTATTGGCAATTGTGGACCTTTAGGATCAAAACACTTATTGCCTTTATTGCATATCTTAACCTTAGGCTTTTCCTCGGTCACAGTCTCTCCTCCTTTCTAATCGTTAATGGTTAGGGTAGAAACAAGCATTACATTTGCGTCAATAGTTAAAAAGGCTCCTTTTGAACCATTTGCCGAGAAGGTAATAACAGTACCGTCTTCAGCTTCTATCGTAAATCTATTAGGTTCTGTAATAACGTTAAACCCTGCCTCAAGGAACTTCTGTTTAACTTTGTACATTATCGCCTCGTTCATTTCTTGCATATCCATATTCATCACCTCACTTAAAGTATACTTCTATTGCAACTATAAGCACCGTAAAGCCAAAGGCGCCCGTTAAATGTACAACATTCTTCTCCACTAAAAAAGCCATAGCAGATATGAATGCCACAATCCCACAGAATATCTGGACAGCCATTAACATGATAGACTCCTTTCGCAGTGTCGTATTTTTCAAACAAAAAGAAGAGGGGCAGTTTCCCACCCCCCTAACTCAGGGAGAAAATTTAGAAGGTGTCTTCTTCGTCCGCTACGTCTTCGCCTTCTTCCTTGTCTTCGCGGGTTGCCATCCATACTACTGAGTAGTCACAACCTGCCAGGTCGGCAATCTCCCGACGGGAAAGGCCTTCTGCAAATTTTTCACGGATGAAGTCCACCCTAGCAATCTCTTCACCGGTATCAGGGTGGGTAATTACTACTTTACCACCATGTGCGGCTTTGCTACCTTCCGGAGGTTCAATATCCTTAGTAGCACTGTAAACTGCTCCGTAAGATGTTTCAAAGTGTGTTGCAATCTCTCTACGAGTCCAACCGTTAGCGTATAGATCCTCCATAGCTTGCTTGCGAGGCATTTGTTCCTTGGTTTCAGGGTGCTCTACTATAATCGATGCCCTTCCGCCTCCGCCTCCTTCAGGATGTGCTGCGTTAAACATGTTCGCGGTGGCAGAAAATACTACGTTGTATTTTACATC
>PUNC01000033.1 GCA_003551625.1 PVC group bacterium | reverse complement strand
TCTACTTCCAGGGTTGTTGTGCCATTAACACAAACAATATAATTTCATTCATTATATAAAGATCTTGCTATTTAATCCTGACGGAATCTTTTTGAAACTTGACATTGTAGAGTTAATTATATTAATACCTGTACGAGAGAGAGAGAGAGTGTACAAATATAATAAATAAATTAGAGAGCAGAGCTCGGTTCAGATGAGAAAGAGATGATTACCATGTCCGACAGTGACAAGAAACAGATGAGAATCTACAATCCGGTTACCGGCAAATATTATGATGTCCGCCAGAGATCCAGCAAATATGGGCAGAAAGGCCAGATAACCGGATTGTGGAGCGCATCCAGGAAGAAAGAATAGCGTAATTATTACCAGGAAATAAGAGAAATACTATCCGCCATTGACGGCATCATTCCTCCCAGTATTCATCTGTTAATGGGATCTCCTTCAGCCCTTCCTTGTGCTGCCGCCATCCCGGCATGAAGCCATCCATCAATTCGCAAAACCTCTCGTTATGCCGCCGTTGGAGAAGGTGAACCATCTCATGCACAATGATGTACTCAAGGCAAAGAGGATGCCGCTTGACAAGTTCCAGATTCAGCCAGATGCGGCCAGCCCGTGCATTACAAGAACCCCAGCGGGTCTTCATCCGTTTTACACCCCATTCTAAGACCGAAACGCCAATCATCTCTTCCCATTTGGCAATGAGTGGAGGGATCTGCTCCTTGAGTTCTCTTCTGTACCAGGCAGAGAGGATCTGCTCCCTCTTCTCCCGGTTGGTTCCTGGCCGGACTCGCATCTCCAATGTAGCTGTACCCCTGATACGTACCCGTGGTGGGAGATCTGCTTCGATGACATCCAGCCGAAAGCGCCTACCCCAGAAGTAATGCGTCTCGCCAGTTATCATCTCCCGTTCGGACTGGCGATCCTGGTTGAGAAACGTCTTCTGCTGCTTTCTGATCCATGCCAGGCGGGAGATGATAGCAAGCCGGATCGCATCGTCATCCAGAAAGAGGGGTGCTGAAACCCGTACTTTACCATAAGGAGGATAGACCCCGAGGTGAAGGTTCTTGATCTTCTTCCTGATGATCTCAACGGCTATGCCTGAGACCTCTATCAGCTGCTTCTCAGTAGTCACGTTGATTCTTCACTATCTCAAAGATTTGTTCGACCAGTCTTTCATCGTCACCAAGGACTGAGCGGATGGCAGATTTAACTTCCCGTTCCTTGAATTTGTTTCCACGCCATCCGGCTTTCTTCGTCTCCCTGATGGCCCTGTCAAGTGCAAGAGCAATCTCTGAACGCGGATTTTCTGGTCTCTGTTTACCATAATGCGCAGTCTCGCCCACCGCCTGATTATCCCCGGTCACCAGGTTATCATAGAGTGCCCGGAGTGCCGGGGTGGTGATGGCAGATGGATACGCAACCTGCACCTCCGGCTGGCTCACGTTCCGTGCCAGCTCGACTATTCTTTGCAGGTATGCCTTGTAGTCCATCGCCTGCTGCTTCCGCTCACGGATCAGGGAGTCTAAAAGCTCGGACATCTTCTCATAATATTTCGGATTGACGGGCATCTCATCGAGGATGATCTTCCTGACATTGTTCTCGATCGTCTCAGCGACCGCTTCAGGATCTTTTTTGATGCGTTCTGGAAGTGTCTCGACCGCAGCTTCTCCCCGCATATTTATCAACTGGACGAGTGTCAGGTCATCGAATGTTGAGACAACCTCACTCTCCTCTGCCCGGATATAGGCATCAAGGAGATGCCGCATCGCCGGTTCATATCGTTTCAGGTCGATATAGTCGCCGCTTGCCCGCATGATCTCCTCACGGACTTTCTCGTAATGGGCAACTTCGCTCCTGATCGTCCGTGCCTCCTGATCAGTATATCCTGCCTCACGCATCTCACCGGCAAGATCGGCATATCTCCTGAGAAGTGTTCCAACCCGCTTATAGAGATCAACACGCAGTGGCTCGGTTCGTTTCAGGGCAAGGGGATCATCACTTGAACCACAGAAGTACCGGATATAGTCCTGGCTTGCCTTGGGTGGCTCAACCGGCTCGCAGAGCGCCTTGATCGCCTCACGAATCTCTTCCAGTTTTTCACGCCCTTTTTCCAGGCGATCTTTCAGGAGACCGCTGACATCATCTTTATCGAAATCCTCGAATGCTCCGCCGGTGTAGTCTTTGATCGACTGTTCAAGCGACATGAAGAGATCTTTATAGTCGATGATATGGCCGTACTCCTTATCCTCCCCATCCAGCCGGTTCACCCGGCAGATCGCCTGAAAGAGCCCGTGATCACGCATCTGCTTGTCGATGTAGAGGTACGTTGCAGGGGGTGCATCAAAACCCGTCAGCAGTTTGTCAACGACGATCAGGAGCTTCATCTGTCCCGGTTCCTTAATGAACCGATTCTTTACCTCAGTCTCGAATGTTTCAACCTTATACATCGCTGTATCTTCAGGCTCTTCGAAGAAATCGGCGAGCATATTACGATAGATCTCATACTGCCGCAGTTTCTCGGTGAGTCCCTCGCCTGTTTCTTCGCCCTTGACATCCGCAGTTGATGGTTTGTATGAGGTGATAATGGCACACTTCCCTTTGATATCGGTCTTCTGGAAGAGTTCGAAGAACCGGCAGGCCGAATAGATGCTCCCGGAGACGAGCATCGCATTTCCATC
>PUNC01000232.1 GCA_003551625.1 PVC group bacterium | reverse complement strand
CTCATAACCCATACTCCCGGCACAGTCAATTAACAAATTCATTTACCTAACAATTTATAATATATATTTATATTACATATTCAAAAATCATCGAAAACATGAGTCTTACAGGCCAGTCTCTCAACCCAGTCACCCCTCCTGTAAGAAAAACGGGAAACCAGAGGTCTAATAGGTCCCGGAGTTGAGCCAGGGGCTAACAGGTCAAATAGGACATGGACTAACAGGTCAAATAGGACATGGGCAATTAGATAACCCCGAATAGGACAAATAGATAATTCAAACGGGACCATTGCTACCTACAAGAGCACCCCAAAATTTTCTCTGAGATTTCGACATCTCGCCCAGGCTCTTTTCCTATTACCTTGAACGCAAGGGTCTAACCAGTTATTTTGTTGTATATCCTATAAAATAACTTTTTCCCATGAGCTATCTATCCTCTTTTAGTGGACCCCAAATTGATAATGCTATTAAGGCGGTCCGGGCAGGTCTCATTGATGCATCTCTCTTTCGAGCTAAGATTGGAGAGCTTACTTCTTCCCTATCGGGCTCGACTTCCCAATTAAGCATTACCCCCCTGTCGGTTGATATTGAGGGCGGGGATCCCCTGTTAATAATAAGCGATGCAGGGGTATACGATTTTTACCTCGATCTTCAAGACGGAGAAATACTTGAAGCCGGGGCTACCTTAATTCCTATTCGAGATGTCCAGGGAGATCCCATTGAGATAACGGCAGGAGCAGGAGATCACCTATTTCTCCAGGGAACGGCCCTTTTTGAACGCTTTGATAATATTAGTGAGTTGATTGAGTTTCAGAATACCTCGATCTCTAACTTAGGCAATTCAATCTTGCTCAATAACAGCACGGGGGTAGTGGGAAGGTTGGCTAGTGCTCAGCAAGGGACCTTATCCTCTCTTGATGTATCTCCTTTGGGCATTGACTTAAGGGATGGAGATAAGTTGTCTCTCCTTGACTTTGAAAGTTTTGAACTCGTATTCCTTGAGGTAGATGGCGATCTTGCTAAGGGGGCTACTAACATTCCCTTAAAGAGTGATATTGAGGGAGAGTTCCTGGAAGATCAGCCCATTTCGATTGAAGGGGAGTCCTTTGTAAATTCGATTTCGTTAGATCGAGAAAGCATATCTCTCTTATCTGCCTCGATTCCTTCTATGGGATCGATCGGGAAAATTGATGGAGAGGTATCCTCAGGAGTTACCTCGATCCCCCTAGAGTCCCTGGAGGCAGATATCGATAGCGGGGATGGGTTAGAAATAATTGGTCCTGGAGGAGAGTTGATTGCTAGTGTTGTTGCGGATAGCCCCCTGGATGCAGGAGGAAGTCCCTTGGGCATTATAAATCCCCTGTCGGCAGATATACCGGCAGGTAGTTATCTGCATCTCTCTACGGCTTTTCTAAAGTCGAAAATAGAGCTTTCTCCCGGTCAGATAGATTTAATTGCCTCTCAAGTCAAGCAGGATCTTGAGCTGGAGTCCTTTGTCTCTATAACTCCCACCCGAGTTACCGTAGAAACACCCCTGATGGCGAACGAGGCCTGGGATGGGTCCGTTAATAGCTCAGGATTTATTACCTCCTTTGCCTCGGCGGATCGGGCTTGGGCGATATCGAATTCCTCAAATTTTGAATTCCGCCAAGACCCCACTCATTACTTTCGGTCCGATGAGACTACCTTTGAATTTCGGGGCAATATCGTAACCTCTCAGGGCACGGTTATCGATGACACCGGCTTTGTTGACAATAGTGTTCCGGGGTCCTCTCTAATGCCCGGCTCGGTTATTGCAAATAAGCTGGCAAACAACTACCGTCGCATTTCAACGGATATTGAATTCGAAGCTCTTATCGATCCCCAGAGAGTACGAATCTTGGGAAGCCATCTCTCCTTTGAAGGGGGAGATGTCTTTGAAGTTGGGGGGACCTTGCCTGTAACTCTTGAAATAGAGCCGGGCAGGAACTTTATCTATTTTGATACGAGTAATAGTAGCTTTAATCGAACGGGAGACCCCGATGATGTCTTTAATAACAGCGATCGAGTATTGCTTGCCCTGTCTTGGAGAGGTAATATCTCCAACGAGGAGCCTCCCACAATTATCTCAGGGGTCGCAAACAACGTTTATGGGTCCGAGGTTATTGCTGCAAAATCGATCTCCGGGGACAAAATCGTAGCTAATACGATTACCGGTACCCAGGTCGCGGGAGCTTCTATTACCGGAGATAAGTTTCAAGCCAAGACTAAACTTGTTGTAGGAGAGGGGGTCTCAGGGAACCCCGGTGTTATTATCCTTCAGGGAGAGGCGGGGGAGTCCTATCGGATCCTCTCCGGAGAGATAAAAAACGATATCGAACAAAATGCTACTAATGCTAATTTCCTTTTAACCGATAAAGGCGAGCTTATTGCTAAACAGGCCGATATTACCGGTGCCATTAATGCAGCATCGGGCTCAATTACTGGAAACTTAACTGTCTCGGGGGCTCTTATTGGCCCGGGATATTACGAATTAGATAACGAAGGTTTACACTTTGAGATATTAGATGAGGGGGAGCAAACCTCTCGCTCGTCTATTACTTGGGGGGATAACACCTATATCCGAGGTAATACCGTCTCAGGAATTACTACCTTGAGTTATCAGGGGGCTGCTCATCGGCTCCGAACCGCTCAAGGTGCAT